>DASRLH010000456.1:0-11178 GCA_035648595.1 Tepidisphaeraceae bacterium
CACCCCAACCCTCCCCCGGAATACCGGGGGAGGGGGAAGGATTCGCCGAAGCTGTCATGCACCCTCTTTTCCGGCATAGTTCGCCGCCTCAGCCGCAGCGCATTGTTCACCGCCCGCGCCTCCAATGGCATCGCGGTCAAAATCAGGAGGCACGGCACTTCCACGGGCAAGGATTGTAGAGCAATCGGTCATCATTTCGACTCCCGCTGCCTTCGCGCCTCGGCCATCACAATGCTCGCGGCATGCGAGAGGGACAACGACGCCGCGCCCGGCTGTGTCGGAATCGTCATGAATCCATCGCAGATTGAACGCACGGCTCCGCTAAGACCCCGTTTTTCGCCGCCGATGGCAATGATGACGGGCGATGCGAGATCGGCCTGATAGATGCTCGTCCGTACTCCCGCGAGGCAGCCCATCAGCCGCACCCCGCGCCCGCGAAGTTGCTCGAGCGCGCCGACATCCTCGATTTGCACCAACGGCATGCGCTCGTACGCCCCGCTGGCGGGCCGGGCGATTTCCACGGGATCGAAATCCCACAGATGTTTTTTGATCATCACCGCGTGCGCGCCTAACGCCTCGGCGGAGCGCAGCGTAAACCCCAGATTCCGCGCATCCTCGATCCCTTCCAACAGCAGTAACAGGGCAGGCTCGCGCAGCTTGTCGATCAGATGCAGCAGATCACCGGACGACATGCGCGGCTTTGCCGAAACCACGGCGAGCATTCCCCCATGCGTGGCCCCGTGGGCCATTTCGTCCAGTTCGCGTCCATCCGCCCGCCGCACCGGCACGCCCAGTTCCGCGGCGGCAGCCAGAACGTCGGCAAACTTTTCCTCATGCGCGCCCTGCCGCAGCAGGATCACCTCAAACCGCCGTTGCCGCGCCCGCAATGCCGCGAGAATCGATTGGCGTCCCTCCAGGTGCTCCATGGACTCATGATAGCAAGATGGATGGTTGCGCCACTCGTCGTGTTGCGGGTCTTGCTCCGACGTAGAAGCGGCGTCCCCGCCGCTTCATCCATCCCACGCTGCGCTACTTGCCGGTTGTGGGTCTTGCTCCGACGGCGGAATTGCAAGACAATACGCCCACGAATGGGGACGATGGACCTCGAACCACATGGAGGTGGCCCGTGCGAACGATCGCATTGATGAACCAAAAAGGCGGCGTCGGGAAGACGACAACCACCGTCAACCTCGGCGCCGCGATCGCCGAGGCCGGCAAGCGCGTCTGCCTGATCGACCTCGATCCCCAGGCCCACCTCACCATTAACTATGGCATGGAGCCTTCGCCGGACATCTGTAGTCTGTATGACGTCCTGGTGAACGAGCGCAGTTTTCTCGAAGCCGTCCACAAGGTGCAGGATGGCAGCATCGCCCTGGTGCCCAGCTCGATCGATCTGGCGGCGGCGGAGATCGAGTTGGTCAGCGTGCTGGGCCGCGAAACGCTGCTTAAGAAGCGGATCGAAGCCACCACGCATGATTTCGATTACATCCTTCTCGATTGCCCGCCGAGCCTGGGGCTGCTGACGCTCAATGCGCTGGCGGTTGCCGACGAGGTGATCATCCCCATGCAGCCGCACTTCTTCGCGTTGCAAGGCGTCGCCAAGCTGCTCGAAACGGTGCAACTCGTCGGCAAGCGCATCAATCCCAAGCTGCGTGTCACCGGCATCGTGCTGACCATGTTCGACAGCAATACCAAATTGAGCAACGAGGTGGTGGCGGAGTTGCGGTCGTTTATAGATGCCGCCCAGGGCAAGGCATTGCCGTGGGCGGATGCGGTGATCTTTAAGAGCAAGATTCGCCGGAATATCAAGCTGGCCGAGAGCCCCAGCTTTGGAAAGACGATCCTTGCGTATGAGCCCACCAGCAACGGCGCCATCGACTACCGCGCCCTGGCCCAGGAAGTGATGGCGATGCGCGAGCCCAAGGCGGCGCTATTGGCCGGGGCCCGATCGGCCGACGCCGCGCGGCCCAATGTCGGCCCGATCGAGCCATCGGCCAGGAAGGCGCCGGCGGTGGAACTGACCGTGAATCATCAAATCGACCCGACCCGACTCGCCGCCGCCAAGGTCGCCCTTTCGGAAGAATCGCTGAACGCCCCCACCGCGCCAGCAGAAGCGCAAGCCGTCGCGTGAAATGATCGTGCCGATGTTTTGCCGGTGCACCCGTCGGGTTTTCATCGTTTGAGTTTGTTTCGGATTTCGCCATTCGGATTTCGGATTTAGTTTGCCGTCACGTTGCCGGCACCCACTGCGCCGGATAGGTTTCGCAAATGGAAAGCGACGCGCTTTTTGCTCCCTGGCGGATGGATTACATCCGCTCGCTGAACAAGCCTCCGTCCGACGCATGCTTTATTTGCGAGGCGGCGGCGGCTACCGACGACGCGACCCGGCGCCAGCGCTTGGTTCTCTGGACCACGCCGGCGGTCGTGGTGCTGATGAATCGGTTTCCCTATGCCAACGGCCATTTGCTCGTCGCACCGCGCGTCCACAAAGCCGATCTGGATGAACTCACCGACGAGGAACACCTGGACCTCGCCCGGCAAGTATCGGCGGCGGTGCGGTTGCTCAAACGCGCCGTTTCCGCGCAGGGTTTCAACCTGGGCGCGAACCTGGGCCGCTGCGCCGGCGCCGGCCTACCCGGCCATCTGCATCAACACGTCGTCCCCCGCTGGGGCGGCGACGTGAATTTCATGGGCGTCATCGGCGAACTCCGCATCATCCCCGAAGCGATCAGCCGGTTGTATGACGAACTGGCGCGAGTGAACAAGGAGTTGCACAATGAACTAAGCAACATCCCGTAGGGTCCGCTTCAGCGGACGCGGTCCCGCGCCGCGCCGGCAGATACAGCGTCCACAGAGTTCACAGCGTCCGCTGAAGCGGACCCACGTCGTATCCTTGGTTTTGCGTGATTTTTGATTTTTCCACATTTGAATTTGTTTCGGATTTCGGACTTCGGATTTCGGATTTGTCCCCATGTTCCCTTGGCTCCATTCTCTCTTTCAGGCGATCGTCCCGCTCTTCGTCACGATCGACGCCTTTGGTTTGCTGCCGATCTTCATCGCGCTGACTGGCGGCATGAGTGTCCCGCAGCGCCGCCGGGTGACTTTCGAGGCGGTGTCGGCGGCGACGCTCATCGCCCTGGGGTTCATGTTCCTGGGCGTCGCGCTGTTTCGGTTTCTGGGGATTTCAGTCGATGATTTCCGCATCGCCGGCGGAATCCTGCTGCTGGTATTGGCGGTGCTGGATTTGCTGGGTCCCGGCAAGCCGGCGGTGGATGAGCCGTACATGGTGGGATTGGTTCCGCTGGCGATGCCGTTGATCGCCGGCCCGGCCACTCTGACCACCGCGCTGGTCATGGCCAACACGCGCGGATACGCCATCACGACGATGGCCCTGGCCGTCAATTTTGGGTTCCTATTGGCTGTCATGCTTGGCGCATCGCTGGTTGTGCGGGTTGTCGGCGCTAAGGCGCTCAGCGCGCTAAGCAAGCTGGTCATGGTGCTGCTGGCCGCCATCGCGGTGAACTTTATCCGCATGGGAATCACGAATGTGATCAAAAGATAGAGCGACGGGGAAGCGGAGGCCGCGAATGTCGATCCCCGAGACGGGTCAAAATCCGAAATCCGAAGCACGAAATCCGAAACAAATCCAAAAGGCGGAAAGGAAGAAAATCCAAAACGGCAGCGCCGGTTTGAATGATTTGAGTTTTCTGCTTTGGATTTGTTTCGGATTTCGACATTCGTGCTTCGGATTTTTTTCGCTGCCTTGGGCAAGGCGGCGATCTTGGGTCCGGGCTGGTTATGTCGTTGCACGAGTCTTTGACCTTTATGAGAGCGCCGCTTACCTTAAGGACATGGATACCGCGTTTCGCAACGACCTGAACCCCGGCGTGCGGGTGAAAGTCACCCAGCAGATCGCCGGCCGCGATTACACCTGGCCCACGGACATCACCGGCGTCGTCGTCTCCTTCGAGCAAAAGCAGACCGGAAGCTGGTACGCCCACTCGCGCGGCGACAAGCTCTGGCTAGACCGCCTCACCCTCCGAAAACCCGACGGCGAACTGACAACCCTTATCCTCGACGACTACACGCATATAGAAGTGTTGGAGGGGGAGTGAGTGCTGAGTGCTGAGAAAGAGGCAGACGCGGCTCACGATATTCTGCTCATTTCTCAGCACTCAACTCTCAGCACTCAGCACTTACCGCGGCACTCCGCACTTTTTCCGCCCACCATGGACGCATCCCTATTCGGACTCATCGTCGCGGACGTGATCGGGGAGCCGGTGGATTTGCGCCGCCCGCCGCCGCCGGGCGGTCTACACATCGTGCGGTCGATCACGCTGACCACCGGCGGCAACGTCTGTAACAGCGGCGTGGCAATGGCGAAGCTGGGGATGCGCGTCGCCGCCGCCGGATTGGTCGGCGATGACGTGCTGGGGGTCGCGGTGATCGACCGCCTGAAAGCCGCCGGCGTCGATACGGCCGGCGTCTTCACCACTGACAAGGCGCAGACCAGCGCCACCATGGTCGCCGTGGAGCCCGGCGGCGAGCGCGTCTTCTTTCACACGCCGGGCGCGACAGCGCTTCTTGATGCCGATGCCTTCCGAAAATGCTTTCCGATTTTCGCCAAATGCCAATGGCTTCAGATCGGCTATTTCGGTTTGCTGCCGGCGCTGACGGAAGATCTGCCGGATCTCCTCAGGGAACTTCGCGCAGCCGCCCCGCGACTGCGGATCGCGCTGGACACGGTGAATCCTCCGGCGGCGGCCGACCTGCTCTGGCCGATCCTGCCCTTCATCGATCTGTTTTGCCCGAGCCGCACCGAGGCCGCCGCCCTCACGGGCGACAGCGATCCGGCTCGAATGGCGGGCGTTTTTCTTCATGAAATGAGCGAACAGGGCGTGGTTGCCATCAAATTGGATGCCGACGGGTGCTACATCGAAAGTGAAAGCGGCGGCCAGCGAGTTCCCGCTTATAGGGTAAATGTCGTGGATACCACCGGCGCTGGCGACACCTGGTTCGGCGCGTTGCTCACCGGCCTGATTCGCCGGATGCCGATGGGAAACGCCGCCCGCTTCGCCAACCGCGCCGCCGCCGATTGCTGCACGGCGTTGGGGGCGTCGGCGGGGGTACGATCGTTCGAGGAAACGCTGGCGCGGATTTAGACTAAGAGGAACGCTTCAAGCATCCGCAAGGAGGGGGAGGTCCGAAGACGCAACCCGTGAATGTATCACGGGCGTCTCGCCCGTGCGGAGGGCGCGGTAGTAGAACTATTGTGCGATTCCTAATCTTAAAGCATCAGGCACGGGCGAGACGCCCGTGATACGACTGGCTTATTCCGATAGCGAATCCAGTATTAAACCGTGGCCGATGGGTGAAGCGTACTTATCAGCCAAAGGGCAGATAGGCTCCGAGCTAGAACGCATGGATTCGGTCACGGCGAACATCCTGCAATCGATTGCAGCCCAGGGTTACGCAATCGTCCATGACATCGTCTCGTCAGATGTACTCGCGCGGCTCATATCGGAAACTACAAGCGATTCGAGCGGAGGCGACGCCCGCGCCAGAAACAGCAGCGTCTACGCCAGCCGAAATCTTCTTGGCCTGCCGATCATCCGCGAATTGGCCCGCTCAACGGAGCTGCGCCAACTGGTCGAACCTGTATTGGGTCCGTCGGCCCGACCCGTGCGGGGCATCTTGTTCGACAAGACTCCGTCCGCCAACTGGAAAGTCGCATGGCATCAGGATCTGTCGATCGCGGTGAAGAGGCGGATCGACGTGCCGGGCTTCGGGCCCTGGTCGGTGAAAGCCGGCACCCAGCACGTCCAGCCGCCGGTCGAGGTATTGCGGGACATGCTGACAGTGCGCCTGCATCTGGATGATTGCGGGGAGGACAACGGCCCCCTTGTGGTATTGCCCGGTTCGCATGTGGATGGCGTGTTGTCGCCGCAACGGGTTTGCCAGTGGCGCGAAAGAGTGGCGCCGGCCTGCTGTCTATGCGGCGCGGGCGGCGTGGTGTTGATGCGCCCATTGATTTTGCATGCCTCGTCGTCGGCGCGCATGCCGGGGCATCGGCGGGTGGTGCATATTGAATACGCGGGCGGGAAGTTGGAGGGTGGAATGGAGTGGAATGAGGGTTGATTGCGAGAGGGATTCGTTTTGCGTGTATGCTTGGGCGTGGTCACTTCAGTGACCATGCCAGGCGTCATGGTTCGCGCTACAATTGCAAACCATGAATGCACCGATGTTCGGAAACTGGACCGTGCGAATCGAGCAGGTTCGCCCCTTCACGATCCATGGGGATCAATATTTTGAGCTGCATGTGACGAAGCCCGATGAGCCGGGCGGGGGAACGATGTCGCTAAAGGTGCCATTGCACGCGATGAAAGGCCAATCGCTTAAAGCGGGGGATCGTGTGATCGTATCCTTCCTTGCCGGCCAGGTCACCTCGGCCATGCCCATTGCATGATTGGCCAGGGCACTCATTTAAGCAGCGGCATAATCAGTCGCGTCCACAGGGCGTATCCCTCCTTGTTCATGTGCAGCTTGTCGGCTCGGAAAAGCCCCGCCCGCGGTTGGCCGTCGGAGCCCAGCATCGGCGTGAAAACATCGATGAAGTGAACATCGGCCGCGCCTTGCGCATACGTTTTCACTAATTTGTTGGCTTCACGCATGCGTCCCAAAAGCTTGACTCGCGCCGGACTGGGCTTGATCGCCAGAAAATAGATCGGCACCTTCGGCTGCGCCGCCCGCACGGTCCGCACGAACGCCTTGAAATCCGCAAGGACCTGTTCGGGCGTATGCCCGGCGGCCAGATCGTTATCGCCGCCATAAACGAAAATCCGCCGCGCGTGGTAGGGAATAACAATCCGGTCGGCATACCGGACGCAATCCGGCAGCATCGACCCGCCAAACCCGCGATTGATCACCGGGATTCCTGGAAAATCGTCCGCCAGGGTCGTCCAAAACCGGATGCTGGAGGACCCCACGAAGAGATTGGCGTCCTTCGGCGGCATCCGCCGCGCGTCGGCCTTCTGGAATGCCGCGATCTCCCCCGCAAAAGGCGCCGATTGCGTCGCCGGCGCCGATTGCACGAGCGGCGTCAAGCAACCAAGAAACGCGACAAAAAAAAGCAGACAATCAGTCTTCCGCAAAGGCATCATGTTTCCTTGCCGGCGATAATCGGTGAGGTCGAGATTCACAGGTACTCCACATGGTTGCGCATGCTGTCGTGGTCCATCACGCCGTGCAGAAGGAGCAACGCTTGAATCAGCCCCGCCGTATTGTGCTTTCGTTCCGTGCACCAGGCGATGCCGCCATGCGCAACGCCGGCTTGGTGCAAGGCGAGATAGTCAGGGTCAAACGTCACCATTACCCGCTCTTGCACGGTGGCGAAGGCGAGTTGGTCGCGATCGTCAAATCCGCAGCGCCCGGCCTCCTGGGCTGTGAGGACGTCAATCCCGTGCCGCCGCAGACCCTCGCTTGCCGGGCCGGGAAAGTGCTGGTCCATATAGAACGCAAGAACCTCAGTCACGCAACCTCTCCCGGAATTCGGCGGGAATCTTCGAAGGAATATTCGCTTTCAACCACTCCCCCCATTCATCCGCCTTGCGAAAGTCCGCCTCAATTTCCTCCCGATGATCGAAGTAGTAAGCCAGCGCGGCATGCACATCCCCCAGCGTGATCCCCGGAAACATGTCCACGATCTCATCGGGGCAGTACCCGCGCATTTCGTGCCAGACGACGATATCCATCACGCGGATCCGATGCCCGGCGATGCAAGCCTTGCCGCCGCACATGCCCGGCGTATGGGTGATATGCTGAATCTCGGTCTGCTGCATGGTTGCCTTTGGTGAGGTTGTCGTTCACGTCACATTATACGGCCGCCGGACCAATTCGTGCGCGACCGCCCACGGAACGTGCTCGTCGAAATAGAAACTGATCGTCTCAGCCACCCAATTTTCCTTGGAGCCTCGATGGAAAAAGCGGCCGCAGCTTCTCAGCCAGTTCCTCGTCCCGCTTGAAATCGGCTTCGATTTCCTCGCGATGATCGAAGTAATAAGCCAGTGCGGCATGCACGTTGCCGAGGGTGATCCCCGGGAACATGTCCACGATCTCGTCGGGGCAGTACCCGCGCATTTCGTGCCAGACGACGATATCCATGACGCGGATGCGATGCCCCGCGATGCACGCCTTCCCGCCGCACACGCCCGGCGTACTGGTGATGTGCTGAATCTGGGTCTGTTGCATAGTTGCCTTTGGTCAAGCCGCCGTTCCCATCACATTATACCGCCGACGGGCCGCCATGTGATGCACGTCTTGGCTCACGTTACACCGCTTTCGCAAACGGTTATCCTGCCGTTACGGATCGGCGTAGTGCCGCATCGTGTCGCGGCACTGCACGATCCAACCGGCAAAGGTATTTCATGGCCAAAACGACAGCCGTTGACGCAACCCCCATCTCAGCCCCCGCGCCGCTGGAGAAACCGGCGCACCGGATCATCGAGGAGTATCTTTCAGATTTGAAGAACGTACGCGCATCGGGCGCTGGCGTACCCGAAACCTCCTACTACCCAGCCCTCTCCAATCTCTTCAACGCGGTGGGAAAGACTCTTAAGCCAAACGTTCGCTGCGTCATCAACATCCAGAACCGCGGAGCCGGCCTTCCCGATGGCGGCCTGTTTACCGCCGATCAGTTTCAGCGACAGGCCGACGGCACGCCCCGGCCCGGCCAACTCCCGGCACGCGGCGCCATCGAAGCCAAAGGCACCAAACCCGATATCGCCGCGCTCGCACTGAGCACGCAGGTCATGGGATATCTGGCCGCCTACGGCATCGTCATCGCCACCAACCTTCGCGCCTTCGCGATTGTCACGCGCGGCCCCACCGGCGCGCCCGAGCCGATGGAAGCCTTCTCGCTGGCCGAATCCGAGGAGGACTTCTGGCAGCACAAGGCCGCCCACCCGCGCGGCACGGCACAGCTTCAAGCCGAGCCGTTCATCGAGTTTCTCAAACGCGCCTGTCTGCACAACGCGCCGCTGACCAGCCCCAAGGATGTCGCCTGGTTCCTGGCGTCCTATGCCCGCGATGCGCTCTTCCGCGTCGAGCGTAAGAAGGAGCTGCCGGCCCTGCAATCCGTGCGAGCCGCCCTCGAAGCCGCCCTGGGGATGAAATTCACCGCCGAGAAGGGCGAGCATTTCTTCCGCTCGACCCTGGTGCAAACGCTTTTCTATGGCGTCTTCTCCGCGTGGGTGCGCTGGCACAAGGAGAATCCCAGCCCCGCGGCGCGGTTTGATTGGCGGACCGCCGAGTGGTCGCTGCATGTGCCATTCATCCGCACGTTGTATGAGGAAGTCGCCAAGCCAAGCCGCCTTGGGCCGCTCGGTTTGGTCGAGGTGCTGAATTGGACGGCCGGCGTGCTCAATCGCGTGGATCGCGCGGAGTTCTTCAGGAGCTTCGAGGACGAGCACGCCGTCCAGTATTTCTATGAGCCGTTCCTCGAGGCGTACGATCCCGACCTGCGCAAGGCGCTGGGCGTCTGGTACACGCCGCGCGAAATCGTGCAATACCAGGTGGCCCGCGTGGATCACGTCCTGCGCGAGGAATTGAATCTCCCGGATGGACTGGCCGATCCCAACGTCATCGTCCTCGATTCCTGTTGCGGCACCGGAGCGTATCTGGTCGAGGTGCTGCATCGCATCGCCCAAACCCTGCGGGAAAAGGGAGGCGATGCGCTGGTCGCCGCCGATCTCAAGCAAGCCGCCATGCACCGCGTCTTCGGCTTCGAGATCATGCCGGCCCCGTTCGTCGTCGCCCACCTTCAACTTTCCTCCCTATTGCAAAACCAGGGCGCGCCGCTGTCGAGTAGAAAGTCCGAGCGCGTCGGGGTCTATCTCACCAACGCCCTGACCGGCTGGGAGCCGCCCAAAGGCCCCAAGCAACAACTCATGGCCTGGGCCGAGCTCCAGGAGGAACGCGACGCCGCCGAGCATGTCAAACGCGATAAGAAAATACTCGTGGTGCTGGGGAATCCGCCGTACAACGCTTTCGCCGGCGTCAGCCCCGAAGAGGAGCATGGGCTTGTCGATCCCTACAAGGCGAATCTCAACACGCCAACCGCCGCTGGAGGGTGGGGCATCAAGAAGTTCAACCTCGACGATCTGTACGTGCGCTTTTTCCGGATTGCCGAACGCCGCATCGCCGAGATGAGCGGAAAAGGCGTGGTATCGTTCATCTCCAATGCCTCTTACCTGAGCGATCCATCGTTTGTCGTCATGCGGGAACGCTTTCTTGCGGAATTCGATAAACTATGGTTTGACAACCTGAACGGCGACAGCCGCGAGACCGGCAAGCTGACGCCCGATGGCAAGCCGGACCCTTCCGTCTTCTCCACGGAATACAACCGAGAGGGGATCCGTGTGGGCACGGCTATTTGCGTCATGGTTCGCAGGGAAAAACGTGACGCCAAGCCAACGGTCCTGTACCGCGAGTTTTGGGGCGTCGATAAGCGCAAGGACCTTGTGGCATCTATCGGGTCGCGACATCACGCGTTTCGCAAAGTCACGCCGGTTAAAGAGAGCCGCGCATCCTTCCGGCCCGAAGACGTGGCGGCGCATTACACGCTGTGGCCAAAGATGATCGATTTATGCGAAGTCGCTCCGTCAAATGGGCTGATGGAGAAGCGTGGCGGTGCGCTGATTGACATCGACCGGGACGCGCTGGAAGCGCGGATGAAAGATTATTTCAACGCCGATTTATCCTGGGAAGAATATAAGGCGCGGCAGACGGCCCTGGCGGAACGAGCAGCAGGATTCGTTCCAGCTGGAGCGCGCGAAAAGGCGATGGCTGCGGAGCGCTACGATGCACAGCGATTGCGGCGCTACGCGCTGCGTCCGTTCGAAACGCGATGGTGCTATTACACGCCGGTGAATCCAATCTGGAACCGCGCTCGCCCGAGTCTTTGGCGGCAATGCTTCGAGAGGAACGGTTTCATAATCACTCGCCCAGCCGGCGTAGCGGCGCCCGAGGGGGCACCATTTAGTTAATACCGTTCGGCACGGCGATTGATGAGTTTCCCGCACCCCTAACAAACGCCGTATTGCGCCAGCGACGGGTTCGTGGCACGATCCGGGGCCCATGGAACAGGAACTGACGGCCAAGGATGTCCGGGGACTCAAGCAC
>DASRLH010000457.1:0-2287 GCA_035648595.1 Tepidisphaeraceae bacterium
CGGTGAATCTTCTTCGGCTTACTCATACGTTCCGTGCAGATACCATTTGTGGGTCTGGGTGACGCGGAAGATCCAGAATCGCCGGCCCGCGGAGTCTTCGACCTCGAAGTAGTCGCGGGTTTTGTCGCGGCCCTCCCACCAGCAGCCGGCGATGCGCTCGGGGCCGGCCAGGTGCGCGATCCGATGCGTGCGCCCCGCGTGCGAAAACGCCGCCGGCTTTCCCTGCGCATCGTCGCAGGGCGTCACCATCACCGGCACCTGTCGCGGCGAACAAAGCAAACGCAGGGGACGCAAGGGAAGAGGGCTGCCTGCCAAACCGCCAGAGCCGTACTCCGTCGATTCCTTGATTGGCTTTTTGTCCTTTGCCTTTTGCACATTGCCCTCTTCCTCCCCGATTTCCCCGGCTTTCCACGCGCGCTCGGGCAGATGCGATTGCGCCAATTCCACGCGCGATACCGCCCGCTCTCCCAGGCGAAGGCGCAGGCGGTCGATCAGCCGGCCCAATTCCAGTTGCCCGCACTGGCGTTCCTGCTCCAGCAAAAACACCTGCTCGTGCCCGATTCGCTGTAGCAAGGGAACCGACAGCCGCATGCCGATGAATCCGCAATCGTAAAAAACGGGGGAAAAAGACGGCGCGGCGCGGGGATGGCATGTCGAATCCGGGGAATGTGCGGAATTCGTGGATTTTGTAGGGTTCGCTTCAGCGAACGCTGTTGGCCCATCCACGCGTTCCGCGTTCGCTAAAGCGAACCCTACGCGCTCCACGCGCGGCCCGCGCGCGGGGGCGGGCATGAGTTGGGAATTCGCATGTTCCGCATCCGCACAGGCGGATCCGACTTCCTCCAGCGCGCAGCGAAACAAATTAAAGATTCCCGCCGGATCGCCAGAGGGTTGGGAGAAGAGGATGGTTTTGCGCAGGGGCGGACCCGAGGGGCGGAGCAGGTCGATGTCCAGCCGGCGGGCGGCGCAGCCTCGCCGGGAAAGCTGGCCGGCAATTTGTCCAAGCAAATGCCGGCCGACCGCCCAGAGGGCCTCAATCGAGGAAACCATGCCGTCGAAATCCATTTTCGCCTCGACGGGCGCGTGATGTTCGAGCGGTACCAACGGCTCGGCGATCCTGCCCAGCGCCTGGTCGAGGCGGTGCAGCAATTCATCGCCAAAGCGCGCGGGCAGCATGTCGCGCGGCAATTGTGCCACTTGGCCAATCGTCCCCAGCCCCAGGTGATGCAGCGCGGCGGCCAGCCCATCGCTCAATCGCAGCGCCGCGGGGGGCAGGGGGGCGAGGACAGATTGCACGTTCTCTTCGCGGGCGATGGCCCCGTCCGCGCCCGCCGCCGCCAGAGCCCATGCCGCCCCCGGCGTGGGGGCGGCGGCGACGCGGGCGGCGATAGCGAATCCCGCCATTGCCGCGCGAACCTGTCCCACCAGGTTTTCCAGTCCGCCGAACAAATGCTCGCAGCCGGTGACATCCAGGAAGATGCCGTGCGGCTGCGCCGGCGCCACCACCGGCGTGAATCGCATCAGCCAGCGCCCCAGCGCCTCCAGCGCCCGAAGATCGCGGCGCGGCTCATGCTCGGCGTGTTGCACCCGCGCGCACAGCGCGCGGGCCTGCGTCAGCGTCATGCCCGCCCGAATCCCCGCGGCCTGCGCTGCCCCGCACAGCGCCACAATCACCTGCCGATCCGCGACCGTGCGCACGATGACCAAAGGAGCAGAAGCCGTGCGCGCCGCGGCAGGCGATGGCGTATTCGCCGGCCCATGCGCCCGACCGGGGAGCCGCGTCTTCGTAGTCTTCGTAGGGTTCGCTTTAGCGAACGCCGCTGGCATGGCCGGGGGTTCCGCGTTCGCTGAAGCGAACCCTACGCGCGGCCCCTGCGCGGCGCCGGGCATCGGTTGTGAGGAATGCTCGGCGCCGCGATTGATTTGCCCTATGCAATCGCCCCGCGCTCTGGCCCCTTCTCCCTGGAAGACGTCCCTTCTTTGTTCACGAAGCCGCGCGGCCTGGCTGCGTTGGAGTCTGTCGATGGGCCAGCGGATCAAACGTACGCAGATGATTTGTTTCACGGCAATGCTCCAGGCAAAGGGTCTTTCCGAGTTGCCCTCCGTGGCCGTGAAGGAGTTGGATGTTCCATCGTTGCAGGGTTCGCGCGCCGGGGGCGGGGCGGACGAGCCAGCGGGTGGCGGCGGCGTGGTGGGCACTGGATCGGCCCGTCTGCCGCAGCAATATCCCCACGCCCCCGCCGCGCTCGGCGGCAAGTTGAAGCCGCCGCGCTTCGATCCGCGAAAG
>DASRLH010000458.1:0-13099 GCA_035648595.1 Tepidisphaeraceae bacterium
GAGGGCGACGCCGCCGCATGCGCGCATGGAACCGCCGTCGCTGCGATCCCCTGCCTATTGTCCACGCTCTCCCTTGGCTCATTGGAACCCATTCGCGTAAACTTGCCATATCCCGGACGCCTGTGGCGTCCCGCCCGTGCCTGATGTGTCAGGATCGGCTAAATCGTGATTCCAAGATTACCAATCCATCGGCACGGGCGGGACGCCCGTGCCACGAAAGGTGGCCGTACCCTCCCCGCGTCGCAAGCCGAATTGTACTCGCCCTTGCCGGTGGGGCGCGGTATCATTTGAAACCATGAACGACACCCAATGGCATTATGCGCAGAACAACGCGCAGCGCGGCCCGGTTTCAATCGATCACCTCAAGCAGATGGCGGCCAGCGGACAACTGCGGCCCGCGGATTTGGTCTGGCAGGCGGGGATGGCGCAATGGTCGCCGGCGGGGAGCGTGGCGGGTCTCTTTACCGGTCCGCCGTTGCCGCCTCCGATGATCGCGCCCCCGCCGGTTGGCGTGGCGCCGGCCACGATCGGCTATTATGCCGCCGCGCCCGTCGCGTGGGGGCCGCCTAATTTGGGCGCGGACGCGGGCATGCGCATGTTGCTGCCGGTCGGGCGGTCGGGCTGGGCGATTGCCGCCGGGTATCTGGGGCTGCTCTCCCTGCTTCTGGTCCCGGCGCCGTTCGCGCTGATCTGCTCGATCATCGCTATCGTGGATATGAAACGTCACCCGGAAAAGCACGGCATGGGCCGGGTGGTGTTTGGATTGATCATGGGCAGCCTGGGAACGATTGCGCTGTGCTTTGCTTTGTTTTTCGCCGGTCTTCACGCGCAATAACCTGAATCCGACGCGCGACCATGCCACGCCGTCGTACCACGGGCGTCCCGCCCGTGCATGGTGCTTTTTGAGATCGGCAATGCCGTGATTCCTCGACCACCGCGCCCTCCGCTTGACAACGCGCTTCCCACCACTACCATTCCGCCTTCATTCGACGCCTAAGCCTTCCGAGCACGGGGGGCGCGGGGAACCCAACGTGGGGCTTGTGTCCCACGACGTCGGCACGACGAGAGACTCACGCACCTGGCCGGCGCCCGCAGCGCCAACGGTGTTCTCCCGCTGCCGGCAGGGGCGAATCGGCCATTTCGGCCGAGGGAGACTTTCAACTCCCAGCCCGTCAGCTAACCCCGTCGGCTCTTGAAAGGTACCAACGCTCGGAGGCGGCCCTTAACCGGCCGCTGAAGCTACACAGCGTTATAGCCCTTCGACTTCCATCCTAAAGCAACGCAGCTATTCGCTCGCGTCGTGGAGCTAACCGCCCTTGTCCAAGGGCCCAGTTCTCCCTTCGTTGGCTTTTGGCAGGCGTTTGGACCAGCCCTTTGCGCGGGCGGTGGTCGGCGTTTGTATTGCGCCGACTCCGCTGACTGGCAGGGCCGGTTCGGGACTGCATTGCGCTGGGATGGAAGCGGTGGAAAATCCGAAATCCGAAACCCGAAACCCGAATTCCGAAATCCGAAACAATCTCAAAATTCAAAGGAAGAAACTTCAAAACAAGAGGCCCGTCCCGCGCCATTCCGAATTTTCAGTATTTCTTCCTTTGGATTTCATTCGGATTTCGCGTTTTCGGATTTCGGAATTTCCCCCGATTTGTTTCGGATTTCGTGCTTCGGATTTCGGATTTTCAGCCTTTATTTGGGTGTCCGCACGGCACGGCGAGCGTCGCAGTGACTGCCGGCTAAGGATTGCAGTTTTATGGCTTCCATCCCTTCCACGAATTTCGACGTCGCCCAACTCCCCGACGCCGCGGCGCGACGAAAGATCAACGTGCTGCTGGTGAGCAGCGTGGCGCTGGCGTTCATCAGTTTTTGGCGCGCCGCGGCCATCGTGTTGTGCGATCTGGCCAGCACGGCTTACTACATCGGCGGCATCAGCGAGCAGGCCATCGGCAAGGCCGCGCCTTGGTTCATCCTGGGCGTCATGCTCTTCAGCTATGCCGTCCGCAGCGTGTATGTCGAAAGCTGCACCATGTTCACGCGCGGCGGCGTCTACCGCGTCGTGCGCGGGGCCATCGGCGGCAACCTCGCCAAGCTCTCGGTCAGCGCGCTGATGTTCGATTACGTGCTCACCGGGCCGATCAGCGCGGTGGCCGCCGGGCAATATCTGGTGGGACTGGGGGGCGACATGCTCAACCTGCTACTGCATACTCTGGGCCGTTCGCTGATCGATCCGACGCAGCATCAGGGGATGGTGAATTTTGTCACCGTGCTGATCGCGGTCGGAATCACGCTTTTCTTCTGGCGGCTCAACGTCAAGGGCATTCACGAATCCAGCGACAAGGCCCTGCGCATCATGCAACTGACGACGGTGATGGGAATCCTCATCATCGGCTGGAGCGTGCTGACGTTGTTCGTGCGGCATATCGGGCTGCACCTTCCGCCGTTCCATCCGGTCTTCACGCAAAGCAGCAAGGATCCGGGCCGCGAATCGTCCGCCGGCTGGCTTGAGCATTTCCCCAAGATCCTGGGCATGCTGGGCATTCTGGTCGCGTTCGGCCATTCGCTGCTGGCCATGAGCGGCGAGGAATCGCTGGCGCAGGTCAACCGCGAGATCAAGGCGCCCAAGCTCAGGAATCTGCTGTTGGCGGGTTTCGTGATCTTCGTGTACTCGATGCTGCTGACGAGCCTGATCAGCTTTTTCGCGGTGCTGATCATCCCCGATGGGATGCGCGTGACCACGCAGATCGTTCGCAACGGCCACGCCCCCGCCGCCGTCGGGGTTGATTACACGGAGGTGGATTATGTGCGCAAGAGTGTTCCGCCGGGCGGTAGCACGCCCGTTGAATGGGGATATGTTCTGAATCGCGGAACCGATGCCGACGGGCAACCGCGGCTTGAGATTACGCAACAAGTGAAAACCATCGACCGCGCCGCCGAGCACGTCGAACGCGATAATGGCGGATACAGGGATAACCTGATCAACGGGCTGGTTCACTTCCTCGTCGGGCCGGCGTGGCTCAAGATCATCATGGAATGCTTCGTGGTGATCGTCGGGTTCGCGATTCTCGCCGGCGCCGTCAACACCAGCATCATCGGCTCCAACGGCGTGATGAACCGACTGGCCGAGGATGGCGTGCTCACGCCCTGGTTCCTTCATCCCCAAAAACGCTACGGCACCACGCACCGGCTCATCAATCTCGTGGCGATTCTCCAACTCATCGTGATCTGCGCCAGTTGGGGCGACGTCAACACGCTGGGCGAGGCGTATGCGTTCGGGGTCATCTGGTCGTTCGTCTTTATGACGCTGGCGATGGTGGTCTTCCGCTTCAAGGACAAATCACCAAGGCAATACCGGGTGCCGCTCAATATCAGAATCCGCCGGCCTTCCAGGGGCGATTACATCGACATTCCCATCGGCATCGCGATCGTCTGCATGATCCTGCTCTCGACCGCGCTGATTAACCTGGCGACCAAGAAGACCGCCACCATCTGGGGCTGCGGATTCACGGCGGCGTTTTTAATCGCATTCGTGATCTGCGAAACCGTCGCCCGCCGACGGCGCGGCGGAGGGCATCACGAGCATCTCGAACAATTCAACGAGGAACAACGCCCGGAAGTGACGGTGGAATCGGTCGGCCTGGGGCATCGGGCCCCCATATTGGTGGCGGCGCGCGGGCCGCGCAGCCTGCCGATGCTGGAGAAGGTGTTGCGGGAAACCGACACGCAAAAACGCGATATCGTGGTCGTGACCTGCAAGCTGATCCCGCCGCGCACGCGCGGGGTCACTCAGCAGGAAATGAGCCTGGACGATGGGGACCGCGGGCTGCTCACGAAAATTGTGACGGTGGCCGAGGAGGTGGGCAAGCGGGTTTTCCCGGTAGTGATGCCAACCAACAATCCGCTCTATGCCATCGCCTGCACCGCGCGCGATTTGAACGCGACGGAGGTGGTGCTTGGCGTATCGGAAAAATTTCATGCCGAGGAGCAACTCGAGCAATTCGCCCTGGCCTGGGGCAGCGCCACCGCCGAGCCGGGGGCGAACCGACCGATGACCGTTCGCATATTGGGGCCGCAAATTGAGATACGCGAGCAGATGGAATAATAAAGTTCTGGGTTCATCCGGCTTTCGCCTGGTCGTCGAAATACAGGAGGCAGACGCTGCTTCTCAGCGGGATTTAGGAGGCATGGCTCCGGCGTCCGAAAGTGAGGCGCGCTTCCACGAAGAAGCCCGCGGACTTTCGCCCGCGGGCCCACGCGCTTTCGGCGCGCCGTCGGCCCGGCTATTCCTTGTCAGGTTGCTTCCCAGCAGAGCCTGACTCCGCTTCACCGAGCGACTCGAATCGTAACCCGCCGCGGCAGGGGTGGCAATACTTTCGGACGCCGGAGTCATGCCTCCAAAATCCATCCGGCGGGTCGCGCGGGGAATTCATCTCCAGCGCGAAAGTGGAATGAGCGGAAGATTAGTCATTATCCGTCGGCAGCAAATAACTGTCATTCGTCCAGGATGGGCCGATCTCGTGGCCATAGTAGCCGTTGGATTCCACCGGCGGGCGTTGTCCGGGCGACAGCGGGATCGGCGAGAGGGCGGTGTAGATGTTATCGCGCTTCGCGCCCTGCCCGATACCGCAGTAAGGCGTGGTTTGAAACGCAACGTGCCCGTCGGCATACAGCACGTTTTGCCCCACCTTGCCGTGGTTGTTGGAATTGGCGCGGGCCAGGTCGAACGGCTGACTATCAAACGACGGCCCGTTGATGCTGTCGGTCTTTCCCTTGATGCCCGGATTCTTGTCCGCCATCAGCGCGAAGTCCGCCACATGGCTGTCATCGTTCATCTGATAGCCTGCCGCGCTGCTGAAGGGCGATGCGTATGAATAACTCAGGTGCGAGCCGTCCGTGAAGTTGGATCGCAGGTTGGCGGGAACCTGCCGGCCGTTGGTCAGCATCGCATCGGCACTGTTGTGCGTGCTGGGGCAGATGAATCGGCTGGCCGGCGCCAGACCTTGGCGCACCAGCAGCCAGAGCGATGCCGTCACGTCATTGGGACGCACGGCCGTCCCCTTTGCAAAGGGGCTGGCAGAATCAGCGCCGCTGTAGGCGACATAGCCGTTGAGATTATGCGCCGGATCATAAATGACCGATGGATAGGCGTGCAGCTCCTGCCCTTTGGCGTTTCGCAGGCTGGCATATTGCCGCAACCCGTCCATGATCGCCCGCAGATTGTCGGCGCATCGCGCCCGCCGATCCGCCTCGCGCAGCTTCGAGAAATACGGAATGAAAATGCACGCCAGGATCACGAGAATCGCCAGCACCACGAGCAGTTCGACAAAGGAAAAGCCGGGGCGATTTCTGGTTGGCAGCCTCCATCGGGCATGCGCTAATTTTGGTGAAACACAAAAAGAAGATGCGGATTGTTTTGGGTGGGGCAGACATTCCTGTCTGCCCGAATCGGCATTCAGCGCACAGGCAGACAAGAATGTCCGCCCTACCGTCGGATGATGCGCCGCTGTCGGGCAATCTCCCACCGTCGGGCAATCTAAACGTTGCAATGAAGTGTTACACCCGGCATCAGCCATTTGAACGGATTGTATCGCCGGAACCGCGTTGTGCGATCCCCTCTACTTCATCGCATTAAACTTCTTCCACTGCTCGGCGGTCAGAGTCTGTTTTGCCAGCGCGGTCCGCTGCTCGGCGGACTTGCGGGCGGCGGGCACTTTCGATTGAGCGACTTCCGCCAAGCCATCCAATAAATCATCTTGATCGCTCTCCCTGGCGCTGGCACCGGCCTTCTCCCATTTCGTGAACAAACCGGCGAGCCGCGCGCGCTGGGCATCGTCAAGGGTGATTTTTGATTGCTCGTGGATCTGTTCGAGCACCTGTGTTTGTGCCGGCGTGACGCCCAGTTCGTTGGCCAGTTGCCGATCCATAGCCACCCGGCGAACCGTCGAGAGCACGTCCATCTGCTCTTCAGTCAGAAATTCATGAGAGGCATATTCAAAACTCACATCGAGCGTTCCCCCGCCCTTTTTTGCGACGCGCAGCAAGCCGATGCCGGAGCGCACGTCCCACCGATTACGGCCCGTGGTCTTGACGCCATCATCGGGGTTGTGCCGAAGCACGACGACCTGGCCTCGTGGCCCGGATTTCCAGAACCACCAGCCGACCGCTCCCGCCGCCGCCAGGCATGCGATGATGAGCGATGCGCTCAGCCACGTCGGCATCTGCTTCACATGGGCGGCTTCGTGATTCATGATCGTGACACTTCAGGCATTCGGTGAGGTATTCCCCCTTCATGACCCACCCGCTGGCGGCGGATGCGGGGGCAACGGCGGATCCCACGGATCGGTCGAGGCCAGCGCCTCATTGGGCGGCGTCGTGCTGACGTGCATGTCCAGATAGAGGTAATTCGATCCAAAGGCACGCCCATGCCGATAGAGTTCCACCACGCGGTAAAACTCCTTCTGCTCCATATAGTAATCCGTTTCCGCGGATATCTTCTCGCCGGCGACGATAATTTCCGATGAAGTCAGATCCCCCGCCTTGCTGTCAAATGCCTTCACGTTCTTGTCCGCCAGATGCTCGTTGACGACGTAGGAATGTTCCTCAGCGGGCTGGTAATCAGACGGGCACCGCATGATCGGCGGGTTCCAGACGGGCGGATCAAACACGTACACCGGCCACCGCTGCCCGCGCGGCATGTTCGAGCCCAGCGTCGTGTATTGTCCGCGAATCGGATCCCACGGCCCCACCGGATAGAGCCAGCCGCGCGAGTTGTTGGCGTACATCTGCAGCGCGATCCCCACCTGCCGGAGGTTGGAGGCGCAAACCACCTGGTTCCCCTGCTGGCGCACCCGGCTCAACGCCGGCATCAGCAGCGACAGCAAGACCGCGATAATCCCGATCACCACCAACAGCTCCACCAGCGTGAAGCCACGGCAGCGGCGACTTGTTTGAATTGCCATCTTCACCGCCAATAAATACGCCGATGCGCCGGCAACGGTGACGCCGTAAATATTCCGCGTTTTCGCCTTACCAGCATTGATCCTGGGAAATGCGCTTTCCCGGCGCGTGCGGCATCGGCGGCCATGGCGAGCAGGCGGCTGACGACGCGCTGGCCCACTTCCCCCGCCGGCGCGCCGCGCAGGAGCAGCCAGCGCCAGGCGGATTCATTTGCCAATACCGGCGGCAGGGACGTTAGTTGCGATGCGGGGAATGCCTCACCCAAGACCGGTGCGGCATCCCGCGCCCATTGTGAAAACCCCTGGCAGGCATCGCCCAGGGCCAGCAGGTCTGCCGTCAAGGCCGGTTCGTGTTCCAGCAGGCGGCGAAGCCGATTGCGAAAATATTTGTCGCTGGCGTTGCTGGCGTCCTCGCGCCAGGGTTGCTGGTTTTCGAGGAGGAATTGCCGCAGGGCCGATGGAGTGATGCCCAGCAGCGGGCGCATGACTTGCAAGCCATTGATACGCGTTGCCGCCTGCATGCCGCCCAGGTTCATCGGCCCGCTATTGCGCAGCAGGCGATGCAGAATCGTCTGCGCCTGGTCGTCGGCATGATGCGCAAGAAGTACGCCGGCCAGGTTATTTTCGGCGACCACGCGCCGAAAAAGCGCCTGCCGCGCCGCACGATAGCGCGCCGACGGATTGGCCGGCGGCGAGGGCATTTGTTGTTCCACGTCGCTTCGCAGCGCGATGGTGCAGGCAAGTCCCCAGGCCGCCGCCAGCTCCCGGACAAACGCCGCATCCGCGGTGCTATCTGCCCCCCGCGTCTGATGATCCAGATGTACGACATGCAGCCGCAAATCCTTCCGCAACCGCAAAAACGCCAGCAGCGCAACGCTATCCGCCCCCCCGCTTACGCCGACCGCCCGCGCCCCGGCGGGCACGGCGGCAATCGCGGAAGCCAGCGCGGGGGAAGGCATTGAGGGATGATAGGGGAGAAGAGAGTGCTGAGTGCTGAGTGCTGAGAATTGTGGGTTGTAGGTTGTAGGTTGGTTGTGGAATTCGGACCGGCACTGAATTTCGGAAATAGTAGACGCGGCGTCCCGCCGCGTTATCGATTGCACAATGCGTACTCATCTTTTCTCCGCACTCAGCACTCATCTCTCGCCCCTCCCCTCTTACCCGAGGTTCTCATGCTCAAATCCTTCCAACCCGTGCTGCTCCTTCTCCTTCATTTCGCCCCGGCGTCATCGCCCTCAGCGATGAATTCCATTATTCGTGACCATTCGGGCTCATTCGTGGCAGCCTTCTTTCTTCGGGTCAGGCAGCGACCAATCAATAGTCGCCTTGCCCACTTCGCGCAGGGCATCATTTATTTTCGAAAAGGGCCGGCTCCCCAGGAACCCCGCGTTCGCGCTCAGCGGCGAAGGATGAGCCGACTGGATGATCCTGTGCCGGACGGCGTCGATCAGCTTTTCTTTTTTTCGCGCATATCCGCCCCACAGCACAAACACCACGGGATCCGGCTTTTCGTTCACTTTGCGAATGATGGCATCGGTAAATTGCTCCCATCCTTTGCCGGCGTGCGAATTGGGCTGGCCGGCGCACACGGTGAGGACGGCATTGAGCAGCAGCACCCCTTGCCGGGCCCATCGCGTCAGGCAACCCGATGGCGGCGCTTCGATCCCCAAATCCGCCTGGAGTTCCTTGAAGATA
This sequence comes from Tepidisphaeraceae bacterium, assembly GCA_035648595.1. GTDB lineage: Bacteria > Planctomycetota > Phycisphaerae > Tepidisphaerales > Tepidisphaeraceae > RYN-428. The sequence continues at coordinate 8,643 of DASRLH010000458.1, forward strand.
TTTCCCAGCGAGGCCGGCGGCTTGACCCCCTCCCGTACCGAAAAACACAAGCCGTGCGCATTGCCCGCCGTCGGATAGGGATCCTGCCCCAGCAGCAGCACTTTCACCCGATCAAACGGCGTGCAACGCAAAGCGGCGTAAACTTCGCTCTCCGGCGGATATACCGCATGCCCAGCGCGCTCTTGTTTCAGGAACGCCTGGAGCCGCGCGAAATATGGCTTGGCCAGTTCATCCTTGAGAACATCCCGCCAGCCCGGCGGCAGATCACGCGCGCTCATTCAATTCTTCCGCACGTTGATGCGCACATTGAAGCTATCGACCACCACTTCCAGCCCCTCGCCGCGGAGCGTGTTGACGTGCCCGTTCAAGGCGTAATAAATCTGTTTGCCGTTGCGGCGATTGCTGATCAAATTCTGCATCCGCAACAGGCCCAGATGATGGCTCACCGTCGGCTGCGGCAACCCCAGCTCCTCGCAAAGGCTGCCGACGTTGCGTTCGCCATCGCTGAGCATCATGAGAATATGCACGCGTGTCTTGTCAGCCAGGAGGCGAAACAAACTGATCAGGGGCTCAAGTTCCCGTTCCATCACGCGCTCGCCATGCTTCATGTATGCGTCTCCTGTCCATTGGCCAATCAATTCCCAGGCGGCGATGAGAATACAATAATCCGCGCGTTGTCAAAACCTTCGTCGAAAGTTTACAGAAATAATTCTTCAAAACGGCGATGGGTGAGCTGGCTAAACCGGCTGCGTCTCATCCAATTCTCATCGAAGCCCCCACGGCCCGGCGCGACAACTCAAACGCCTCGCCGGGTCCTTGACCTTCCGACCTCCAAACGTACAATCCGCCGCGATATTGCGATGCCCGGGGCCATGGTCTAACGGGATGACGGCTGAATCGCATTCAGCAAATCGGGGTTCGATTCCCCGTGGCTCCATTTAGTGTCTCTTTCTTGCTCGCCCATCATCGTTCTTCCTTTCCGACCCCTGAGGTGTTTGGGTGGCCGCGCGATCCGTCGCGCGACACGGACTCGATACCGCCGCCAGGCGCTCCACCGCCGCACGCTGTGCGCTGGCCGGGACGTGCGCGTAGATTCCCAAGGTCAGCCGCGCGTCCTGGTGACGCGCGAGCGTTTGGGTTTCTTTGGGTGTGGCGCCGCTGTCGAACAGATTCGAAACGAACGTGTGACGCAGCGCGTGGAAGTCCGCGAAGGCGCCGTCGATGACATAGGCCACGCCCGCCGCCGCCAGGTCATGCCGAAGTGCGCGGTTCGGATTCGACATCGGAAAACGGAAAATCTCCTTATCGCGCCGAATCCCCGCCAGGTGCACGCGCAGCAATTCGGCCACGTCCCCGCGCAACGGGATGCAGGCCGGTTTCCCGTTTTTTGTGTACGCGGCCAGAACCGAGACGGACGGCTCGCGGCCTGCCAGCGCGAAGCTGCCGCGCGACAGCGAGGCAATCTCGCCGCGCCGCAGTCCGGTCGTGGTCGCGAGCAGGTACGCGAGCGCCCGCTCGGTGCCGGGGATGCCGCTGATCGCGCGGCCGCTCCTGGCCGCGTCGATCAAGCGCAGAATCTCATCCATCGAAAGCGCCCGCCGCGCGTGCCGAATGTCCGCCCTGGCGGCCAGCGGCCGCATCCCACGGCACGGACTCCATTCGGCCCGGTAGTCCGAAACCATCCAGTTCGAAAAGCCGGCCAGGCTCACCACGTACGCGTTGATCGTGCGCGGCCCCAGCGTCCCGCCGCGCGGCCGCGCCGCGCGGAGCTTCTGCCGCGCCGCCAACACCAAACTCGGATGGGATGCCAGGTCGCCCCACGTCTTCACGCGGCACAGCCGAATCATGATCCGCAGCCGCCGCATGGACTGAGAAACATGCCCATCGCCCCCGCGCGATTCCATCACCGCGCGGTAGTCCGCCAGGTGTTCACCGATGGGCCGCTTTCTTTCTTCCAGGAATCGCACGCGCACCGGGTCGAACAGCATTTCGCTGGCGCGCGCGAGAAGGTCAGTGGGAGTGGTGGGAACAGAAACCGCACGGGGTTTTCGCATTCTCATACGCAGATATATCGAGTCCGCGCGGAGAAAGCAACTAAAAATCTAACTTCCCACTTGCAAGGAGATTCGATGCCCGATAGAATACCTAACATGGTTGCCAGAGTCGCGAAACCGATCGGTCGCCCGAAGAAGCTTGAGCTTGAAGGGGGCACCCGAATCCAATTAATGGTGCCCACTGAGCTCATGAATGCCGCGTGGCGAGTCCGAGAAGCGAAGAAACTCCAGACACTGCCCGACGCCGTGCGCGAGATGATCGCGGAATCGGCCCGCGCCCGCGGACTCATCTAAAAAATGGTCGCTGATACCCTATCAGCGACCAAAAACCCGGAACGGAAGCCGCAAAAAAAGCTGGAGGTTCCAATGGCGATCGTCGATTTGACCGACCCGGACGCCCGCGCGCAACTTCCGAGGAGACAGCAATGCCAGAACTGTGGACGCTCGATTGGCACACTCGAGCCGGTTCACCTGTGGGGCGAGGCCGTGGTGTGCGCCGGATGCCGCCAGGTGCTCGAGCAGGCCACCGTGCCCGCGCAGCCCGCCTACCCCGCGCCGCAAGCGCCCGCTTCCGAATGGGACTTCATGCACGCGCCGCCGCGCCGCCGCCGTCGAAGCCGGTCGCCGGTGAGTTTTGGATTTTGCTGTTTGCTGCTTGCTTTTGAATTTGTTTCGGATTTCGGGGATTCGGATTTCGGATTTTCACGCCGCCCCGTCAAACAGCCCCGCGATCGCCTCCAGCCCGCCGGCCAGCTTCCGCAGCTTCCCGTTTCCGCCCACCGCGCCCCGCGCCAGCCGCCGGCCCGCCGCTTCCAGCCGCCGCACTAATTTCGGATCCGCCGCCGCAGGGTAGTCCACCCGCATGGAGAGTTCCCACGTCGCGCCAGCCAGGGGAGGGAATGGGGTTTGGGGTGTGGGGTTTGGGGTCTTCATTCGGATTTCGGGGATTCGGAATTCTGAATTCACTGACCCCCACAGCGTGAGCTGCCCGGGAACATCCCCGCCCGATGCTGTCTGGCGCCGCCGCATGAATCCATTATCCGCCGAACAGCCCCCGAACGAAAAATAAAAGCTTGACGAAACCAATCCGATAGGATATAGGGGCGTGCATGACGGACCGGAAAATCATCAGCGCGGCCATGGCGATCCTGGAATGAATGGCGCTCTGAGAGCACGGTTGGGCGGCGCAGCCCCATTGAAGCGTTGTCTGGGATGGCGAGGCCGAAAAGTCGGCTGCATTCCCCCGCGCCGCCCACTTTTTTATTCTAACTTCCGGCGCGGATCGCGCCGGCTATGATGGCCTACGCACACCGCACTGACGCCGATCCGCTCGCCGCCCTGCTGCGGCGCCTGGCGATGTGCCGGCCCCAAAAAAACCTCATCAAAGGAGCGACCGTGACAACCACACACTGCCTGATCCGGGAGTCCGATGGGCTCTGCCATGCCGGGGAGCGCATGATGGAGCGCGACGGCGACGACATCATCGTCTACGGCCACGGCGGCTATCCGACTCGTTTTGCCGTCGCGCCCGAAACTGCCGAAATTAAGGGTTGGGGGCAAAACGACGGGGCCGCGATCGTCCTGACGGGCGCCGCCTGGGACATCCTCGTAGAGACCGAGCATGCACGCGCCTGCGGATTGATCGGGGACGCTAATAAGAGCATGCTTCTGATCGGCGTATAGCCAAACGGTCGCTCCCGATGGCGGAAAAGTCCTTTTCGATATTTCGGAATGATTCGATCATTTTCGCGAAGGCGTATACGCTCTCTGACGAAGGGTTTCCGCCCTTGATAATTTCCAGAAACCCGCGACACGCGAGGCGAAATGACTGGTCAGCCAACTCTCTTGCTTTTATGAAATCGTCAGGTAGTTGCATGCGCCACACTCCCATAAATTTCACCCGATTCTATTGATGGCGATGGATTTATGCAAACGGCAGACGCAACTGAATCAGGAAATTGTGATAGGATGGTCCTTATGACACGCGCAGCACACCAACCCGATCCGTCAGACTCACGCACGCCCTTCCAGAAATTCGACGCCCTGGCCCGTCGCGTTTTCTCGGCACCGAAGGCCGAAGTGGACAAGCGAGCGGCCAAAGATGCGAAGATGAAGCACAAGCCGAAGCGATAGCCGACACGTCCCGAACCGCCCGCCTCCAGCACCGTCAAATATCAAGGTGCGTCAAGTATATTGTTACCCTAATAAGGATGCCGTGGCCTCCCCCGCTTGAGCCGCCGGAATTGCGCCAAGTCCGCTTCCCGGATCATATGAGCCGAACCGAAGCGCGACGTGCGCAGCCGGCCAGCGCCCACGAGCTGCAAGATGCGCGAGCGCGACACGCCCAGCTTGCGCGCGGCCTGGGTTGTGGTGAGTGCGGTGGTCAGAATCATGACATCGGGG
>DASRLH010000459.1:0-3792 GCA_035648595.1 Tepidisphaeraceae bacterium
CCATAGGGCTGGCCGACATCGACGTCGTCAGCCCCTCCAACCTCCAACGCCAAGTCCTCTTCGGCACAAAAGACATCGGCGAGCCCAAAGTCGAAGCCGCCGCGCGACGGCTCAACGACCTCAATCCCGATGTCAAGCTGATCGAGCATCGCACCGTCGTCAACAGCGCAAACGTCCTCGATCTCATCAAGGACTACGACGTCATCATCGACGGCACCGACAACTTCCCCACGCGCTATTGCGTCAACGACGCCTGCGTAATCGCCAAAAAGCCCAACGTCTACGGCTCGATCTTCCGCTTCGAGGGAATGGTGACGGTCTTCGCCCCGCATCTGAAAAACCCCGACACCGGCGATCAAGGCCCCTGCTACCGCTGCATGTACCCCGAACCGCCAGACCCCGGCTCCGTGCCGAGCTGCGCCGAAGGCGGCGTGCTTGGCGTCATCTGCGGCACCGTCGGCTCGCTTCAGGCCAACGAAACCATCAAGCTGATCCTGGGCCTGGGCCGCCCCGCGATTGGCCGGCTGCTCACCTATAGCTCCGTCGATCTGGAGTTCCGCAACTACAAGCTCCGCCGCGACCCCAACTGCCCGGTCTGCGGGAATCATCCCACCATCACCAAGCCAATCGACTACGAGCAATTCTGCGGCGTGCCGATCCTCGATCCCAAGTCGCTTGAGGAAACCAAGCGCGAAGCGCACACCGCCAAACACGGCTCGCCCGCCGCCGTCCGCGCTCCCAGCCTTGATGCGCGCGGCCTGCCGCCGGGCTATGCGTATAAGCCGGATTGGGAGGTGACGCCCAGGGAGGTCAAGTCGATGCAAGATGCCGGCGAGAAGTTTGTCTTCATCGACTGCCGATTGCCCAACGAATATCAGATCACGCATATTGAAGGCGCCCAGCTTCTGCCGTTGCAGCAGCTTTCCCAGCGTTTCGCGGAGATCGCCGGGCACAAGGACGAAAAGGTAGTCGTCCACTGCAAGAGCGGCGGCCGCTCCATGCAATTCACCCAGGCCCTCCGCCAGGCCGGTTTCAAAGACGTCAAGAGCATGGCGGGGGGGATCCTCCTGTGGAACAAAGACGTGAACCCGGGCGGGCCGCAGTATTGAAGGCCGATGATTCACGCCGGGGGGATTCAACGAAGAGCGGAGGATTCACCGCGGAGACGCAGAGACGCGGAGAAGAGGTCGGAACAACCCTATGTGCCTGCGCCGTGACACGGGCGTCTCGCCCGTGCGTGCTACTTTTTGAGTTGGGAGAACACGCTTTTCCACACTCCACGCAACGCGCACGGGCGAGACGCCCGTGTCACAATGACCTCGCGGCCTTATAAATCGATCGCGTATAGCTGAACTGCCCCCACATTTCTTTTGACTTCTCCGCGTCTCTGCGTCTCTGCGGTAAATCCTCTCTTCGGAGGCCGAAAACCTTATCTCCAACCAAAAACCGAACTCGCTACACTATTTTTGCGCAGGGGGGTCACCGCACACAAGTTCCGCAGGCAACGGCGCTTGCAAACAAAAATGTAAAGTTTTTGCCTATATAGTGTAGGGACAGCTTATGACAACCATCGTCTTGACAGACCTGAGTGACAAGCAACGCGATGCCTGGCGGATGCGATACCGCTATGGCTGGCATATGAAGCGGATCGCGTTGGAGCTGGGCAGCAAAGAGTCGGCGGTCAGCCGACTCCTCCTCCGCGCCCAGCGCCGCGCCGGCCTGCCGCCCACGCGCAATGTATCACTCCGGTGCGCCAAGCCCCGGCAGGCGCGGACGCAGTCGCTGTCGGGCGTCTACGACTATTGATTCGAGCGCAACCATAGTGTGATTCACGGCGCGATAGCCAATGTGGTACGAGCGCCATCAACGTATCACGGGCGTCTCGCCCGTGCCGATGGCGCGGTAGGTCGAGAAATCGCAGTATCGCTACCTCTACAGCACCACGCACGGGCGAGACGCCCGTGATACGCCACGCAACACCACTTCCCGCAATTCGCACTTTTTGAGCACCCCGTCAATTCCTGTCTCACCCGCCGCCGGCGCGGCGGAGGCGAATAGCCATCGGAGCAGCAGGGCGCCACCTTTTCCATTCCGCCCCTTTGCCTGCTCCATGCTCCTCGCCCACCGTCCGCGCCGGCTGATAAAAATGTCCGGTTGCTCAACACCCAATCGCGTTCCCCCGGACCGTTCTCCTCTCCCTCCTCCGGTACTCCGGGGGAGGGTTGGGGTGGGGGCTTCGCGGAATGCGCGTCGTCACGCCAATCGGCCCATCGCACCATGCCCGCCAACACATTCCTCCAAGGCCTCTCGCGCGTGCTGAATTGTCCCAAGGTGCACGTGGCGGTGTCGGGATTGATCACCACATGGTTTGCCGTCCGCTACGCGGCGGACGGCCTGCCCCCCACCCAGCGGGCGTCGCTGTGGGTCGCGTTTATCGGAGCCGTCACCGTCCAGTTGCGCGAGATCATCAACGCTTGGACCGAGGAAGACGTGGCTTTCGCGGCTAATCGGTCGTCGCAAAGGTCTCCCGTGGCTCACACGACGCCATTGTCTGGTAGTTCCGAACCGTCACCGGTTCAGTCTCAACTCCCTTGGTTATCCACTGCACCGGTCGTTTCAACCTTTTCCACCCCCATCGTTTCCACCCGGAGTCCGCTCATGCCCGCCCGCACCAAGCTCCCATTGATCCTCATCGCGTTCGCCCTCATTACGTTGCTCGCCGCCTCCGGCTGCCAGACCTGCCCGGAATTGGCCATATATCGCGATGGGCTGCATCAGGTGGATGAGCCTTTGTACGAGGCGCATCTGCTTCTGCTGGACGACGCCGTAAAAGCCAATCTCCGCACCGACGCCGATCGGCAGGTGGTTCAGCAAGGGATTGGTGCGGCGCGGGGACTTTATGAGCAAGGGAACAACGCAGGCGCGCCGAGCAAGCCGTGAAAATCCGAAATCCGAAATCCGAAATCCGAAACAAATCCAAATGGGGAAAATCAGAAATTCAAAACGCCGTAAGGCGTTCAACGACTCTTTGCACGAGGCTATAGGGAGCAAACGCCAACCAAGACAGACAAGCGGCTTTGCACACGCGCCTTTGTTTTGGATTTCGCGCTTTGAGATTTGGATTTGTTTCGGATTTCGTGCTTCGGATTTCGGATTTTGCGGCGTAACTGGTCTCACATCGGCGGGACGCCAACCCGATGCCTCTTGCACTTACCGATCGTCAACGCCTGAAAGTGGCCTGCGCCCTTCGGCGTGGGGCTTTGGACTCCTTTCGCATCGCCGACGCGCTCGACCGCGCGGGGCGTACACACTTTTTGATTGAGGTATTGGACATGGGACAGTTCGCAAAAGATTGGGATCAGCTCAAGACGATCATCCGCCAGAAGGACGATGCCTTGGACGCGCAGGCCGCGCAGCTTGACGCCCAGGCCCGGCAGATCGCGGCATTGCAAAAAGCCGCCGCCGCGGCGCCCGCGCTTGATGCCGACGACCAGGGCGCGCTGGCGCAGTTGCATCAGGCGGCTCTCGACAACGCCCCGGGCCCGCTGCCGGCAAAGCCGAATCCTCCGCCGGCGCAGCCCAATTCCCCGCCCGCGTCGCCCAATTCACCATCTCCCATCGCGGCCGTCACCACGTTCACGAAATAGCGCCCCGTTATCGTATCACGGGCGTCTCGCCTCATCTTTCGTCACATTTTTTCCAGTCCAGCCGCCCGCGCGCCCATGACCATCAGGTGAAGGTCATTCCATCCGCGCCAGAGGGTGAGCCAGCCGGGTGGGCCGTCGGACTTGC
>DASRLH010000460.1:0-5492 GCA_035648595.1 Tepidisphaeraceae bacterium
CCGCCCGATCGGTCAGTCGCTTGTCTTGCAAAACACAAGCTCCAAAATGCTCCTGCCCGAATGACGGCAAACCCCCAACAGCCACAACCTGATTCTTTACGGCGTCCATGCCGACTCCCGTGTCTCAACTCTTGGAACTCCAATCCATTACCGCGTTCGACACAGTATACAAGATGAGGTTAAACTTGAGGCGAGACGCCCGTGATACGTTAAAAGGTTGACCTCTTGCGCCAATCTCCTATCATACCCCGCAATGTTCCCCGCATTCGCGAACTTCGGCCCCGGCATTATTATCCCACGACATTGCGGGTAGGGCTAAGCCGTCTGATTTCCAATGGACATCCAGCCCTGCCCGCGTGGCGGGGCATTTTCGTTTTTATAGGCCGCGCGTAATACTATTTGACTATTTCTAGCGATCAAGCACAAGAAGGCGCCCCAATGAGCGACAAACGCCGAATCGAAATCTACGATACCACCCTCCGCGACGGCACCCAGGGCGAGGGTTTCAACCTGTCCCTTCAAGACAAGCTCATGATCGCCCAAAAACTCGACGAGTTGGGCGTGGATTACGTCGAGGGCGGCTTTCCGCTTTCAAATCCCAAGGATGCCGCGTTCTTTCAGGAAGTAAAGGGCCTTGGACTCCGGCATGCGAAGGTTTCGGCATTCGGCATGACCCGCCGGCGCGGCATCAAGGCCGAGGATGATCCGGGCATGAAGGCGCTGCTGGAAGCGGATACGCCTTGTGTCACGCTCGTCGGCAAGTCCAGCGATTACCAGGCGAAGGCGGTTTTGGGCGTGACACCCGAAGAAAACATCCAGATGATAGGGGATTCGGTGCGCCTCATGCACGCCGCGGGCCGGCAGGTGATTTACGATGCCGAGCATTTTTTCGATACTTTCCGCTCCAACCGCGAATATGCGCTGCGCACGCTCATGGCGGCGCGGGAGGCGGGGGCGTCGGTACTTACGCTGTGCGACACCAACGGCGGCACCCTGCCCGAGCAGATTGCAGAGGCGGTTGAAACGGTGCGGCAAATGAGCGATTGCCCGGTTGGCATCCATACCCACAACGACGCCGGCGTAGCCGTCGCCAACGCACTCGCCGCCGTGCGGGCTGGCGCGTCCCACGTGCAGGGCACCATCAACGGCGTCGGCGAACGGTGCGGGAACATGGACCTCATCCCGCTCATCGCCAACCTCCAACTCAAGTATGGATTCGATTGCCTGCTGCCCGGCAGACTGGCGCGCCTCACCGAAGTTTCGCGGTTTGTCTATGAAACCGCCAACCTCAACCTCATCGCCGGCCAACCCTACGTGGGCACCAGCGCATTCGCGCACAAGGGCGGCATGCACGTTCATGCGGTGCAGAAAGACGTCAGCACCTACGAGCACGTCAGCCCCGAAACCATCGGCAATTCCCGCAAGATTCTCATCAGCGAGATGTCGGGCGCCAGCAACATCGCCGTCAAGGCGGGGCGGAAGTTCGATCTTGAATCCGACAAGGCCACCCTTCGCAAGGTTCTGGAAACCGTGCGGACGCTGGAAAACGCCGGTTATCAATTCGAGGCCGCCGAGGCGAGTTTTGAGTTATTACTGCGCCGCGAGATCGGCCGGTATCACAAGTTTTTTGACCTTGAACATTACCGCGTGGTGATCCTGCGCGTGAAGGCGGAGCCTGCCGTTTCGGAGGCGACGATCAAGCTGTGCGTGAACGGTCAGCCCGAGCACCGGGTGGCCGAGGGGGATGGCCCGGTGAACGCGCTGGACGGCGCCCTGCGCCGCGCGCTCAAGCCGCACTACGCCGCGATCGACCGGGTTCATTTGATTGATTACAAGGTGCGCGTGATCAACTCCAAGGACGAGACCGCCGCCAGCGTGCGCGTGGTGATCGAATGCCGTCGCGAGCGCGCCGACGGCACCCGCGAAATCTTCGGCACCATCGGCGTCAGCCAAAATATCATCGACGCAAGCTGGCAGGCGCTGGTCGATGCGTATGAATATCATTTGATTCAGGAAGAGGAGACTACGCCGGGACGATGAAGCGCGAACCTGATTGTCGATGACGTGAGGCCGTTGCGATGAATGGGGGAGGTTAGGTAGCAGTGACCTGAGCCGGCTCCCGGACCATGATTTCGGGATAACGACGAAAGTCGCGGGCATTGAATGTGAGGATTGCCGGAACCCGGCCAGCGACAAGCGCCGCCACGATCCGTGCGTCGTGGGCTTGCTTCCCCATGACGGCATGTTGTTCAATAAGCCGGAGCCAGACGGAATACAGATTGGGCGGGTCAGGGAGAAGCGAGAAGAGCGCCACAACTCTCTTGATCTCGCCCACACCCTCCGCGTTGGACATTCCCAAGCCGCCGTTCGCCTTCTGCGGGCGCGTGCATACCACGAAATATTCGTACAGAATCTGGGATACGAGGCAGAGCCGGTCGCCTCGTTTGACAAGCGTGCCGATGGCGTCATTGGCGATTTGGTGGCTCGGATGTGCCGGCTCGACACAGCGGGCGAGGATGTTGGTGTCCAGAAGGACGTCCATCAGTCTGGTTCTTCGTTGTATATTGCATCGCGACCATCTTCGGCGAGGAATTGACGGGCTGGATGGCCGGCAACCCATTCATTAAGACGGGCGAACCATTCCACGCTTCCCTGACCGGGCGTCCCGGACGCCGAATCGCTATTCGGTGCCGCGAAAAGCTTCTCCTCGATCGTTTCACGAACAAACGCGACAACGTCCATTCCTGAGGCAGCGGCGCGCTCTTGAAGGGCGGCTTCGGATTCCGGCGAAAGTGAGATGTTGAGCGTCATGGCGAACCTCTCGATTCAGATTAGCACGCCGCTTGATGGAGGGTTACTTGCCGGAGAGAACCTCTCTCGCCTTGGCGACCTGCTCATCGTAATCAGCCGCGAACACTTCCTTCAAATGACTTTCGAGGTGTCCTTCGAGTTTCCAAAGAACGCCCTGCTCGGCCGAGCCGTCCGCCGGAGCGATTTTTTTTCCCCAAGCGAAGCAAGCCACTCAAAAAGGACCAGGTCCTCTTCGCGGGTCAACGAGAACTTGATTTTTGTTTGCTCCAAAATCATAGAGCGGCCCTTTCATTTCAGGCGCTTTCATCCGCCCAAAGCAATTGTAGGCGCGATGCACTATACCTGCCCGAACGGCGTCAGGACTTCATTCTGACCTGCAGTCAGGGGTGCCCAGAGTCCGTAGCCGTTGCGCGGCGTGGTCTGCTTGTGCCCCGCCGGCACGACTTCGCGGATGACGTACGCTCCTGGCGCCAGGCCGGCGATTGTGTATTTGCCGGTGGCATCGGTAAGGGCGGAAGGTTCTCCGGCGTCGTAGGCGCGGCTGCCGTTGAGGTCCGCGTAGACACGGATGCCGGCCAGGCCGACTTCACCGGTCTGCCGCGCGCCATCGCCATTGCCATCTAAGAAAACAGTTCCGTTCACGCTCGCCCCAGATGGGGTTTGCCCGAAGGGTTGCAGCGTTTTGTTCTGTCCCGCGAGAAGCGGCGCCCAGATTCCCCAGCCTTTGGATGGAGTCGTTTGCACCGCGCCGGCAGCCACGACCTCGCGGATTACATAGCCGCCGGCGGCAAGGCCGCTAATGGTATAGTTCCCAGACGAATCGGTGATGGCGCTGGGCTCGCCAGGATCATATGTTCGGTTGCCGTTGAGGTCTGCGTAGACCCGCACGCCGGGAAGTCCGGCTTCATTAGATTCTCGGATTCCGTCGCCATTGGCATCGCGGAATACGACGCCGGTCACGCTGCCGGTCGATTTGGCTTGCCCGAAAGCTTGAAGCGTTTGATTCTGGCCCGCCGCTAGCGGCGCCCAGATCCCCCAGCCCTGCGAAGGCGTCGTTTGCACCGCGCCGGGAGCGACGACCTCGCGGATTACATATCCGCCGGCGGAAAGACCGCTGATGGTGTAGTTGCCGGCTGAATCGGTAACGGCACTGGGTTCACCCGGATCGTATTTGCGGTTGCCGTTGAGGTCCGCGTAGACGCGGATGCCGGGCGTGCCCGGTTCGTTGGATTGGCGGATGCCGTCGCCATTGGCGTCGTTGAACACGTTGCCGGTGACCGAGCCGTAGAGTGGTTTCAGAAGAACGATGTCGCCATCATTCGAGACCGTGTTGGGATTGGTTGCTTCAGCGACGATCCAGCCGTTGTTGTTGATTGCGTAAGCGTATGAGAGGTGGTATGCAGCCGCGGTAGCGGGGGTGAGGGCATCATTGAGATCCACCGATCGGCCGCCGGTGATGATGAACGCGCTGGTGGGGTATTCGTTCAACCCGCTGGTGGTGCCAACAATCTGGCCGGCGTTATTAATTCCGCTCACGGAATCCTGAATCCGATTTGAGCCGGGGAACAGGTTATCATACGGCCCTGCGATGGGCTGGCGGACACCGCCGCTGTAGAGGAATGGGCCGAAGTCGACATTCGTGTTTCCCACCGCCTGCCCGAGATCGTTCATGGAAACGACGGAACTGTTGTCATCCACTGCGCCGAGCGTACTCAGGTCGATCATTTTGCCGCGGATATCGACAAAAGCGGAGTAGGTGCCAGCAGCCTTGGGGCCCTGAGAGGCCCAGACCGCGCCTCCGTAATCGCCGTTGTTGTTGATCGCATCGGCCACCACGGAGTCCCCAAGGTCTGTGAAGCTGCCGCTGCGATCGATGTACGAGTTTCCGACGATCTGCCCGGCGTTGTTGATAGCGTTGGCGGTGGTGGCCGAGCCATTGAGGAGCCCCAAATCCGTCATCCTGCCGTTGGAGTAAAGGAATCCATGGATGGGGCGATCGGTAGTTGTCGGCGGGAGATCGGAGTAACCGACGATCTGCCCGCTGTTATTGATTCCATTCGCACTGCTGCGCGGGCCGCCGAGCGTGCCAAGGTCGGTTAACTTTCCACCACTGTAAAGGAAAGCGTGGCCACGAAAATCGATGGTATCGCCAAATGTCCCGGCGACCTGGCCCGAGTCGTTGATCGCGGCGGGCAACGGGCCGAAAACCGTGTTATTGGGAGTGATGACAGTCAGCGAATAGAGGAACAATTGTTGCACGCCAAAGTCCGCGCCGGTCAGATTCTGTCCGACGGCGATGTTCTCAATCCGCGCAGCATTGTTTGCCGGAACGGTCTGCCGGGCCGCGGTCGATGTCACCTCCCGAATGGTATAAGCGCCCGGCGCCAGGTTGCTGAATGTGTAATTACCATTGGCGTCGGTCAGGGCGGTGCGCTCACCGGAATCGAGCATCCCATTCTTGTTGGCGTCCATGTAAACGGTGACGCCCGGCAGGCCCTGACGGCCGGAGGCGGTGGGAACGCCAGCGTTTGAATCATTATATATGGTTCATCCGACTAATGCGTAGGTAGTTTCGTGTAAAGCGAAGATTTTAAGTTTGAAGAAGTCGGGGTCTCGGAAGCCGTATGCTTGTCGTTGCATGGTTTTGATCTTGTTATTTGTGCCTTCCAATGGCCCGGTGG
>DASRLH010000461.1:0-2123 GCA_035648595.1 Tepidisphaeraceae bacterium
ACGCATGGGTCTATGTTCCATCGCCAGGTTCGGGACGATTGCGTCCAGAAGACATAAGCGCGCTTCCGCCCGTGCCGGAGTTGCCAAAGTTTGGGTCGCGCTTCCGCTCCGCTCATCTGGTGGCTGACCTGCCTTGTAATGTCGATCACGGGATCATTGGTCTGATGGATCCGGCGCACGGGCCGTTCGTGCACGAGTCGTGGTGGTGGCGCAGCGGCGGCAGTATCCATGTAAAAGAAAAACAGTTCGAACCGATTCCGCAGGGCTTCCGCATGACGGCGCACGCGCCTTCCGCCAACAGCACGCCGTATAAATTGCTAGGCGTATATGGCCAGCCGGTCACGACGACCATCGACTTCATCCTGCCGAACCGTCGCTATGAAACCATCCGCTGCGGAAATAAATGGTTTTCAAGCCTGACCACGGTTACGCCGATCACGCCGACCACAAGCCGCATCGATGTGTGCGCGGCCTGGAATATTTTCTATCGTGTGCCCTTCGTGCCGGAGATCGCCAAAGCCTTTGGGAAAAAATTTGTCGAGCAGGATCGCCAGACCATGGTCGAACAGGCGCAAGGATTGAGATTCAATCCGGCGCTGATGCTGATCGACGACGCCGACCGTCCGGCGAAATGGTATTTTGCTCTGAAGCAAGCTCGACTGCAGATGGCGACGAATGGCGGCGTGTTCGAACACCCTATGGCCGGGCCGGTTACGCTGCATTGGCGCAGCTAGAGCGGATTGACAGTTAATGTAGTCACAGTCTACAGAGCCGGAACCAGGCTTGAGCGTTTTCTGGAGTGATGGCTGGAAGCGCCTGAGCGATGGCGAGGTCGAGCGCTTCGGCGCTGCGTGCCTTGGCCGAGCGCAGGATTTGCTTGAGCGCGGCCCATGCCTTTTCAATCGGGTTGAGGTCGGGCGAGTAAGGTGGCAGGTACAGCAACTCTGCCCCGCATTGCTCGATGCGCTGGTGCACGCCGTCGACTTTGTGGGCGCTGAGATTGTCCATCACCACCACGTCGCCGGGCTTCAACTTGGGACATAAAACATGGTCCAGATAGGCCAGGAAAATGTCGCTGTCGGTGGCCTCCTCGATGGTCATCATGGCCAGCATGCCGCAGGCGCTCATCGCCCCCAGCATGGTCAGGATCTTCCAGTGGCCCTGGGGCGTGGCTTCGTGGATGCGGACCCCACGGCGCGCCCGTCCATAGGTGCGGGTCATCCGCGTGGTCACGCCGCTTTCGTCTAGGAAAATCAGCCTCTCCGGCGCGATCGTGCCGATGCGCTCGACGAACGCCTGGCGCCGCTTCCGGTTTTCTTCCGTGTCCCGCTGGAGGGCGTGGAGCGACTTTTTTTCAGCCGCAGCCCCAGCCGCTTCAGCAACCGGCACAGCAGCGAAGGGCAGACCCGCACCCGATACTGGGAGGCCAGCAAGCCCTTCAGTTCCTCCAGCGTGCGGTCGGGTTGTTCCTCCAGCCACATCCCCAACGCCCGATGCATCTCCGCTGTGATCCGGCTCCGCGGCCCCGGCCGGTGCCGCACCCGCTCCGCCTGACCGTTGCGCTTGCGCTGATCGATCACCTTGCGCCCCCATCCGTAGCTGACGCCGAAGTTGTCTGCGATTTCGCGCACCGCTTGCCGCCCACGATCATGGGCCGCCAGAAATTTCCGCCGCAGGTCGTCCTCGAAGGATCTCGCCATCTTTTATCTGCGTCGCAGTGAATCGCCAAAGCAAGATTACACTATCTGTCAATCCGCTCTAGGAACGCCCAGCGCGAAATGATTGAGGACGCCGCTTTCCTCCGCCGAGGGTGGAGTGGGGCCGCGCAGCATGTATTCAATGCAATCATTGCCGTCCGGCACCTGCATGTCGATCCAGTCGATGGTGCCGTCTTTCATTCCGCCATGCCATGCCTCGTGGAACCCGAGCACGTCGCGGTAAAAATGGTCCTCCGCACCGCGATCATGCACGATGAAACCAGCATGCAGGATGTGTCTGGAAACCTGACTCTCCGGAGACGAGGTAGCAGCAACCACAGGATGTCGCTCTGCCTCGCCCTGAATAAATACGATTCGATGTCCTTCGGGATCATTCACCCAAAACGACCGCGCGCCGTCCGACTG
>DASRLH010000462.1:0-14967 GCA_035648595.1 Tepidisphaeraceae bacterium
CCCCCTTGTCATACCCACCCACGCCCCGTAAAGTCGCGTTCGCATGAATCCGACGGTTACCGACGCGACAATTTCAGCGCCCGATCCGGGGACGGGCCGGCAGGTGGTGATCCGGATCCGCCGGCAGGACAAGCCCGCCGAGGCTCCCCGCTGGGAGGAATTTGCCGTTCCGCATCGGCCCAACATGAACATCATCTCGTGCCTGCAATACATCGCGGCGCACCCGGTCACCACCGACGGCAATTCCACCACTCCCCCCGTCTGGGACAGCGGATGCCTGGAGGAAGTGTGCGGCGCCTGCACGATGCTCATCAACGGCAAAACCCGCCAGGCCTGCTCGGCGTTGGTGGATAAGATCGGCGAAGCGGGCCAGCCGATCACGCTGGAGCCGATGAGCAAATTTCCGCTGGTGCGCGATTTATTCGTGGACCGCGATCGCCTCTTCCGCGATCTCAAGCGCGTGAAGGCGTGGGTGCCCATTGATGGAACGTATGATCTGGGACCCGGCCCGGATGTGAGCCAGCGCAATCAGGAGGCGCGGTATCCGTTGTCGCGCTGCATCAGTTGCGGCTGCTGCCTGGAGGCCTGCCCGCAATATACGCCGGTCAATCAGTTCGTGGGCGCCGCGATCATCAGCCAGGTTCGGCTGTTCAACGAACACCCCACCGGCAAGGCCCTCAAGGAAGACCGCATGGACGAAATGATGGACGCCGGCGGCGTCGCCGACTGCGCCAAGGTTGGCAATTGCGTCAAAGTCTGCCCCAAGGAAATCCCCCTCCTCGAATCCATCGCCGCCGTCCAACGGCAAGCGACGGTGCATTCGATTAAAAGGTTCTTTGGTCGCTAAAGAAGCGAGCGAAGACTTGCCACGAATGGGCACGAATGAACACGAATGAAGAGCGGAGAGCCGAAGCGGAAATCGGCACAGCTAATACCGGCGGTGTACATGGTGCCTTTGGAAACTGTAATGTGACACGGGCGTCTCGCCCGTGCATACGAGTCAACTTAAGCGAGGACAGCGTTTTCTAAACCAAAGCCGTTTGCACGGGCGAGACGCCCGTGTCACGCTAAACGACACCGCACCCCGTTCTAAAATCGAGTGGTTGCAGCCGCTTTTCTCTTATTCGTGTTCATTCGTGCCCATTCGTGGCAAGTCTTCAATTTGAGCCGCTGATTGCGGATAACAATGCTCCCACTCACACGACACGGCACACGCGAATTGCTCATCGGGACGGCTGTATTGGCCGTTTTTGCCTGGGTGTCTGGTTATTTCTGGTGGCCGCTGGCGTTGGTGTTTGTTCCGCTGCTGATTTGGCTGTTCGCGTTTTTCCGCGATCCACAGCGCCCAGTGCCGGTCGAGGAAAACCTGATGGTGAGCCCGGCGGACGGGAAAATCTCGGATATCACCGACATCGAGCACGACCCGCTGCTCGGCGGCCCCGCCGTCCGCATCGGCATCTTTCTTTCCGTCTTCAACGTCCATGTCAACCGCAGCCCCTGCGATGCACGAGTCCTCAAATCGATGTACAAAAAGGGCAAATTCATCAACGCCCTGGAACACGCCCGCGCATCGGATGAAAACGAATCTAACACGATCGTCCTCTGCGAGCCCGATAGCGAGAAGCCCGTCGCGGTGGTCAAGCAGATCGTCGGCATGATCGCCCGGCGAATTATCTTCTCGGCCAACGAAGGACAACTGCTCGCGCGCGGCGAGCGGATTGGAATGATCAAGTTCGGAAGCCGTACGGAATTGTCGATTCCAAAATGGCTTGAGCCAACCGTGACCGTGAAGGTCGGGCAGAACGTGCGCGGGGCTTCCGACGTGCTGGCGCGCCTGGGAACACCGATACACACGGTACGGAAATGAGTGCGGAAATGATGAGTGATAAAGAATGAACCGGAAGTGGTTTTTAGCGGCGCGCCCGTAGGGCCGCGTTTAGGAAACCAGCGACGCGGTGTCGCACTTTCTTACACCTCAACGTGGCATTTCCTAATGCTCCCTTCTCCTGGCAATCCGGCTGAAGAATCGCTTCCTCCCAAAGCGCCGCTCGCGTTTCCCGGCGAGTTCGAGGCGCGCGATGACCGCCGCCTGCGCCGCCGGCGCCTGCCGGGGCTGGCGCGCAAATTCCGCAGGCGCGAGCGCGATGAGGAAAAGCGCGAGGCCCGGCGGCTGCGCATCCGCCGGCATGGGCGCCGGGCGTATATCCGCTCGGCCTACTCGCTGCCGAGCCTGGCCACGCTGGGGAATGCGGTCTGCGGGTTTGGCGCCATGTACGTGGCCGCCCTCGATCCCAACCCCCACTGGACCGACCGATGGACGCAGTTTTTCTTTGAGTATCAATTCCTTGCCGCCGCCTATCTGATCTTCGCGGCGATGATCTTTGACGGGCTCGATGGGCGGCTCGCCCGCTTTACCCGCCATACCACCGACTTCGGCGGCCAGCTTGACAGCATGGCGGATGTCATCAGCTTCGGCTGCGCCCCCGCCTTCCTGGCGTTGCAGCTCTTCCACTTTTACCACCCCGAATTGCCGCCGATCATCGGCCGGCTGGTGTGGGCGATTGGCGCGCTGTATGTGAGCTGTGCCGCCATCCGGCTGGCGCGGTTCAACGTCAGCAACGAGCATGGCGAGCAGCACCACTTCAGCTTCCTGGGCCTGCCCAGCCCCGGCGCAGGAGCGGCGGTGGCCGGGCTGGTGCTGATGCAGCAGGACCTCTGGGAACACGCCACGCTCACCGGCTCGGCGTTGGCGCATCATCTGTCCAGCGTTTGCGTCTGGCTGCTCCCGTTCGTGGTCCTTTTATCGGGATTGCTGATGGTCAGCGCCATCCGCTATCCGCATTTGATCAACCGCCACCTGCGCGGCCGCCGGTCGATTGGCCGGCTGCTGATGGTGCTCGCCGCCCTGCTGCTTCTGGTGATCGTCCACCGCTACACCCTGGGCATCGCCACGCTGGCGTATGTGTTGTGGGGATTGTGCAGTTCCAGCTACCTGCGACTTAGGCGCAAACCGCGACCGGCAGTGTAATCGAAGTATCCCCCGCGCCCCGATCTAAACATCTCAATATCTTCCATTTTTTTTAACACTTCAGCCGAATGCAACGCGGTGTAATACGTGGATTGAATGGGATCAACGTATCACGGGCGTCTCGCCCGTGCGGATGGCGGGGTAGTAGAAGAACTGCGGGACTTCTAACCTTTAAGCAACAGGCACGGGCGAGACGCCCGTGATACGGCCAGCACACATCATCCAAATCCGCTTCGCGCGACTTCTCTCGCGTATTCGCGCAGCGCGTCGCGCCAAGCCCGCATCGGACGGCCCACGGTCTTGCTGAAAATTTGGGTATCCAACACGCTATACCCCGGCCGAACGGCGGACGTCGGCCGCAGCTTAAACCACTCATCGCTCGTCGTCGGCGCGATCGGCGCATTGACGCCAGATTCTTCCAATGCCGCCTGCGCAAAATTGAACCAACTCACTTCGCCGCTGTTCGTCAAATGCCAAAGTCCCGCAGCGCCCGCATCGATCAAATCGAGCGTGGCGGCTGCGAGATCCTCGGTATACGTCGGTGAGCCGATCTGATCATTCACCACCCGTAGCGCCTGGCCCGCGCGGCCGCGCTCGACCATCGTGCGCGGAAAGCATGAGCCGTTGCGGCCATAGAGCCATGCCGTGCGGATCAGCAGCCAGCGGGCCGGCGGATTGGCTTGCAGTTTCTGCTCGCCCAGCAGCTTGGACCGCCCATACGCGCTGAGCGGATGGACGGGATCTTCGGGCCGATACGGGCGAGTCGCGCGGCCATCAAATACAAAGTCCGTGCTGAAGTGAGCGAGCAGCGTGCCGCGCGCTTTGGCGGCCGCCGCGAGCAGACCCACCGCTTCGCCATTGACGGCGTTTGCCAATTCCTGCTGCTGCTCGCACAGATCCACCTTTGTGTACGCGGCGCAATTGAGGAGCAACGTCGGCCGGTGCTCGCGGAAGATTCGCGCCACATCCGCCTCGCGCGTGATGTCGGCGGCGGCGCGATCCAGCGCGACGGCATTGTGCCCGCGCGCCGCGAGGTTGCGGACGAACGCATGCGCCAGCATGCCATGGCCTCCCGTGATGACGATGGAGCTGAAAGGGTTCATAACGTGGGTTGCCTCTCGATCTGGCCCCGGCTGGCATAAGCCTGCAAAATTTGTTCGTCGGTCTTGGTTCTGATCCATTGCAGATACAGCCCGTGTGGCGGCGCGGTGGGCCCGGCGGCGGCGCGGTCGCGGGCCCCGAGCATTGCGGGAATATCATCGGGCTTGTACCGCCCGATGCCCACCTGCACCAATGTGCCGACGATGATGCGCACCATGTTCCACAGAAACCCGCCCCCCTCCACGCCGATCACCGCGCGCGGCGGGCGCACGCTCACGTCGCAGGCATATATCGTGCGGACCGTATTGTCTCGCCCATGGCCCGGCCGGGCAAAGCTGGCGAAATCGTGCGTGCCCACCAGATGCGCCCCCGCCGCCGCCATCACCTCGCCGTCGAGCTTGTGCCAGCGATGCCAGAACAGATCGTTGGCAAACACGGGCCGATCCGTCGCGTTCCAAATGCAATACTGGTAGCGCTTGCGCATCGTGGAAAGGATGGCGTCGAAATATTCATGCACTGGCTCCACCTTCCGCACGAGAATGTCCGGCGGCAGCGCGCTGTTGATCCCCCGCCGCAGCCCCTCGGCGGGAATCCGCGTCAGATGCGTGTCAAAATGCGCCACCTGCCCCTTGGCATGCACGCCCGAATCCGTGCGCGATGAGCCGACCAGATGAATCGGATGTCGCAGCACGCCGGTGATCGCCTTGTTCAATTCCCCCTGAATCGTCGGAATCCCCTCTCCCGCCGGGGGCTGCACGCCCGTCCAGGTGTCAATCATCGGCTGCGCCTGCCAGCCATGATACCGGCTCCCGCGATAGGCGATGGTTAATTTGTAACGCTGGCTGGGCATGGGACGGCTCACTTTGTAGCGGGAAACGTGGGAGTGAGGAAGTGGGAAGAGATGAGTGATGAGTGAACCGTGACAAGAACGAATCCGTGTCACGGTTCACTCATCACTCATCACTCATCTTTTTCCCTTCCCGTTAATCCCGCCCCGCGATACGCTTGCGACGGGCTTTTGAGAGCAACAGGGTTTATGGCTTACTTGCCGATTGAAGATTACGGATTGATCGGGAACATGCACACGGCGGCGCTGGTGGGGCGCAATGGGTCGATCGACTGGCTTTGCCTGCCGCACTTCGATTCACCCAGCGTGTTCGCGGCGGTGCTGGATGAGAACAAGGGCGGCCATTTCAAGATCGCCCCCGTCGCCGAGCGGGTGACGCGCCGCCAGTTGTATTGGCCGGAAACCAATGTGCTGATTACCCGATTTTTGCTGGCCGACGGCGTGGTCGAGGTGATCGATTACATGCCGGTCGGGCTTAAGCGCGGCGAACCGGGGTTTCGGCAGATCGTACGCCGCGTCGAGGCAATCCGCGGGTCGGTGCCGATCCGCGTCGAATGTTATCCCGCCTTCAACTACGCGCGCGATCCGCACAAGGTCGATCTCACCGAATACGGCGCGGTCTTTCGCACCGATGCGCTCGATCTGGAATTGACCACCCGCGTTCCGCTTCAACTCAAGCACGATCGCGGCGGAGTGGAGGCGATGCTGGAACTGCGGCAGGGCGAGTGTGCCGTCTTTTCGCTGCGGCCCCTCGATCCCAAGCACAAAGGCGCGCAGGTCGTCACCGACGAGCATGAGCGCAATTTGTTTGCCAAAACCGTTGAGTTCTGGCATCGATGGATCAGTCGCTGCACCTACGCCGGCCGCTGGCGGGAGATGGTCTATAGATCCGCCCTGCTGCTCAAGCTTTGCACCTTCGAGCCAACCGGCGCGCTGGTGGCCTCGCCCACCTGCAGCCTGCCCGAAGCCATCCCCGGCCCGCGCAACTGGGATTACCGCTACACCTGGATGCGCGACGCGGCATTCTCGATCTACGCGCTACTGCGCATTGGCTTCACCGAGGAAGCCGGCGCGTTCATGGGTTGGCTCGAGCAGCGCTGCCACGAGCGCAACGCCGACGGCGGCCTGCAAATCATGTACGGCCTGCACGGCGAGCATCATCTCACCGAGGAAACCCTCGATCATCTCGACGGCTACATGCACTCCCGCCCCGTGCGCATCGGCAACGGAGCCGCCAATCAACTGCAACTCGACATCTACGGCGAATTGATGGACAGCGTCTACCTGTACAACAAGCACGGCACGCCGATCAGCTTCGACTTCTGGGTCGAGTTGTCGGGATTGATCGACTGGGTTTGCGAAAACTGGAAACGCAAGGACGAAGGAATCTGGGAGACGCGCGGCGGACCGCAGGATTTCGTTTACTCCAAGATGATGTGCTGGGTCGCCGTCGATCGCGGCGTGCGGCTGGCCGAGAAACGTTCCTTCCCCGCCCCTCGCGCCAAGTGGATCGCCTGCCGGGATGAAATCTACCTGGACATCATGAAGAACGGCTGGTCCGCCAAACGCCAGGCGTTCGTGCAACATTATGGAAGCAATTCGCTCGATGCCTCCAACCTGATTATGCCGCTGGTGTTTTTCATGTCGCCCACCGATCCGCGCATGCTGCAGACCATCGACGCGATCATGAAAGACCCCTCCGACGGCGGCCTGCTCTCCAACAGCCTCGTCTACCGCTATAACCTGCGCGAGTTCAGCGACGGCCTTGCCGGTGGCGAAGGAACCTTCAACATGTGTACCTTCTGGCTGGTCGAGGCCCTCACCCGCGCCGGCGCCACCGACCGCAAACGCCTGGACCAGGCCCGCCTGATGTTCGAGAAAATGCTCGGCTACGCCAACCACCTGGGCTTGTTTGCCGAGGAAACCGGAATCCACGGCGAAGCCCTGGGCAACTTCCCGCAAGCCTTCACGCATCTGGCGCTGATCAGCTCCGCCTATAACCTGGACCACACGCTGGGCGGACGCAAATGGTGAGGGAGCGACCCGCCACTTGCGGTTCGGGCGGCCTAAGATGGCCCCAAGGAGACCCGTCATCATGACCACGAACACTTCCAACTCTCATGCCGTCGCCGCCAGCGGCACATTCAAAATCGGCGATCTGCCCGTTCATCGCCTCGGCTACGGCGCCATGCAAATCACCGGGCCGGGCATCTGGGGACCGCCCAAAGATCCGGAAGAAGCCGTCCGCGTTCTGCGGCGAGTGGTTGAACTGGGCGTGAACCTCATCGACACCGCCGATTCCTACGGCCCCTACATCAGCGAGGAATTGATCAAAAAAGCGCTGCACCCGTACCCCGCCGGGCTGGTGATCGCCACCAAGGCCGGCCTGGCGCGCACCGGCCCCAATCAATGGCATCCGCTGGGCCGGCCCGAATACCTTCGCCAGGAATGCGAGATGAGCCTGCGGCGTCTGGGCCTCGAACGCATCGATCTGTTCCAGTTGCATCGCATCGATCCCAAGGTGCCCGCCGATGAGCAGTTTGGCCTCCTGCGGGATCTACAGCGCGAAGGCAAGGTGCGGCATGTGGGCTTGTCGGAGGTGGATGGGGAGCAGATCAAGGCCGCCCGCCGGGTGCTGCCGATCGTCACCGTGCAAAACGAATACAACCTGATCAACCGAAAATCCGAAGCCGTGCTGGACTACTGCCAATCGCAAGGCATCGGCTTCATCCCCTGGTTCCCCATCGCCAGCGGCAAACTCGCCGGGCCCGGCGGCGTGGTTGATCGCGCCGCCAAGGCGGCCGGCGCAACCCCCGCCCAAATCGCGCTGGCGTGGCTGCTGGCCCGCTCGCCGGTCATGCTCCCCATCCCCGGAACCGCATCGGTCAAGCACCTGGAAGAAAACTGCGCGGCGGCAGCGATCAAACTCACGCACCAGCAGATCGCCGAGCTCGCGGCGAGTTGAGTCTTTCCCAAGGAGCTTGTCGACATCCCGCTAACATGAGGTGCGTCTCAAGTGGCAATTCGACGGAGTCAGCGTGGGTCGGGCTTTCATCGTGACACGGGCGTCCCGCCCATGCGGATGGCGGAAAAGTAGGATAAATCGACTTTATCCCGGGATCCACGCAACACGCACGGGCGGGACGCCCGTGTCACGATGGAGCTTGCATATTCCCGTCCCGTGGCGTTCGCGGGCTTGCCGTCGATGGCGCGCCGACGGCCGCGATGGCTTTCCATCGCGGCCGCCGTTGACTCCGCGGCGTGCTCGAAGCTCAACGCGTCAGGCGAGCTTGCGGCGCGCGGGCACGATCCAGGCGCGCGCCCGCTTCATCCAGCCGCGCCAACAGGCCGGCAAACCCGCCGGCCGGCGGCGAGAGACGCGTGCGCTGCGGGCGGGCGGTGTGCCGGGCCTTGATCGTGCGATACAAAACTTTTTGCGGCATCGGTAACATCTCCTGTTGCAAAGACCATTCGATCATCCGGCCCGAAGCGTACGAGGGGTTTCACCCGGCCCCAATTCCCACGTTTTTTCGCGACAGACCGATAAATCGCGGTAAAACCGCGCCGCAGCACACGCTTCGGTGCCTTTGCGGCTGTCGTTGCGTCGTTGTGCGATCTTTCCGTCGAACGAAAGTGATGCAGTCGACCTTGCAGATGTTTTTGTCAGGAGCTTTAGGCGTTCCGCAGCGTCTGGATCATCTCCCGCCACTTTTTCATGGATTTGGTGAGATGCTCGCGGCTGGGGCCTTTGATACCATAGCCTTGGAGGCCGACGGGGCCGCGATAGCCGATGGATTTGAGACGCCTGAGAAATCCCGGCAGGTCGTAGTTTCCCTGGTCGAGCGGCCCGATCGTGTTGCCGGCCAAGCCGTTGATGCTGACGAGAAACAAGTACGGCAGCGCGTCCTTGAGACTTTGTTTCTGGGGCCGATCCTGCTTCACCCATTTCCAATGCACGAGGTTGAAGTTGACGCCGACGGTCCTGCGGCCGGAGGCTTTGCTAAGCCGCACGCCATCCTCCACGCTCTGGGTCCAGAGTCCGGTATGCGGATAGATGGAAACGACCGGGCCGCTGTCGCCGCACAGATCGGAAACGCGGTCGATCAATTCCAACGCCCGCTTGTCGCCGGCGGGGTCGGAGGATTTTAGATTGCGGGAACGCAGCGCCATCTCGATGCGCGTGGGCCGGCCCTTGAGCAATTTGATCGCCTCCGCCAACCCCGCATCCAGCGGCACTTCGATCAGCGGCGAAGTGTACAACGCCGTGAGCTCCAGCTTCGCCTTGTCGAGCAGTTCGATCATGCGCGGGAGTTTGGCACGGTCGAAAGTGTAGTCGATCCCCGAAAAGCCCAACTCCTTTGCGAGCGATACCTTCTCTTCCAGGGTCGGCACATCCGGGCCGACGAGCCCGGTGTCCATGACGTAAAAAGGCCAGGGCTGCCAATGGGGAGGGGGGACATGCAACGGGTCCGCCCACAACGGAGTTGAACCCAATACAGCGGCGCCGAACCGAAGGAAATCGCGTCGGGTGAGTGGTTTGGTCATCATCGGAAAATACGCGTGAACCAGCGGAAATGTTACGTCGCGGGACCGACGCCCGACACAAGCGGTCGGACACGCCAAGGCTTGGGAACTGTCTCCCTTGATCTGTGCCTTTTGCATCCAAGCCACAAGCGCGCGTTCGTCCAGTGGTGGAGAGTTAATCGGCTCTTTGGAGTCGGCCACATCGCGGTAATGAAGACTCGGCAAATCGACGTACATTTTCGAGGTTGGCCCGGTATTGGGTGTGAGTTCCAGCGTAACCTTCTGCCATGCCGGGGCGACATCGCCGCTATGGCCATGAGCGTAAACTTCCCTGCGAATGATGATCGAATGATACGCCCCGGACTGCGGTTGCCCGAGCGTGGACACATCCATCGCGTGAATTTGCTGCGGGAGAAACGGCATCACAAAATCCCACCACAGAATTCCCCCGCCGCCGGGCAGCGTGAGCAGACAGAAGATGGACCAGCCGCCCACGCGCGCGAACCGGCTCGGCGGGAGGCGGCCGCCTGCCGTGACCGCGCCTGCGGCGCGCAGGTCGGCGCCGCATTCGGGACAGATCGAACCGGGCAAGCCATGCACGATATATCCGCAGGCGGTGCAACGCGGTTCGGGGCCCAGTTTCCGGCCGCCCTGCCGCGACAGCCACAGGAACAAGCCGCCCAGGCTTGCCAGAAGGAGGATGGGGAGGATCTCGTAGCCGTAATGCATGTTGGTATCCGTCATTCTAACGGTCAACGGCAAATCAAGGGGAGGAACGCGCCAAGAACGCCAAGAGAAAAAAGAGATGGCCCGTGTCGCGCTACTCTCGATCGCGTTATTTTTTTGGTGGCGCAGTGGGTGTGGCAAGAATTTGTGGCACGGGCGGGTCGCCCATTGCTTACGCAGCGAGAAGCCAAAGAATGAAAATTAACGACGCTTAAGTAGTAAATAGAATTGATAGCATTTCGCGGGCGCGTTCGGACAGCCGCACACATGGCCGAGCCGCCCATGCCACAAAAAAAAAGGCCACACCCTGGCGCAGTTCCGCGCCTCTTGGCGGCCTTGGCGCTCTTGGCGCATTTCTTCGCATTTGGACTGCCGATCTTCCCCGCGCACGCCATATTATTGTCAGACGGCATGGGCCGCACATTCGGCCGGCACAAGCACGTTTTGCGAGCCGCCCGCACCCTCGGCGGTTTGACACCGTACATGGAGTTGCGCTTAATGTGCGCTGCGCGCAGGAGTGGCGGAATTGGCAGACGCGCAGGACTTAGGATCCTGTACCGCAAGGTGTAGGGGTTCGACTCCCCTCTCCTGTATTTCATCGATGATTTTTATGCTCAACCTCAATCATCACTTCCGTCGGTTTCTTCTACTACTTGCGGCGGCGTGCTGCCTGTTACTTGCCCCGGCATTGGGCCGGGCGGATACGATTTGGGTGCGGTCGGGGCATAACAGCAAGGCTAAGCCGCTGGCGTTTCATGGGAAGATCGACAAGGTCGCAAAACAGGGGGACATTGATGAGCTGTTTTGGATCAACGAGGAGTCCGGCAATACCGCCCATCGGCCGCTCGAGCAGGTGGTGGAGATTGACGCCGACAACGATCCGATTCTCACGGCTGCCGAGAAGGCATTCGCCGCCGGGGATATGAAGACGGCGGCGGATGGCTATCGCCGGGCAATCGCCGCCGGCTCGGCGGATTGGGTCAAGCATCGGGCGGATGTGCGATTGCTCAGCATCGCCGGCGCGCTGGGCGATTTCTCCGGGGCGGTCACGGGATTCGTGCAGATGGCAACGACCGATCCGGGATCGGCACTGCGGCATCGGCCCAAAATCGCCGACGACGCAAAGCCGGCGGCGATTGATTCGGCAATCTCCACCGTCAACACCGGCCTGGTCACCGCGACGCCGCAAACCCAGCAGGTGCTGCTTCCGTTCCTGATGGATTTGTACAACAAGAAGGGGGACTCGGCGGGCGCGAGCACGGCGCTGGCGGAGTTGAAGAAGCTCAATCCCAAGGCCGCCGGCACCGGGGATATGACCGACGCGGGGACGACCGCCGAGCCCTCCGCCGCCGCGACGGCGGCAAAGCAGGCCGAGGCGGATCTGGCGATCAACCAGGCATCGGCGGCGATGGCCGACAAGCAATACGCGCAGGTGATCAAAGCGATTGATTCGCACTCGGCGGCGTTTGTCGATCCGCAGCGCCAGGCCAAGGCGCTGTACATGCTCGCCGACGCCAAGGCCGCCCTTGCCTCCACGCCCGCGGCGCTCGAAGACGCCGCGCTGGCGTACATGCGCGTGGTGGCGCATTTCAAGAGCCAGCCCAATTCGCCTGCCAGCGAGGCGCTTTACAAAACCGGAGCAATCGAGGAAAAGCTGCAAAAGCCGCGCGAGGCGCTGCTGATCTACGCGCAGGTGGCCAACGAATACAAAGGCACCAACGCCGCCGTCGAGGCGCAGGCCGCCGTGGATCGGATCAAGGCGGGAAAATGAGTGGCGATTTGCAGCAATCGTGGACGAATCGCGCCAACGTATCACGGGCGTCCCGCCCGTGCGCATGGGCGTGAAAATTGCGAATTGCGCTTTTCCGAGTATCAAAAGCATTAGGCACGGGCGAGACGCCCGTGATACGTTGAGCGTGTTGGTAATGGCCATCGCCGGTCCTTGGAGCGCATTGCGGGCTGATCCGCATAAGCGAACGCGCGACCCAAGATAGTAGACGACCGCAAACCCCTGGAAAACTAATGGATTGGCTGAAGAGAAACCAAAAGAAAGTACTGGCCGTTTTAGGCGCGCTGTTGATGGTTACGTTCCTGATCAACGTGCCGATGAGCTCCCTCACGGGCAGTTCGACCGGGCGGGCCATCGGCTCGCTCAATGGAACGACGATCTTTGCCAATGAGCTAAACCGCGCCAAATACGAATGGCGGCTTCTGACTGAAGAGCCGTTTACCTACACCTTTGATGGGCAGAGAATCGTCCCCGTTTCAGCCGCCCAGATGCTGGGCCCGTCCATCGGCGACCAGATGCGCGATCATCCGGATTTGTTTCTGCTGCTCTGGCACGAAGCCGACCGCCATGGCATCCAGGTTTCCGATGACCAGGTGAACGAAGTCATTAAAAACACGCTTCCAATGCCCAAGGGTATTGCCGTCGAGAACGAGCCATTTTATTTCGATGCCGTCCGGCATTTTCTGATGGTCAAGGCGTTGCGCGGTCGGCTGGAAAGCGCCGGCAAATACAGCGAGCCGCAATGGGAGCATTATCTTGCGCAGAACAAGCAGGAAGTTCGGCTGAATCTGGTGGAATTCAGCGCCAGTGACCACATCGCCCCAACAACATCGCCGGCCACTTCGCCGACCACCGGCCCAACAACAGCGCCGACCACCGCCCCCACGACCGCCCCCACCACTCAGCAGGTGGAGGCGCTTTACAATGAGTTCAAGGATGTACTGCCCGGGGATTCGCAAGCTTCGGGAAAAGACCCGCTTGGCTTTGCCTATGAGTTGCCCAATCGCGTGAAGTTCCAGTACATTGAGATCGCCCGACGGCAGGCCTTCGACGCGGTGAAAGCCGGCAAGGAAGCGGCGCCGCAGGGGGCGTACGACTTGCAGGTGCAGGCGCGCAAGTATTATCTGGAACACCCCCAGGATTTCACCCGGACCGCCCCCCGCACGCCGACAACGACACAACCTGCGACCGCGCCGGCAACCGGGCCGGCAACGGCGCCGACCACCGCGTCCGTGGCCGCTCCCTCGCTTCGGCCTTTCGACGAAGTGCGGGATGAAATCATCGACCTGGTGCTGAAGGACGAAACGGATCAGTTGCAAAAGCAGGTGACCGATGCGGTTGCCGCCGACCTGGAGCAGGGGTGGAAAAGTTTCCAGCAATCCCACCCTCACCCGGCCACGAGTCCGTCAACCACCGCGTCGCCCGCGATGTTTGGTCCCTCTACTCAGCCGGCCGGTTATGAAACGTATGGGTTTATTGAGAAGGTGGCGCTCGAGGCGCAGAAGAAATTCAAAGTGCTGCCCAACGTAAAGCAGGTTGGCCAATGGCGCGATGAGAACGAATTATCCGAGATGCCGGGCATCGGCTTGGCGCGGTCGCAGACGCATTCATTCGCCAGCTATGCCACCCGCGAAGCCGCCCCATTTGTCACCGGGCCGGCCGCCCGCAAGACGGCGCTTCAGATTTGGCAGCCCAGCGAGCCGCTGATCGGCGATCAGAACGCCTTCATTTTCCGGCTCACCGACGCCAGCCCCGCGCATGCCCCCTCGCTGGCGGACGTGCGGGCGCGCGTGGAAGCCGATGCGCAGTTGAAAATGCATTATGAGGCCGCCCTCGTCGGGGCCAAAAATCTGGCCGAGCAAGCCGGCAAGACAAACCTCTCGCTGGCGGCCCTGGCCGACCACCGCTCCGTCACTTCCACCGGCAGCTTCCCGCTGGTGACCGACGAGCAGCACCCATTCGTTTTGATCCCCAACTTCCGTGACTTTGCCGCGATGAATTCCCTGCGCGAAAAAGCGGCGGCCCTGCTGTCCCAGGCCACCCCGGCGCATCCGCATCCGGTGACGGTGCTCGAACTGCCGCTGGAACGAAAGGCGCTCGTGGTCGAGTTGGCGGATGTCTCGTCCACGCTCTCGTCCGATGCGCTCTATAAAACCAAACTGGGCGCCATGATCTCCCAGGAAACCCGCATCGGCGAAGCGCTGGCGCGAAGCTGGTTCGCCTATGACAAGGTCATCGCCCGCCTCAATTACAAGCCGGATGCCGCCGCCGGCACCGGCGATTAGCCCGGAAAATGCGTGATTAGCCACGAAGTCACTCAGAGCGGGCGACCCGCAACCCAAAGAAAAAGGGAAACCACGAATGGACACGAATGCACACGAATGAAGATAATTTATTCGTGCCCATTCGTGTTCATTCGTGGCACAAATCGTTGCCATACCCTCGTTTTCCGAAAACCGCGATGCCTGTGGAACAATGGACGGCTTGGGGCGTATCATCAGCGGTAAGTTTGCGAATGAGCTCTGGCGAAGTGGGTCTGTCGAAGTCCGCGCCGCACTGCCTCCTTTCCTTTTTACCTTCTGGGCCGGAACGTCGGCCTCTTTCAGATCGGAACCCGGAAAGTAAAAGTCGGGATCTCTTGGCCCAGAGCGATAGGAGCTTTTCATGGGCAGCAAGTTGTACGTCGGAAATCTGAGCTATAACATTACGAGCTCGGATTTGGAGCAGATGTGTGCAGCGCACGGAACCGTGCAGAGTGCGGAAGTCATTCAGGATCGGGACACCGGCCGCAGCAAGGGCTTCGGCTTTGTTCAGATGGGCAGCGACCAGGAGGCCCAGGCGGTGATTGCCGCCCTCAACGGCCAGGAAAATGATGGCCGCGCCCTCACCGTTAACGAAGCCAAGCCCCGTGAAGACCGTCCCCGTGGCGGTGGAGGCGGCGGTGGCGGCGGC
>DASRLH010000463.1:0-27769 GCA_035648595.1 Tepidisphaeraceae bacterium
CGACGCCGCCGCATGCGCGCATGGAACCGCCGTCGCTGCGATCCCCTGCCTATTGTCCACGCTCTCCCTTGGCTCATTGGAACCCATTCGCGTAAACTTGCCATATCCCGGACGCCTGTGGCGTCCCGCCCGTGCCGATGGCATGAGCTTGCAGTCCGCGCTGTTCATCCCTTGAAAGCAACACGCACGGGCGGGACGCCGTGTCACGATAAAGCGGTCATGCTGGTTCATAGGCAACTTGCATGACCCACGAGGTCCGCCGGAAAAAAACATGAGGCCCGGCGCCCCCGGCGCCACGACGTGCGATTAAACCAGAATCTCCCGCACCACGCGCCCGCTGACATCCGTCAGCCGATAGTCCCTGCCGCTGTAGCGGTAGGTGAGTTTTTCGTGGTTGATGCCCATGAGGTGGAGGATGGTGGCGTGGAGGTCGTGGACGTGGACTTTGTTTTGGGTGGCGTACCAGCCGAAGTCGTCGGTAGAGCCGTGGGCGAGTCCGCCCTTGACGCCGCCGCCGGCGAGCCACATGGAGAAGCCGAAGGGATGATGCTCGCGGCCGTTGTCGCCCTCGGCGGTGGGGGTGCGGCCAAACTCGCCGCCCCAGATCACCAGCGTATCCTCCAGCAACCCCCGGCTCTTGAGATCCTTGAGCAACCCGGCGATCGGCTTGTCGGTGGCCATGGCGTTGTTGGGCAGTTCGGTGCGCAGGCTGCCGTGCTGGTCCCAGAGTTGGCAGCTTTTGCGCTTGGAGGTTTCGGTGTGATAGACCTGCACCATCCGCACGCCGCGCTCGACGAGCCGGCGGGCCATCAGGCATTGCTTGCCGAAATGATCGGTGACCGGCTCGCCGACGCCGTACAGCTTGCGCGTCGCCTCCGATTCGCTGTTCACGTCAAACGCCTCGGGCGCTTCGGTCTGCATGCGGAAGGCGAGCTCGAACGATTCGATGCGGGCGCTCAGCCGGCTGTCCTCCTCGCGGGCCTCCTCATGCAAAACGTTTAGTCGTTTGAGGGCATCAAGCTGCTCGCGCTGTCGCGGCTTGCCGAGCACGGGGTTGCTCAGGTTGGCGATGGGGTTTTTCAGATCCGAAACCAGCGTCCCCTGATATGCCGCCGGCAAAAAGCTGCTGCTCCACAGCGGCGCCCCTTGCGCCGGCTGGCTGGGGCTGATCACCACGAATCCCGGCAGATTCTGATTCTCGCTGCCCAACCCATACAGCAGCCACGACCCCATCGCCGGCCGGCTGAAGGTCTGCTCGCCGGTGTTCATTTGCAGGCACGCGCCGTTGTGATTGATATTGTCGGCGTACATGCTTCGGATCACGCACAGATCGTCCACGCAGGTGGACAGATGCGGAAACAGCTCGCTGATCTCCGTGCCGCACTGGCCGTGTTTCTGGAATTTCCAGGGGGAGCCCAGCATGTTGCCGGTCTTCGTGCGCATCAGCGCCGGCATCGGGAACGGCAGCGGCTTGCCGTTCTGCTTCAAAAGCTGCGGCTTGGGATCAAACGTATCCACATGCGAAGGTCCGCCGCTCATGAACAAAAAGATCACGCGCTTGGCCTTGGGCGCGTACATCGCCGGCTTGACTGAAAGCGGATGCACGCTTGCCGACCCTGAAACAACTTCCGCCGGCCGCGCGACGCTGCCGAGCGTGAGGTCGCGGGCCAGGAGATCGGCCAAGCCAAGAACGCCAAAGCCATTGGCGAAGCGCCGAAGCATCTGGCGGCGGGAGGGGGACGACTTTGCCGATTGATCAAATGACATATGGCACTTCCATCAGTACAACCCAATGGGCCGTAGCGTTGGCTAACATACCTCACGCACGTCATGCGACTCTCACTTCTAATCTAATCGATACGGGCCCTTCCAGACCACCCTTGCGTCGGTCGCGTCAAGCCCGGTCCCGCCCCTTGGATCGGGACGAACATTTATCTTTGCCTCGAAATCCACGCGATATCTCCTGCCATCTATTTGAACGTCGAAATAGCCGGCCTGGTTTCGTTCCGTTGCGGACGGAACGGTCGCGTTCGTGCCCACGATTTTTATCCCAAACCCATGCCGATTCTCACCCTCGCCAATCCTGAATTTGGTCAGTCCTTGGGGCATGATCGCAATGCCTTTTGCCTTTGGCATGAGTTCAACCGAGTAGGCTCGAATATACTTTTCGGCCTCACCAAGCCTCATTCGACGAACGATCTGGTCCGGCATCGCCAGGAGAATGACCTTGTCCCGCGCCGAACTCGGCGCATGGACGGCATCTGCGTCAAGATCAAGAGAATCATCGGCAGACGCAGAAACATTCAGAGCCATCTCCCAAGGCGCCGAATCCGCGACGTCTGCTGACGACAGCGGCACGCGAGGCGGTGTTCTACGAAAGCGAGCGCTCGCAAAGACGACAACGCCAACAAACGCAATTGCTCCCACTACAATGGAAACCCGCCGAAGTATTGTGTGTCGCATGAAGTTGGCCCAACAGGCGTTTAGTCTATGAGCCTCCCCCACTATTCTATCAGCAAGAACAGCGTTTGGTGCATGATCGGCTCGTGGATAGAATGGCGATGGGAAGAATGATGGTTCAACGCCCCCTTGATCTCAGCCGCCTCGAAGTGATGGACGACGCCATCGCCGAGGTGTTGCGCAAGAAAACAGTGACACAGCGCGTGGAGATGATCTTCGCCGCCAATCGGACCATGCGGCTGCGGCTTGAAGGGCATTTCCGTACGCACCATCCTGAGTGGGACGAAGCACGCCTCAAGCAGGAGATCGCTCGGAGGATGAGCCGTGGATCAGAGTGAGTTATTGGCTTTCAATCCACGTACACAAACTCGTTGGCACACACCGACACCTGGCAATACGCCTCCCAAGCCGCGTCGCGCGACAACGGCCCGCCGGCCGATTCTGCCCTTTGTGCTTCCTTGAGCAGATCGAGGCCGACGTCGATTTCCTTATCGCTCGCCTCGCGCGCATAGAGCCGGCGATAGAGCCATTTGATTTTTTCGCGATCTTCCGCCGGGCCTTGCTTCAATACGCGCTGTGAAAGCAACCGCGTTTGCTCCACGACGAATGGGCTGTTGAGCAGGAACAGCGCCTGCGGGGCCACGGTGGAATTGTTGCGCTGATCGACGATCGCGGTCGGGTCGGCGGCATCAAACAAGGTGCGGTAATCGCTGCGCTCCGAGCGGATGGTCATGAGGTAGAGCGTACGGCGGTGGGTGTTCATGTCGCGGATGGATGGGCCGCCGACGGTCAGGTCGAGTGTGCCGGCCCCGGCGAGGAGGCTGTCGCGGATCGCCTCAGCTTCCAGTCTCCGGCGGCGCTGCCAGCCGAATAGCAGGTCGTCGGGGTCGGCTTTGAGGGTCTGCGGATCGGGGATGGCGGATTGCTGATACGCGGCCGACAGCATGATTTCTCGTTGCATGGTTTTGATCGACCAGCCGCGGTGAATGAATTCCAGCGCGAGCCAATCGAGCAATTCTGGATGGGTGGGGGGCACGCCGAGCTTGCCGTAGTTGTTTGGCGTGCGGACGATCCCTTCGCCGAAATGATGCTCCCACAATCGGTTCACCATGACGCGGGCGGTCTGCGGGTTTTGCGGGCTGGCGAGCCATTTGGCGAGCTGGAGGCGCCCGCTGCCCTGGGTGATTGGCGGCTGATGATCGCCGGCCAGCAGCGTGGGCATGTGCCGCGGAACGGTTGCGCCAAGCCGGTCGTAGCGGCCGCGAAAGTGAATGCGCGTGTCGTGGATCCCTTCGTATATGCTTTGCGGAACGCCGCCCTCGGTGAGCGCTTCGCACACGGGAATCGGCGGGGGGCCGGTCTTTTGCAGCAACGCCAATTCCTGCTTCATGGAGGCCAGGTGCTGCCGCGCGGAACCCGATAACGTCTCGTCCTGACTTCGCACCGCGCCCCAGAATGGCCCGGCGGGGGAAGTGAGATCGCGATACAAGCCGGCATCGGGGCCGGCCAACGATGCCAAAGCTCCCTTTGTATCTCGCAGTGCTTTCGCCTTTTGCTCCAGCGCCACCAGCGCATCGCGCACCGCGGTTGCCGCCGCGGATACATTGGCATCCCGCGCCGTCTTATTGCCCGCCAGCGCCCGCGCGGCGGCGGCCCATTTGGCCAGCGCCGAGTCGGGGGGGGCAGAGTTGGCCGGGGATTCATCGGGGACTTCGTAGAAGTGCCAGACGCCCGCGTTGCCCAATGAGTCGGCGTGTGGATTTCCTTTGCCATCGGCCAATACATTCGGGAGTAGATCGCGCGTCAGATCCCACCTTCGCTTGGCGCCGTCGCGCTCGGTGATCCGCAATTCCACGACGGTGGTGTCGCAACTGTAATCCCCCTTGGGATAGACGATCATCTGCAGGAAATCGCCGGCTTTTACTTCAATCGCATTAAGATGATCCGCGCCCGAGCCGGCCGAAAACTCCTGGCGGCCGCCGTTGGGAAACGAGCCCGAGGCGAGCCGGCTGGGGACTTGACCGGCGATATGCTCGATAGCCCAGTCAATGCCGTTGCCGCAGGAAGCATCCGCGTCGATCACCCGCCCGCTCACCCGCACCGTTCCGCTGATGGGGCTGCGCCAGCCGACGGCGACGCCGCTGCGCGGGCCGGGATGCACGCACACGGATTTGGGCGGCAGCGTGAGGGTGCCGATGGGGATCGGCCGATCGGTGGCATTGGCGGTCAGGCTGGGCGGCTGATCGGTCGGGCCGGTCCATCCATCCACCCCCGCGATGCCCGCCACGTTATGCCGGGGCGTGGCCAAAAGCGTTCGCGTGACATCCGGCTTGAAGTAGGGGGCCAGGTACGCGTTCCACCGCGACAGCGCGATCCCGTCCAGCTTGCGGGAATTGACCAGCGCGGTAAAGGTCGCGGGCTGCTTGTTCGCCGGCTGCGCGTGTATCTCCAATGCCGCCGCCAGATATTTGTCGGTACCCGGCAACAGTTCACGGGCGTGCGCGACGATCGCCTCATCACGGAATTGCTCGATGCCCTTATTCAGCGACGCGACCTGCTCGTCAAACTTCTTGTGCCGCTCCACCTCCGCCGGCGTCGCGATGGGGAAGCGCAGCAGCGGCCCGCCGCTGGTCGGCGAGCCGGGGTCGGGGAGGAAATGACTGCTGAAAAAGATGCCGGCCAGGCCGTAGTAGTCGGCTTGGGCGATCGGATCGAATTTATGATCGTGGCAGCGGGCGCAGGCGATGGTCAGGCCCAGGAACGCCCGGCCCGTGACATCCACCTGGTCGTCCACGATGTCGGTCATCATCTTCTTGCGGTCGGCGTCACCGCCGGGCCAGTTGCCGATGACGTACATTCCGGTGGCCACCAAACCGTCCGCATTAAACTTGCCGTCCTTGCCGGGCAGCAGATCACCGGCCACCTGCTGCATGACGAACTGATCGTACGGCAAATCCTGGTTGAACGATTTCACGACCCAGTCGCGATAACGCCAGGCTTCGGCGCAATCGCCCGCGCTGCCCACGCCGCGCGAGTCGAAGGAATCGGTGTAGCGAACGACATCCAGCCAATGCCGGCCCCAGCGCTCGCCATATTGCGGGCGGGCCAGCAGATCATCCACCACCTTCGCAAACGCATCCGGCGAAGTATTCTTCACAAACGCATCCACTTCCCCTGGCGTCGGCGGCAATCCGATCAGATCAAAATACGCCCGCCGAACCAGCGCCCGCTTATCGGCGCGCGGCGCCGGGCGCAGTCCTTTTTCTTCCAGCTTGGCCAGGATGAAATGATCGATGGGAGACTGGCACCAACCCGCGTCCTTGACCGCGGGAATCGGATGCGGTTGGGGCGCGTGATACGCCCACTGCTTGCGCGCCACGGCGAAATCGATCGCCGGCCCGGCAACCGTCGGCGCCGGCCCGGTCGGCGAATCGAGGCGCGGATCGGGCGCGCCTATCTTGATCCACGCGGCCAGGTCCGCCACCTGCTGCCTGGATAGCCGCTTTTTGGGCGGCATCCGCAGCTTATGGTTAGACCACCCGACGGCTTCAATAATTTTGCTATGATCCGGATCGCCCGGCACCAGCACGGGCCCGCCTTTTCCGCCATCTAGAACGCCTTGCTTGCTGTCCAGCCGCAGGCCGCCTTTAAGTGATTTGGCCTGCGCGCTATGACAGGAATAGCAGTTTTCCGCCAACAGGGGACGGATCTTCGTCTCGAAGAGATCGGAATTGGCCGCCTGCGCATGTGCGCTCAAGACAGCCATGGTTCCAAGGATGCACAATGCTCTGAACAAACGACTCCCGGTGGTTGATTGAAACCATGCAGGCACATGATCGAATTCCTCGCTTATGCTACCGCGGGGGGCGCGCTTTGTTCGCGTGCGGCGCGCTTCCAATTCGAGGCGGCGCGGCGGGATTGGTTTTGCATATTCGGACCTCGGTGCGCGTCGCGTTGCCCCGGCGTGGGCAGACCCAGTGGCCGGGACAATCGCATACATGCCCGAACGTTTGCGGATGTGGGCAATAACCGCGTTGGGTCCGATAACCCTTCCGCTCCCACATCGGTTAATCAGCACCTCCGGAAAAGTCGGAATTTCCGGCAGGAATCTCCTCATTTGCCCAGTATGCCCTGCCGACAAACAAGGCAGAGTCGGCGGCAGGTCGCGGGGTCCGCGGCTGTTCGTGGCCGCCGGCGTTTGTAATAACAGTCCATGCTTGCAGGAGTCAGACCCATGCCACAGGAAATGTCGTTCGCACAGGCCCTTACCGAAGCCAAGCAAGTCATCGTGCAGCAGGCGTCGCGCATCAAAGGCGATGCCGAGAAGCTCAGGGTTCAGCAGGAGATGCTGATGAACCAGGGCAACACAATCGCCGGGCAGGAACAGCGGATCAAGGAGCAGGCCGCCGACATTGAGCGCCTCGCCGGGGAGATCACGGATCTGACCGGCAGGCTCGCCGAGGCCGTCACCGCCCGCGAGCAGGCGGAGACCGTGATCAACCGGCAGGGCGAGCGCATCACCACGCTGGAGCATCAGGCGCAGGAATCGGAGCGGCTCGTCGCCGGGCAGATCGAGCAGATCGCCGATCTGCGGCGCGAGCGCGAATCGCTGATCGAGAGGCTTCCGACCCAGAAAGACGCCGACGCGCTGGCGGCGATGTCATCGCTGCTGATGAAGAAAGTGGCCGGCGCCGGCGCGAATGCGAATGCCAGGCCCGCCCCGACGATGCGCCTCGCCGAGGCAGCCTGAGGCGACCGCCGGCGGCTTGCGTGTGCAAGCCATGCTTGCAAAGTGCGTCGGCCCGGATGCAAATCTGGCGAGCGAAATGTGCGCTCGAGTGCATCGAATGCAATTGTATTGAATCCATCGCAATACGCCTGATTGCAACGACGCCCGGCTCCTCAGGGGCCGGCCGTCGTTGCGTATTGCGGCAAGTCCAACATTCGCCGCTTACAGATTCTCAGCTCTGGGCACTCAAATCTCAGCACTGATTCCGCCTTCCCCTCCATCCCTACCCAATGAGTTCGGGCGTGATGAAGAAGTATAGATCGGTGTGCTGTTGTTGGGTGCGGTGATTTTTGAAGAGCCAGCCGAAGATCGGCAGGCTGCCCAGGCCGGGGATTTGATCTTCGCGGGTGGTGGTACGGACCAATTGAAGACCGCTGATGACCAAGGTTGTTCCATCGTCAACCGTGACGGACGTCTCGGCTTCGCGCGAATCAATCACCGGGTTGATGACCGGCGTGATGCCCTGCGTGGTCTGAATCGGCGAGAACCCGGAAATGGCCGACACAATTGAGATCGTGTGCAGCTTGATCCGGCGGGGGCCCACGGCTTCGGGCGTGATGTATAGCTGCACGCCAACCGGCTTGTAGGTGGTTCCAATCTGCACGATGTTGTTGACCAGATTGGTCGATTGGATCGGCACTTCCTGCCCCGCGAGCATATAGCCGGTCTGCCCGGCGGCCACCATGATGCGCGGCGACGATACCACCTGGATCAGCCCCGATTCCTGCAAAAGCTGGAAGCTGACATCCATGTTGATGCCGGCCTTCTCGAAGACGTGCATCAGGTTCAGCACCGATCCCTGCACCGGCGCGTTGGTCCCGCTGCTCATGGCCTGCAGGAACTTTTGTGCGCTGAAAGTTGAGATCAGCGTCTGGCTGCTGTCATTGGCCAGGCGGTTGAGCATCATTTCCGTGCCCTGCTGGAAATCGAAATCGTGGCTGACCTCGAAGACCTTGGCGGTGATCTCCACCTGCCGGGGCGGAACGTCGAGTTTGCGGAGGAGATCGAGCACCGGGCGTTTCATCACCTGGTCACAGGTGACGACAACGGTGTTTTCACGCGGCAGGGCCGTCACGGTGCCGGCCTTGTCAAGCATCCCCTGAAGCACCGTGACCAGCGGAACCAGATCGGGAACGCCGGTGGTGAGCGTGCGGCGGGAAGTGACCGGATCGCGGGTGGAGGCGACGGTGGTGCCCCCGATGTTGCGCAGGGCCCAGATCACGCGGAGCTTGCCGTCGGGAAGCTCGACGGTTTGCACCGGCAGATCGGTTTCATCGATCGGACCAGTCGGCTGGGTGGCCGGCGCCGCGGGTTGTGTGGGGGGCTTGGCGGCGCGGGCATGCCGGCGATGGTTGCTTTGCGAGCGGTGCTCGATCTTCTCCCAGATTGGGCGGGGGCCCAAGCGCTCCAATACGGCCCAGTCCGCCTCGGTCAGTTGCTCTTCACTCTGTTCGTAAGCGAGGGCATCGCGATCGGGATTGGAGGAAAGAATGATCGGCGGGTTCATGGTCCCCACGCTCTTGGTTTGGATCATCTGCCCGGCGGGCGCGCTGCCGCACCCGCAAATCTGGCCCAGGCCCAGGATAAATGAGATCGTAACCGCGATGGGGCGGAGCATTATGGAAGGCTTTAGGCTCCATGCCGTCACATAATAATCGCGGCGGTAGTTGAGCAGCCTGGGGTTCCACATTACCGGTCGCATCGACGATTGACCGGATGTGCCTGTAGACAACTTGGGCCAAAACAGGTTATCGGACCTGTCGCGGGGGATATTCGGGCTTTCAATGGGTAGAAGCGGCGTCCCCGCCGCGTTGCTGCGCGGACCTGTCGCGGCGGATATTTTGACTTGCAATGGGGCGGCGGCAACGGATATGATGGTTGCCCAACGGCGGGCATTTGTCACTTCTTTGCCGGCCGAGTCATTTATTGTGAGGCACTTCCATGGCTGCAACAGCCCAATTTCATCCGTTGCCGGTCATCGGCTATCCAGAGGCTTGGTACGCAACCCACGTTCAACAGGCCGACGAAGCGGGGGATCGACATGCCCATGCTTCCTACAAGGTGGGCCAGTACGTCACCCTCGGGCTTCGGCCCGACAAGACGTGGGAGGAGAAGATCAAGTGTTTCCGCCACGCGCTCAAGCACTATTGCGCCGCGCCGGCGGATACCGACAGCGTGGTCGGCGAGTTTTATCACAAGCTGTGCGACCTGGTGCGCCGTCATGCCGGCCATGAAGCCGTGCGCCTCGCCCGCATCCAAGCCGACGGTTGGGCCATGCGCCTGGAACTGGGCGTGGATCGCTCAACCCTTGAAGACGAAGCCGACCTGCTGTTCTCAGGCCTGTGCGGGCACTGCGATGTCTGCCCGGAATGGTGCTCCAAGGAAGCCTGGGTGCAGCTCCGCGCGATACGCGACCGATGGATCTGAGGGCGGGACGTTCGCGCGCTGCGGCACATTCCGCGCAGTGCCCAAATCGGAGAGACACAACCACGCATTTGCGCGTGCGCGAAGCGCCCCGGGGAAGGGTGTTGCTGCGCGAACGGCGGGGCAGACATTCTTGACAATCCGGCAAAAAGTCGCCTCTCGCCCCCTTGCAAATGAACTTGCATGGCGCTAAATATGTGACATATGAAAGCCGTTCGTGACCACCGCTCCGGCGACCTGTTCGATCCCTAGGCCCATCTGGGCCCCCAGCGGCGGGCCTTGCTGGATAAATCCTGGGCGGGATTGATGCGCAAGGAGTGCGCCGGGCGTCTGCCGGTGGAGGAGTTGGCCCCCTTTTTCTGCGAGGGGTTTGGCCGGCCCGGCGTGAAGGAACACCGCGAGTTGACGGGAAACACACTGCAAAACCCCAGCGATCCGGACGCGACGTACAACGGGCACAAGGGCCAGGGCTTCATGATGCAGGTGATGGAGGCCTGGCCAAACTCCGGGTGCGGGGCTTGGTGTCGGTGTCGTATCAGATGTTCATGGGCGCGCTGGGCCTGAATATCTGGCGTTGCGCGCGGTGCATGATGGCAAACCCCGCCGGATAAGGCCTCCGGCGGCCTTGCGCGCGAGAAAATAGGCCGTCGGATGAGTTGCTTCCCTTGGCCCATTTCGCTTTTGAGCTTCCTTCCATTATTATTGCCGGACTTTCGCCCGGACCTCATGGAACCAAGCACCAATCAATACGAGCAGGAGCGTCGCCAGAAGATGCAACGGCTGCGCGAACTGGGGATCGACCCGTTCGGCGGGCGTGTCGAGGGGGTGGGGCCGCTGGCCGCCATCCGTTCACTTCATAAACCCGAGTTTGGGCAGGATGGCGGGCCGGTGGTGAAGGCGGCGGGGCGAATCGTATTTGTCCGCGACATGGGGAAACTCTGGTTTGTCCGCCTGCGCGATGATAGCGGCGAACTCCAAATCGCACTGGATAAAAAGCGGCTGGGCGAAAATATCTGGCCGATTGTCAAGCTGCTGGATTTGGGCGACCAGATCGTCGCCGAGGGAGCGCTGGGCGCGACTAAGACGGGCGAAGTGACGGTCTGGGCCAGGGGCGTAACCGTGGCCGCCAAGTCGCTGATGCCGCCGCCGGACAAGTGGAGCGGCTTGAGCGATGTGGAGCTGCGCTATCGCCAGCGATACGTCGATCTGTTCACGAATCCGCAAGTGATGCGCACGCTGAAGCTGCGCAGCGAGGTGGTGGCGGAGATTCGCCGATATATGAGCGATCGCGGGTTCATTGAGGTCGAGACGCCGATGATGCAGCCCCTGGCCGGCGGCGCTGCCGCCCGGCCTTTCAAGACCCATCATAATGCGCTAGACATCGACCTATACCTGCGCATCGCCCCCGAGCTTTACCTCAAGCGACTGTTGGTCGGCGGCATGAGCAAAGTCTTCGAGCTCAATCGCAACTTCCGCAACGAAGGCATCAGCCCCCGCCACAACCCCGAATTCACCATGCTCGAAGCCTACGAAGCCTACGGCTCGTGGGAAACCATGGCGGAACTGGTCGAGGGGATGATCTGCCATGTGGCGGAGAAGCTGTTTGGCGGACTTCGGATCGTTCACCACGGAGGCACGGAGGGCACGGAGAAGATTATCAATCTCAGCCGGCCTTGGCGACGGGTGAGCATGGTGGATTTGGTGGAGGAACGGACGGGGTGGAAGTTTGATAAGCGGCCATTGCAGGATGTAGCGCCTACGGTTCTGCAGGCGATTGAAATCAACGACATCAATGATGCGATCGACGCCGCAAGAGGCACGATCTGGGAGAAGCTGATTCGTCATTTTTCTGATCGTGCATCGGTTTGGTCGCAGTCGGCCCGCCAGCTCTTGCAAAAGTCTCCTGCCGAGCAACTCGTCGAAGTCTACGAAAAGCTGATCGAGCCGACATTGATCGATCCGTGTTTCGTCACGCACGTCCCCTCCGTGGTGATCCCGTTGGCCCGCAAGTGGAAGCAGGACGAGTATTTCGCGGACGTATACGAACTGGCGATCAACGGCCAGGAAATCTCGCCCGGCTATTCGGAACTCAACGACCCCGATGTGCAGGCCGACAACTTCAAGCACCAAGTCGGCGACAAGGATGAGCAGCAGAAAGTTGACGAAGATTTCCTCGCCGCCCTGCGTTACGGCATGCCGCCGGCGGGGGGGATGGGTTTGGGAATTGATCGGCTCGTGATGATGCTCACGGGCGCTGAGAGCATTCGGGATGTGATATTGTTTCCCTTAATGCGGCCGAGCTAGGCGAATTGGAATGGCGTGATCCTACAATGGGACGAGCTGAACATAGCGCATATTGGCGAGCACGGCGTCTCGCCGGGTGAGGCACGCTACGTTTTAACTCACATGCGGCCACCGTATCCGCGTGCGATCGAGGATCAGAAGCATCTGGTCTGGGGTCGGACTGACGAGGGACGATATTTGCAGGTTATTTTCACGTATCTCGATGACGATGAAATTGACCTGGCCCAGATGACCCTTGCGGAACGAATGGCATTCATTGATGGTGAGGGCGAGGTCGCATATGTCATTCATGCGCGCGGTCTCACGTTCAGTGAGAAACAAGTACTGCGAAAGTTGAGACGTGGAAGATGAAAAGCACCAAGAACCGAAAACGCTGGACGGAGATGTCGTTAGCAGAGTTGCGGGATGCAACCAAACAGTTCGACACGCCTATTCCGTACTCGGCCACGCGACCGCTGACGCCAGCGCAGCGCACCAGATTTGAACGGGCGCAGCGATCGTCACTTAAGCGCGAAAAGGGATCCGCCAAGACCACTATCGCCGTGAATGTCGATGTGAAGCTGTTAAAGCGCCTTGATGAGTATGCGATTTTGCATGGACTTTCTCGATCAGAACTGCTGGAGCGCGGACTACGAGGAATGGCCGAATTCGTGGCAGGCTGATGTATGAAAAATCTTGACCCGGACGTGCTCGCGCGTGCGAGAAAATACGCCGCGAAAAGAAAGATGACATTTTCGGAATTGGTGAACCGAAGCCTCAAGGGGCTGTTGATCGTCGTTGAATAAGAGAAGCCGCTGTACAAACTCCACCTCATCCTCAAATACCTCCTCAAACGCCGCATCGCCTGGGTTTCGCTGGCGGCGGTGATGCTTTGCACGACCATGGTCCTCGTCGTCATCAGCGTCATGGGCGGATGGCTCAACATGTTCAAGAGCTCCTTCCGAGGGCTCAGCGGCGATCTGGTCGTGCATACCGATAACGTGCGCGGCTTCCCGTTCTACCAACAGATGATCGCCGAATTGGAGAAGGACAAGGACATCCAGGCCGCCGTTCCTTCCATCGAAACCTACGGCCTCATCGACTACGGCAACGGTCCCAAACCTGCACGCGTCATGGGAATCTCCATCGCCCAAATGGGAACGGTCAATCATTTCCCCGAATCGCTCTACCGGCAGCATACGCAGATCGAGGACGCGCTGAAAAACTCCAGGCTGCCTGTCGACCAGAAGCAACGGCTGCAGCGCGAACTGGCACAGCCGCCTTCGTTTGATTTGCTGGATCAGGTGATCGTGCCGATGCCGACGTTGCCGGCGGGATTGAGCTTCGCCAAGGCCGCGGAAGGCAAGGATGTGCCGGCGGGCGCGATTGCGCAGCCGGCTCGCTTTCCGACGCAATTGCAAGGCCGCCTGCGATACGATTCGCGTCGGCACAACCTGATCTTCAAGGGGAAAATGGCGTCGGATTGGAAGCCGTTGCTGGCGTCTTTATCGAATGATCCAGAGTTTGCGAAGGCTATCGATTCCTTGTACGAACAGTCGCGCAAGCCGGGGCTGATTACCTATGGCGGCAAGACAAGCAAGCTGGAAGGCATCATCGTGGGCGTCGGCGTGGTCGGCATCCGCCGCAATCAGGCCGGCAACTGGGAGCGCCCTGATCGGGACGTGGAATTCACCCGCCGGGTCGGCCTCACCGTTTTCGATCTCACCAGCGGCGGGATGGATACCAAAAGCGCGCTTACCCGAAACTACGTCATCGTCGATGAC
Organism: Tepidisphaeraceae bacterium; assembly: GCA_035648595.1. GTDB lineage: Bacteria > Planctomycetota > Phycisphaerae > Tepidisphaerales > Tepidisphaeraceae > RYN-428. Next base: position 13,741 of record DASRLH010000463.1, read on the forward strand.
AGCCACCTGGGCGTCTGGCAATACGATAACATGTACGTCTACGTCCCGTTCAAAACACTGCAAAAGGATCTGGGCCTCGATTCGCAGCCGATCACGACTGATGTTGTGGATGGCAAGACGATCAAGACGATCAAGACCCTCACGCCCGCCTGCACCACCGACATCCACATCAAGGTCAAGCGGAGCATCGACGCCAACGACGAAAGCCAGCTCGTGGAAATCCGCGGGCGCGTGCAGAAGATCATCGACCGTGTGCTGGTTCAACAGCAACAGGCGCAAGGCGAGCTGGCGACCAGCGCGGAGTTTCCGGTCGTGCTGACTTGGCAGGATACCGTGCGCGTCTGGATCAGCGCGGTCGAGAACGAAAAGCTGCTGACGGTCATGCTCTTTGGCATCATGTGCATCGTGGCGATCTTCCTGATCTTCTGCATTTTCTACATGATCGTGGTGGAGAAAACGCGCGACATCGGGATCATCAAAAGCGTCGGCGCCACCTCCGCCGGCGTCGCGGGGATTTTCCTGGGGTATGGGCTGATCATCGGCATTATCGGTGCGGGACTAGGACTTCTGGTCAGTTATGGCATTGTGCATAACATCAACGAGATGCACGCATGGCTGGGCCGCGAAACTGGTTATCAGATTTGGAATCCAGAGGTATACCAATTCGATAAAATTCCAAATACCATGAACGTGCACGATATTATCTGGATTCTGCCTATCGCCGTGTTATCGAGTGTGATGGGCGCCCTCATTCCCGCCGTTCGCGCGGGTCGCTTGAATCCCGTTGACTCGCTGCGTTGGGAATAATTCTATAGGAACCCTTGCAGCGCGATACCGAACCGTACAACTTCCACTTGCGCTAGAAAAAGCCGTGATGTCGCAAACCGCCTCTCGACCCGTGAACATTCTTCAACAGCCTGAGTGCGCCGTTATTCTTCGCGCGCAAGGCATCAACAAGACCTATCGGATGGGCGACCAGTCGCTGGACATACTCAAACATGTGGATTTGGCATTGCGAGCGGGGGAGTTCTTGGCTATTGAAGGTCGGTCCGGATCCGGCAAGAGCACGCTGCTTCACATAATGGGTGGGCTCGATTCGTGTGATTCGGGCCGACTGGAATTCCAAGGAAACCCGTACGTGGCTCGTCCGCCCGGATTGCTCATGGCGACGCCGTTGCGGGGAATGTTGGCGATGCCCAAGCGCTTCCGCATGCGCGCATGCGCGCTAATCGGCGTCGTTATCATGCTCGCGCTCGTGTTAGCACATCCATCGCGCGCGTGGATTTACCCCGGAATTCTGACAGTCGTTTTTCTCGGAAACGTGCTCGGGGAGAGAGGCGAGCGGTCGCTTGTTGCATTTACGGTCGCCTGGATTGCCGGTGGAATGTACTGGATATTCGAGCGACTGACGGGTCACGGCTGGATCGGGCCGGTCGTCGTCACCGGCTTGGTCGTCGCCTTTTTGCTTTACCTCACCATCGCCGCTTATCTTGACGAACGTCCCTTGTGCCGCCTGCGTTCAACTGAATTTGGATTTGTCTTTCAGTTTTATCATCTGCTTCCAGAGTTGAGTGTCTTGGAAAACACGTTAATGGCGGCAATGGTGGAGAATTCGTGGCTCGGATATCGCCGACAAAAGTCTTTTCTCACCGCCAAGGCCCGCAAAATCCTTTTGGAGCTTGGCTTGGATGAACGGATATACCACAAGCCCAACCAGCTTTCCGGCGGCGAGCGCCAGCGTGTCGCAATCGCACGGGCGTTGATGAATGAACCCAAGGTTCTGTTCGCCGACGAGCCCACCGGCAATCTTGATTACGAGACGGGTCGGCAGATCATGGCGGTGCTGGAAAAGCTCCACCGCGAGAAAGGCCAGACCATCGTCATGGTCACCCACGACCGCACCCTCGCCGGCCAGGCCGACCGGACCCTGGTCCTCCGCAACGGCAAACTCGAACGCCCGGGGGATCCGTGAAGAAAGATTGGATTCACCGCAGAGACGCAGAGAGCGCGGAGAAGAGAAATGCCGTTTTGTGGAAGTGGATTGCAATGCCGCCCAGTTTCCGTCCTCCGCTACGCAAGGCACATGACCACAAAAAGTATGTAAACTAATTCGGTTACATGAGACTCCGGAGATTCTTGTATAAATACTTTCTCTTCTCTGCGTTCTCTGCGTTCTCTGCGTCTCTGCGGTGAATCCTCCTGGTTTGGACGAAATGATGAGGTGTCCGCGATGTCTCTGAAAGTTTGGATCGACGGCCGGCTGCATGACAAAGCCGACGCCAAAATCAGCGTGTACGATCACGGCCTGCTCTACGGCGACGGCGTCTTCGAGGGCATCCGGCTCTACCACGGCAACATCTTCGAGCCCCGCGCCCATCTGCGCCGCCTGTTTGACTCGGCGAAGGCCATCCGTCTTTCGATCCCCTACACTGCTGAGCAATTGGAGCACGCCGTCGCGGAGACTGCCCGCGCCAACAACTTCACCGACTGCTATGTCCGCCTGGTGGTCACGCGCGGCGTCGGCTATCTGGGCCTCAATCCCAGCAAATGCCCCACGCCAACCGTCTTCATCATCACCGATACCATCGAGATGTATCCTAAAGAGGTGTACGAGAATGGCATGGCGGTCATCACCGCATCCGTCATCCGCAACCATCCCAATGCCCTGTCGGCGCGGATCAAGAGCCTCAACTATCTCAACAACATCCTGGCAAAAATAGAAGCCGCCGACGCGGGCGTCCCCGAGGCCATCATGCTCAATCACGAGGGCAACGTCGCAGAGTGCACCGGCGATAATATTTTCATTGTGAAAGCCGGCGTCGTTCTCACCCCCACCACCCACGACGGCATCCTCGAAGGCGTCACCCGCGAAGTCATCCTCAACCTCTGCGCGCGGCTGGCGATTCCCTTCGTCGAAAAAACCCTCCAGCGCCATGACCTGTACATCGCCGACGAATGCTTCCTGACCGGCACCGGCGCGGAGGTGGTGCCGGTGACGAAGATCGACGCGCGTCCCATCGGCGCCGGGCAACCGGGCCCGATCACAAAACGATTGATCGACGCCTTTCGGCGATACATCAAGGGAGAATGAGGAAACCCAAGGAGAATGAGGAACCCGGATGCCGGCGCTGCTGACGAATATTCTGGGCCAAAAGGGCGCCGTCGCGCGGCGGCTGGGGGAGCGGTACGAGTTTCGCCCGCAACAACTTGAGATGGCCTCCGCCGTCGAAAATGCCCTCACGCAAGGGCATCACCTGTTGGTCGAGGCGGGCACCGGCGTGGGCAAGTCGTTCGCCTACCTGCTGCCGGCCATTGATTACGCCGTCCGCCACAAAAAGCGCATCGTGATCTCCACGCACACCATCGCGCTCCAGGAGCAACTGATCGACAAGGACATCCCGCTGCTTCGGGCGATCTATCCCGACGAATTCACGGCGGTGCTGATCAAGGGGCGAGGCAATTACTTGTGCCAACGCCGCCTCAAGCAGGCGCGCGGACGCCAGCAACTGCTCTTTGAAAACGAAAGGCAGCTCGAGAGCCTGTGGAGGATCGAGGAATGGGCGACTGAAACGACCGACGGCTCACTGGCCGATCTCCCGGCGGTCCCCGAGCCGGGCGTGTGGGACCGGGTGTGCGCCGAGCAGGGAAATTGCCTGGGCAAGAAATGCGAATTTTATCAGAATTGCTTCTGGCAAGCCGCCAAGCGGCGGATGCAGGGCGCCAATATCCTGGTCGTCAACCATGCCCTGTTCTTTTCCGACCTGGCTTTGCGCATGGCCGGGGTGAATTATCTGCCCAAGTACGATGCGGTGATTCTCGATGAGGCCCATACCGTCGAAGACGTGGCCGGCAGCCATTTCGGGCTCAACGTGACCGAGGTCGGTCTGAAATATCAGCTTCGCGCCCTGTACGACACCCGCCGGGGCAAGGGGATGCTCAGCGTGCATGGCGCTTGCGCCAACGACGCCATCCGCGATGTTGTGGAACTCCACGAGCGTTTGGATGATTTCTTCGAGGGGTGCGTGCAATGGCACCAAACCCACGGCGCCGGCAATGGCCGCATCCATCAGCCGGACATCGTGCCCGACACGGTCTCGCCCAAGCTGCGCGATTTAGCGCTCCATCTGCGGGCGATGCTGACCCAGCTCACGAAGGAGGAGGAAATCGCCGAGGTTTCATCGTCGGCGGAGAAAATCTCCCTGCTGGCCCGCGCGCTCAAGGTGATTATGAGCCAGTCGCTGCCGGATGCGGTCTATTGGATGGACGTGGAAACCCGTTACCAGCAGCGCAAGGTCAGCCTCCACGCCGCCCCCATCAACGTCGCCGGCGGCCTGCGAACGCACCTGTTCGAGCAGGTGAAAAGCGTGGTAATGACCAGCGCCACGCTGTGCACGGCGTCGGCGCCGGCGCAGCACGCCGCGCCCGAACATTCAAAATCCCGCGGTCTTCCCGGTGCCTCCGAAGGGTTGGCAACAAAAACCGCTCTGCGTATCACGGGCGTCTCGCCCGTGCCAAAGCCCCCGGCCTCCAGCGTTGTCACCGTACGACAAGGCGCATATCTTCCACATTGGACAAAGGAAGGCGCCGCCTACTCCATTACATTCCGTCTCGCCGACGCGCTACCCAAGCAGGTATTGCAAGAATGGCGCAATGAAAAAAACTCAATTATCGCCAATGCACGTGACCAAGGCAGGGAACTCACTGCACATGAATCCAGCAGATTGGAGCAATTGACCAGCGGTTTGGTCCAGGAATATCTGGATGCCGAGCATGGCGCCTGTTGGCTCAAGAATGATGACGTGGCTCAGATTGTTGCCGATGCCTTGCGGCATTTCGACGGGCAGCGCTACCTGCTCTTAGCCTGGTGTCTTATGCCGAACCACGTCCATGTCGTTCTTCGCGTATTGCCTGGCCAGGACCTGCCCGCGATTTTGCATTCATGGAAATCCCACACGGCTCATGAGGCCAATGCCGCACTCGGTCGAAGCGGTGATTTTTGGCATGCGGAATCGTATGACCGGCTGCTGCGGGATGAGGAAGAACTCGTTCATGCGGTGAAGTATGCGTGGGGCAATTCTGAAAAATCCGGCTTGATGGATTGGAAATGGAGGGAGAAAAATGAGGAGGGGATCTCACGTATCGTGAATGGCGTTGGAGTTCAGAACCGTCCGCACGGGCGAGACGCCCGTGATACGACGAGCGTTTCGGTACCCCCCGCGCGCCCTCAATCCATGACTGCGCACGGGCGGGCCGCCCGTGCCACGGGAGGACCCTCCCCCGACCCCTTCGCCTACATCCGCTCGCGGCTTGGCGTTCCCGATTGCCCGACGCTGCAACTGGGCTCGCCGTTTGACTACGCGAAACAGGCGCGGCTTTTTATCGAGACCGATCTTCCCGAACCCACCGATACCCTGCGGTTTTTGCCGGCGGCTTGCGAAAAGATTTTGCACTATCTCGAAAAAACCAACGGCGGTGCGTTCGTGCTTTTTACCAGCTATAAAATGCTCCTCGACGCCGCCAACCGCGTACAGGCCCAGCTTGAGGCGATGGGGCTGCCGCTGCTGGTGCAGGGACAGCAGGCGCCGCGGAAGGTATTGTTGGAACGGTTTCGCTCGACGCCAAACTCGGTGCTGTTCGGCACGGCCAGCTTCTGGCAGGGGATCGACGTTCAGGGCGACGCGCTGCGGAATGTGATTATCGTGAAGCTGCCGTTCGCGGTGCCCGATGAGCCGCTCGTCGAGGCCCGGCTTCAGGCCATCCGCCAAAGCGGCGGCAACCCGTTCATGGACTATTCCGTGCCCGAAGCCATCATTAAACTCAAGCAGGGCTTTGGCCGCCTGATCCGAAGCAGAACCGACACCGGCATCGTGGTGATCCTCGACAGCCGCATCAAAACCAAGCGCTATGGCAAGCTGTTTCTCGACGCGCTGCCGGAGTGCGGAACGGAAGAGGCGAGTGCTGAGAGTTGAGAAAGGGAGCGATTTGGATTTCGGAATGCTTCGTGCTTGATCTCCGAGCCGAGAAAACGTGACGTATCACGGGCGTCTCGTCCGTGCCGATGGCGCCAGAAGTTGAAGAATCGCGGTTCGCGGAAATGACCTGCGCAGCCTGCACGGGCGAGACGCCCGTGATACGATGACGGCCTCGTACCGTCCCTCAATGACTCGCCTATTGCTTCAACCCTCAGCACAGCAGTCCCTCTTCCCTCACCAGGAGCCAACATGTTCGGCAACACAACCGGCTGGGGCCTATCGGCGATCATCGCGGCGGTGATGATCGCGTTCCTCTATTACTTCGCCGTGCCCCCCAAGCCCTCGCCGGCAACCGGGGCGGCGGTGTTTAAGGTGGCGCATGCGAAGATCGCGCTGCCGGGTTCGCCCACGGACGTGGCGCCGGCCGGCACGGAGGAGTGCGACGCCGGCAAGCTCTATCGACAGGCCATTGACGGCTACAAGTCGCACGCGCGCGTCTATGAGCGATTTCAAAACAAGCCGATATCGGTCTCGATGGACCAGATGCCCGAAATGCAGGATGTGCTGCGGGCGGCGCACTGCAAGAACTTCGCATTGTTCAGCGGCCGGCCGGCCGAACTGGTGAACTATGACAACGAGGAACCCAGCCTCACCGCGCTCAATACCGTCGGCAACGCCATGAACACGATGGGCCTGCTCCGGGGTCTTGACAAGCAGCCCGATGAAGCCAAAAAGCTGTGGGAGGCGGTATTTCAATTGGGCGCGCGCCTCTATGGCGACCATATCACCTTCCGCGAACTGGAAGTGGGCCACGACCTGATGCAGGGATCGGCACAGAGCCTGCGCAATCTTGCCAAAGAGCAAGGCGATAAGCCGCGCGTGGCCCAGTTGCAGGCGTTTATGACCGACGAAGGGTCTTATCAGCTCAAGCTCAACGAGGCATACAAGTGGGTCGGCGCGGTGGACGAGGCTCACGCCGGGCAGTACGCCGGGGATATATTGTCGATAGCAAAGGATCCCAATGCCGATCCGGTCTGGCGGGTCGAGGCGCTCAAGCACCTGGGCCATTATCGCTACAACGCCCTGACCAAAGGCGACCAACTGAGCGCCAAGCACACGCTGGCAAGCCTGTCCCAGGACACGACCCTCCCGCCGTCCGTCCGCGCCGCCGCCCAGGCCGGGAACGACCTGACGCTCCGTCAACACAATTTGGTGGGAGGAAGCGTGGATTAGAATCCTCGAAGCCGAGGAAATCCGAAATCCGAAGCACGAAATCCGAAACAATTTCAAAATTCAAAGGGGAAAAATCTCAAAAAAGCCCGTCGGACGCGCCCGTTGGATTTTCCGCTTTTTCCGCTTTTGGATTTGTTTCGGATTTCGTGCTTCGGATTTCGGATTTTCAGCCTCGACTCGGGTAACAGACGCAGCCTAAGGTGATCCGGGCCCGGCCCTCAAGTTCTCCCTCCGCCTTCCCGCGCGCCACATGAGCGCGAGCAGCGCCAGGACGCACAGCGCTTTCCAGGTGAACAGCCACCAGGGATGCCACCATTCGTTGCCGGTGTTGGCTTCAAACCAATCTGAAACGCCGAAGATCACCAGCACCCCGGCGGCGAGCAGGCAGTCCCGGCGAACCGCTCCGCGGCGGCGCATGCCGAGAATCGTGATTGCGATTCCCAGCGTCGGCCACAAAACCACTTCAATGTAGTTGTAGAATTCGCTCAGGTCGTACAGGTTGCGTGGAAGGCCGGCGGAAAGAGACATGCTTGCGACTTTCCACTATGCAAACGGCGAGGAATTGCTCAGGGTCTGGCATTCGTACTCGCCCGGCTGGCCGTTGGCGCCATAATAATAATCCTGTTCAAGCATCGACGACCCCGGGAGTTGTTCGCCGGCGTACTGCGGCGATTGCCGAAGGGCCCACTCAAATCGGCAGAAGATGATCGCGAACGCGAAGACATTCGGATCGGCCAGAAGGCTCCCTTCCTTCCAGGAGAGGATGAACTCGAAGAGAAACATCGCGAACATCGTCGCGGCCATCGCGCGAATCCGCGGGTTTTGATTTACCGCCGGATTGCGGCGCAGCCGGTTCAGCGCCCGCGCGCAGGAGATGACGACAATCAGCCACAGCCCGATCCCCACCAATCCCTCCTCCCCCAAAATGTCCGCCGGCTGCACCTCGCAGAAAAACGCGTTGACGCGCACATCAAAGGAACTGGAGTTGCCCAAGCCAAACACAATCGCGCCCGGATGGCTGATCCAGTACCCCAGGACATTCATACTGGGCATGATGCGGCCATTTTCAATGTCGGTGATCGACTGATCCAAACTCCAGCGCGAGCCCTTGGCGAACTTGTCATATCCCCAAAAGCAGATGCCGCCGAAAACGGCCAGCAGCACTGCGATCGCAAAAAACCCGCGTACGTTTCGGATGTGCCGGCTGAAAGGAAGCAGTAATACCGCGCTGGCGACCGCCGCGATCAACTGCCCGCGCGAGCCCGATTGCACGATCAGCATGATGGCCAGCGCGACGACGATCCAGCGCATGAATTGCCAGAACCGGGCGATGCCGGTGAAACGCATGAGGACGGCAATCAGCAGAATATGCCCCGCCATCTGCGAGGTCGCCAGCGGATTGCCCCCGTTGCCGCGCTGCCCATTGACGTAGATCATCCCCACGAACCGCAGGCCGCGCCCCTCGAACTGCACCGTGAACAGCAGCAAGAGCAACACCGGCACGCCGAAAAACAGCGTTGCCATCAAGCCGTCGTGAAGGTCATTGGGTTTCACAATGACCAGCGGCAGCATCAGAACGATCATCAACACGTATGGGCCAAACAGCGTCCACTGAGTGATCCAATCATCCTGGTTAACACACCAGAGGTAGGAAATGAACGCCAGGAAAAAGAGCCCGAGAGTTGCCCAACCGGCAGTAGTATAGCGGCCCAGATTGAGCCGGTTCTTCAATAGAGCCATTATGAACCCGACCCCGACAATAGCGGCTACCGCATAATTGGTCAGGACGCGATGCGCAAGAAACCATAGACTTTCCGCCATGGTCCATTGCTTGAGGCTGAAAAGCAGGACGACGGCGGCCAAAGCGCTCGCCGGGCGCACCACGACGGCAACCATGAGCAGGGTCAGCAGCCCAAAATAAATCGCCATTGCTTCCATCGCGTATCCTCTTTGCCGCCGGCATGCGCCATTTGGGCAGTTTTTGGTACAGGAGAATCGCCGTGCGGGTTCGGGCATGCAAGCGCCTTGCCCGTAAGGTATCGGCCCGAAGGGTTGACCGCTCGATTCCCATAGCCGATAGAAGGCCCAATGCACGTCCTGATTTATGAGCCTTATTACGCGGGGCATCGGCTGCATCACGTCGCGCGAATGCTGCCCGCGTTAACCGAGATGCGCGGCCCCGTGAGCCGCATCACGCTCGTCACCTCCATGGCCGCCCCAGCGTCCGTTGAATATCGGACGCACATGAAAAGTTGGGAAGACAAAATTGAGGTGGATGCCGGCGCGCCCCGATTATCCGAAATCGGCCTGGAGGCGGCGCGGCAGTCCGCGGAATATTTCCGCGCAACGCTCCAGCGCCTGCGTCCCGACCATGTGTACGTTCCCAATGCCGATGGAATGGCGCAGGTGCTGGGCTCCGCCCGGCTGCGCGGACGCCGGCCCGTCCCGCGCGGGCTGCCGATCGAGGCCCTGCTTCTTCGCGGCGCGTTTGCTTATCCTCAGGCCAACTTGTTCGCCGGGCTTAGAGCACGGGCATCGTGGGAACTGGCCCGGCGGGGCCCCTGGGCGACGCTGTTCCATCTCGACCCCATCGTCTGGCAGGCCCTGCCGCCCCGCCAAAGGAAGCTCATCTCCCTGATGCCCGAACCGATGCTGGCCCCGCCGCCGCAATCAACGGGGGATGCCCGGCGGGCGCTGGGGCTTGACCCGGCGGGTCGATACATCGGATCGGCAGGCGTCATGGACGAACGCAAAGGCGCGGACTTGCTGATCCGCGCCTTCGCCGCCGCACAACTTGACACTGATGATCGTCTGTTGTTGGCTGGGCCGCAATCGCCGGGCGTCAGGCAACTTCTCATCGGCCCGCACGCCGATCTGGTGCGCGCGGGCAGAATCATTTCATTCGACCGATACCTCGGCGAGGAGATGCTCACCGCCATTTCGGCAATGGACCTGGTTGCAACGCCCTACCCTCGCCATGTAGGCTCCGCGACCATCGTGATTCGGGCTGCCGCCGCCGGCCGACCCGTGCTCGGCTCCGATTTTGGGTGGGTCGGCTACATCGTCCCGCGATTTGGGCTTGGAAAAAGCGTCGATGTAACGAATATCCGGCTGTTCGCGTCGGCTCTCCGCACCGCGCTCGACGCCGCCGGGAATCACCAAATCACCGCCGCCGGCCGGCGTTTCCTGGAATTTCATACGCCCGCCAATTACGGAGCGGCGTGGACCAAACTTCTGCGCCGGCGACTTAATCTATCAGCAACGACCTGCGGGCGCGATTGGGATTGGGTGCTTGAAGGATGAATGTTCGCGAGCGAAACAACTTCGACCTGATTCGGCTGTTCGCCGCATCCCAGGTGGTCCTGCTTCACTCGCTGACGCATTTCTCCCTGATTCCGGCAAGTGGATTCTGGGCGCGCATCATTGATGGAGTGCGTTGGTTTCCCGGCGTGCCGATCTTCTTCGTGGTCAGCGGATTCCTGATTACGCCGTCGCTGGAGCGGTCCGCCACTCTGGCCCAGTACGCCCGCAAGCGCGTCCTTCGTATTTACCCCGCTTTATGGTGTTATGTGGGCGTGTGCCTCGCGTTGTTGGCGGCGCTGGGCGTAATTCGACTTTCGACACTCGGACATCGGTGGTTTTGGATGTGGGTGGGATGCCAAGTGACGGTCTTTCAGGCGTGGAACCCGGAGCAACTGCGCCATTTCGGAGCGGGGGCAGTGAACGGAAGTCTCTGGACGATTCCGGTCGAGGTGGGCTTTTACGTTGGAATCGCGCTGCTCTATGCTGTGTTCGGATTGCGCAAGGGCGGGAAGTGGGCGGCGACCGCGGTGTTCGTGGCTGCTGGCGCAGTATCGCTTGCCACCTGGCGGATATTCCAGGTCGGCACGTTCGCGCCTACCCACGGCTTTTTTGGCAAAGCGCTTTCGATGACTCCATTGCCCCATTTTTGGATCTGGCTTCTGGGAGCGCTGGCGTATAAGCATTTCGACCGGGTCCGCCCGTTCGTCGCCGGCTGGTTCGTGCCCTGGTTCGCCGCGTACCTGGTCTTGGGTCGCTGGCTGTCCCTGCATCAAGAGTTGATGTACCCGATGCTCGGCATCGTCACGCTGTCCGCGGCCTATTCGATGCCGGGGACTTCACGCGCATTGCTACGCGGCAATGATATTTCGTATGGCGTTTACCTATATCACATGCTCGCCATCAATGCCCTCATCGCACTTGACTTGCCGAGGATCGGCTGGACCGTAATCGCCGTTTTTGGCTGCGCGTTCGCGGTGGCATGTGCCTCGTGGCTGCTCGTGGAACGCCCGGCATTGAGGCTCAAATCCTCCGCGCGTCAAGCAGGAAGAAGCACGCACGCAACGGCGATAGGAGCGAAATTGATATAATGCCAAGTGTCAAGCATATTTTCCACGGCGGGTTTTGGTGTGGTGCCGGCGCTTTCACGGCGATCGCGCGGATCGAACTTCAGGCAAGATTCAAGAAACGAAATGCGCTTCGAAGTCCGTCGACCGGGTCAGCCTTTTTTCGCCATTCGTCGAGGATTGGCCTCGATTCGGCCTTCAACCGATCCACACTCGCGGCGTCGGTAACGAGAAGTAGGCAGCGAACAAGATCATCGAGCTTGCCACGCCGAAAGACGTAGCCGTTGACCCCTTCGCGGATCAGTTCTGGCGCTGCCCCAACAACCGAGCTGGCGACGATCGCCAGCCCGCTGGCCGCCGCCTCGTTCAGGACCAACGCCCACGGCTCGGAGTCGCTTGGAAGCACCAGTCCATCCGAGACGCGATAAATCGCGGCAACTTGCGCGGAGGTCTCCACGAATCCGGTGAACTTCACGCGGGCGCGAAGCGCCGCCGGGACGCGCGTCTGGAGGGCCGTCGCGCACGGACCACCGCCCACAATGATCAGATCCCACTCCGGCCTGCGGTCCGCGATTTGTGCGAACGCGTCGATCAACAGGTCCACCCGCTTCCAGTCGATCAGCCGTCCGCTGAAAATCAGGCGTCTGCGGCCGGACGGCAGCCCAAGGCGCATTGCGGCATCCTGAATTAGCGGCTCCGGCAGGGAAAAAATTTCATCGTAATCGGGTTCGTTAGGGACCAGGAACAACTCTTCGGGACGTGCCCCATACTTGGCGAAGTACGCTTTCCCAAGCCGTCCGCATACCAGCAGCGCGTCGCACCAACGCACGATGCGCCGCACCAGCAAATGTTTGACGACGGCGCGCAATCCGCGAACTCTGTCCCCCAGGATATTGCTGTCGCCCCACATCAAGCATGGCAGGCCGTGCGCATGACACCACCGGATAACGCGAATATGGCCGACATCTCCGTATCCAAAAATCACCACCGCGTGGACCGGATTCTCACGCAGCCACTGAATAACGCGCCCGCCATTTCGCCAATGCGCCCGCACAAATGCCAGCTTCGTCTGATCTCCCACCCCCAGGCCCACGCCCGTCACGGTTAGATGAAGTTGAGGCGGTATGTGGGTCTTGAAAGCGGCAGTGCCAACCGCATGCGTCAAAAGTGTAAAGGCTTGCATTCCCTCAATTTCATCGGCGAATCGGCGCAACTTGTGGGCGCGGTAAGGTGTCATCTCATTGACCACGAATGCGACCCGCAGCGGTTCCGTGGTGCTCGGCGCATTTGTGAGTCGCGGAGCGCTGCCGACACGACCGCGGTCCGCATTGGTGTCGCTGGATGGCGCCGATTGGATCAGGGGCGACGAATTGTTCATTGCCATTCCTCCATAAACTTCCGTGCGTGTGATATATCGAACAGCTTTAGTAAGGAATCGTCCCGTGCGCAATTTATTTATCCGATAAATGGCCTCATTAACAACGCGTAAATTGACGGTAGGATCGCCCGCGCGCAGACCACCTGCCCCCCACAGAGACGCGGTGAACCGGAGGCTACCGTGGATTGGCGTGCCCTTGCTGCTGGATAATGCCGGCCCTATCGGCTTGCATGAACCGGGCCGTCGCCTGCCACCATGGTTGATTGGGATCCCAGGTTTCCTTGTACCCGCCCCAGATCACTGGCCCCTCGGAAAGGCGGGTCGTCAGTTCCAACTGCCGGGTCCACTGATCGACGGGGATCAGTTTGTTGTGAAGCGCCTCGGTGTTCGGATGATAACGAAACCAAATGAACGGGAATACGGCTTTCCCATAGCGATCCGCTTCGGCTACGTTGGCACGGGCATAGATGTCCCAGCCGTTTATATCATCGTAGAACTGGTACAGGCTCGGAAACAACACGTCGATGTGGCGACCCAGCCGCTCGCGCACGAAATCATTGGAGCGCTGCCATCCCTCAAAGCCGAGCGTGTATTCAGCTTCTTTTGAAGCCCAATAGGGACTGGTGGCCTTGAGCCGAAGGGCGGTGTGATAATTGTAAGGCGTCCAGAAGTCGGTGATGGGGGCGATGCCGTAGAAGCCGATGCGCAGGTCGGGCCGTTCGTCGTGGAACCAGTCGGCGATTTGGGCCAGCTTGCGCAGATTTTGCTCGACCTGGGCCCGGGGCGTGACGCGGATGTCGATGGGCCATTTTTCGATGTCGATGCAGACCATTTCCCGGCGCAGGCCGGCCTGCCGCGCGAAAGTCCGGCAGAGGGATTCAGCCGGCGGGCCATCATCGCGCGGCGGGCGCGGCCACAGGCTCGGCTCGTAAACCATGAACAACGGCTTGAGGCCCAGGGCCACCGAGTTGGGCCGGCCGTAGTGCGCCAGCGCATCAAAAAACCGCGGCGGACGCGCCGGACGCGAAACATCCGCCGGCTGCGAGGCGGGAGCGGTCGTGGGGGCGGTGGCCGGCGGA
>DASRLH010000464.1:0-2750 GCA_035648595.1 Tepidisphaeraceae bacterium
ATGCCGAACAGCTTCACGAGCAGCTCCATATGGCGGTAAACCGCCTCAGAAACAAGTGCTGGCTAGTCCACGCATTCTTTAAACAGGCCGGATTGAACATACCAAAAGTTTAAACTTCATTGCGCAACGGTCAGTAGGAACAAAAGATGCGGCGGCTGCTCATCGTGTATCCTGGGCGTCTTCTTCCATTCGATTGTCTTCTTGTCCAGTTTCCACCTGTATCCCATGTCGTATTGCGAAAGGATTTGCGCGCCCTTCACCACGATCTTTTGCCCGAATGGAGGATTAGTGATTACCACGCTGAACTGGCCGAGACGCACCTTGTCCTGCATTTGTTGCGGCCAGTCTTGAGGCCGCCCCAGTGAATTTGCGCAAAAAATGCCGCCTCGCCCATCCCCCACGAGCGCCATGTAGGCCTTGCATACCTTGGCAAGAAATGCGTCCTTGTCCACCCCCCGAAAACATTCCGTTGCGACCTCCATTTCGCGCTTCAGTCGTTGCCGCTCCGTCCACCCCTTTCTGACGGCTTCCTGTCTAAGTTGAGACCAGACGTGTTCGAGGGAGGAAATCAAAAACCCGCCGGAACCACAGGCCGGATCGATGACCTTTTCACCGACTTTCAGGTCGATCATGCCCGCGATCATTCGAACGACGTTGCGAGGAGTGAAGAATTGTCCCTCCGCCCCTCGAAGGGCGGGCCCGATAAACACTTCAAACGCGTCCCCGATGGCGTCCCGGTCGGCGTCCATAATGCAGTAGGTTTGGAGTTCGCCCACCACATAAAAGAGGCTGTCATCGTCCAGCGAAATTGAATCACCGGGCCCGACCACGTCCTCGAACGTCGCGGTCTTCACCTTCTCGAATAACTCCAGAATTCTTTTGCGGACGCTGGCGGGCGCTTCGCCCACGCCGGCATGAAAACGAACGGGCTCGTCCAAATCGGTTTCCTGCTCATCGAGAATCTTGCAAAAGAGAATGTTGATGATTTCCTGGGCCAGCGCCTCATCGCGCGTAATACCGGTGGTCATGCCGGCGAGGTGATTGCGAATGTCTCGAAAGACTGCCTTTAGATTTGACGGCCGGCGCAGGTCCCGTCTCTTGTACAATCCGATATCTTCGATGCGCTGGCCGTATCGAGGGATGTTCGGAAGCGGTTGATAGGATCGTGTGCCATCCTTGTGATAGACCTTCCAAAGATATGCGTGGTTCTCCCCATTGAACCACACGCCCACCTGGGCGGCGGACATATCCATATAGAGCTTGAGCTGCTCAACGCCCTCTTTCTCATCGCGTCGTTTGCATTCGACCACGAGAAACAAATTAGGTTCCGAGGGGGCGCCCGCGAACACGGCAATATCGACGAGATAGGTCTTGACGTCGTCAGAGGGTCTGGAACGGACTCGATGCTGAGGTCGTGTTGCAATCGAGCCCTTCGGATACCCATAATCCTCCACCAGCCGGCGCGCAAAAACCTGAACTGCCTGTACCTCTTCGGGGGTGACACGAACCGGCAATCCAGAAATATAGTCTCGAATATACCCGA
The DNA here is from genome assembly GCA_035648595.1 of Tepidisphaeraceae bacterium. Taxonomy (GTDB): domain Bacteria; phylum Planctomycetota; class Phycisphaerae; order Tepidisphaerales; family Tepidisphaeraceae; genus RYN-428. The sequence goes on from DASRLH010000464.1 coordinate 1,544, forward strand.
TTTTGGGACTTCCCTGAGCCATCTCGTTCTCAACGGGCGGGCATGGCGGATCCTTTTTAGAAGCGTGTCGGGCCTTTTTAGCCATTGTGCGCCCATTGTTTCAATTCGCCTGGTCTCCGCAAGTGCATCTCCCGAAGGGCCATGTTGATTTCAGCCTATTCGTGGTGCGCTTCTTTCCCCCGCGTACGCCTCCTCGATAATGATCTTGATAATTGCCGCGACGGGGATGGCGACGACGACGCCCAGGATTCCCCAGATCGCGCCGCCGGCCAGAAATGCGAAGATAATCAGCGGGGGCGGCAAACTCACGGCCTTCCCCAGCACCACCGGCCCCACCACCTGATCGATCGAAAGCCGCAGGCCGATGGCAAAGAGGCCGAAGCCGATGATTTGCCAGAAGCTGCTTTGCTCGACGCCGACCAGGGCGATCAGCGCGAACGACAGAATCGGACCGATCACCGGCACCATCTCCAGCAATCCCACCGCAATCGCCAGCAGAAACGCGCCCGGCAGATGCAGGGCCCAGCGGGTGACCAGCCAGGTGGTGAGCGTGGTGTAGCAGACGACGATGATGACGCCGTACACATAGCGGAAGATCATCGGCCCGGCCCGCCGGCCGATGGCGGCGGCCTCGGGGCGGATCGCCGGCGGCACAAGCCACATCAAACCCCGGCCGATGCGCGGCCCATCCATCAGGAAGTAGAAGAGGAGCACCAGCGTCAGCACGCCGCCCATGAACACGCCGGTGATGATGCCGATGGCCGGCAGGAGCTGGGAGGGATTCAGGAAATCCGTAACGGCCAGCGCTAGGGCGGCGGCGGCTTGCCGGGCATCGTAGGATTTGCCGGCGAGGTTGATCGTCTTGCCGCGGAACAGGATGATGAGGAAGTTTTGAACCTTGGGTTCGATCTGGCTTGCCACATCAGCCAACTGCGGCATCACCAGCGCCTTCACCGCCCAAGCCAGCGCCGCGACGATCAGCAACACCAAAACAAACGGCGCCAGCGCCGCAAGCCAGCGCGGAAAGCGGAAGCGGCGTTGCAGCCAGCCGATGATCGGCGAAACGACATACGCCACCGCCCCGGCGATGACGAAGGGCAGGAGGACATAACGAAGCACGTAGGCGATAAAGAGAGTAAACGCGGCCGCCAATACCGCCAGCGTCCAGCGATTGGTGCGAGGCGTGGATTCGGGGGAGGGTGGGGAC
>DASRLH010000465.1:0-5013 GCA_035648595.1 Tepidisphaeraceae bacterium
GCGACGCCGCCGCATGCGCGCATGGAACCGCCGTCGCTGCGATCCCCTGCCTATTGTCCACGCTCTCCCTTGGCTCATTGGAACCCATTCGCGTAAACTTGCCATATCCCGGACGCCTGTGGCGAGACGCCCGTGTCACGACGAACGCCGCCTAATCTGTTCGTCAAAAGGCATCGGCGCCAACGGCTCAGGCAACCGTGGAAAATTCCTTCGTGTCTTTGTGCCTTCGTGGTTAATCGTCTTGTAGGCCGCCGCACTTACATCGCCTTTAGTCTTTCCCGCGCTGCGGCGGCTTCCGGGGCGTCCTTGTATTTGGCCAAAATCTGGGCGTATTGGCGTTTGGCTTGTTCGGGCTGCTTGAGTTGCTCGAAGGCACGGCCTGCCTCGAAGTCCGCCGTTGCCGACCACTTCGGGTAGCCGTACACATCCTCCACGGCGAGCAGTTCCTTGATGGCCGGCTCGAACTTCTGCTCGGCCAGTAATGTCTCGCCGATCTGGAACTGCGCGCGGGCGGCGTATTCGCCGTTGCTGGCGGCGATGACTTTTTTATACGCCGTGCGCGCCTCGTCGTACTTTTTCAGGTTTTCCAAAGCCCAGCCGGCGCCGAAGTCCGCGCGATATGCAAATTCGCTTTTGGGATATTTCTGGATGAACGTGTCGTAACTCTTGCGCGAGGGATCGAACTCCTGTTGTTGTGCCTGTGCCTCGCCGAGCTTGAGCAGCGCGACGGGAGCGTCCTTGTATTCGGGGAATTTGGCCAGGAGCTGAGCCAGCGATTTCTCCGCCTGATCAAATTTCTCCTGCTCGGCGGAGGCGCCGGCGGCGGCCAGAAGGGCCGAGGGAGTGAGTTGCGGATCGTCGCCATGCGCGGAGGCGAAGCTGATAAACGCGGGAGCGGCTTTGTCGGGCTTGCCGAGCTTTTCGTAGCACCATCCCAGCGTATACAGCGCGGCAGAGGCGGTTTTGGGGTCGGCGGATTTGTCAGCCGTCACCACTTCCAGAACCCCGGCCGCGTCGGCATATTTCTTGTCATCATAAAGCAATTGCCCCAGTTCCGTCCGGGCGGCGGGGGCGAGCTTGCCGTCGGGCTGAAGCTTGAGCAGCTTGCGATAGGTCTGTATCGCGGCGGGAATGTTTTTGTCCTTGTCGCGCTGCGACCAAGCAAGATCATACAACGCCGATCCGGCCAGTGCATTGGCCCGGCTGGCATCATCGGGATGCAGCCGGGCGAACGCCTGGATGGCGTCCAGCGCCTCGTCGGTTTTGCCGGCTTGCTTGAGCGCCAGCGCTTCCTGGAACGCGGCGTCGGCGGCGAGCTTGGGATTGCCGCGTTGTTGGGCGACGGACTTCCACTTTTCGGCCGCCGCGGCGTATCGCCTGGCGTCGAAATCGATGAAGCCCAGCAGATACGTCGCGGGCGCGATTAGCTCTTCGAGGGGCTTGCCCGCCAGTAGTTTGTGGAGCGCCGCCGCCGCTGGCTCGGGGCGTTTGGCTTGATAATTGAGTTGTCCCGCCTCCAGCAAGCCGCGCTGAACCCACGGATCATCAACGGGCCCCTGGATCAACGGCCCCAGCGCGCTCAAGGCGCCGCCGGCATCCTTGGACTGAGATCGCGCCAGAGCCAGTTTGTATCGCGCCTCGCGTTGCTCGCCCTTGGCCGTCGCAACGTATTTCGTCAACACGTCGGCAGCCTGGGCGTGCTTGCCTTGCTGAAGGAGCGCATCGCCCAATAGAAATTGCGCCTGCCGGGACTCATCGGTTGACTTGCCATCGGCCGATTCGGCCACGGAGCGCAGGACGGATTCGGCATCGGCGTATTTGCCGGCGTAATACGCGCATTGACCCTGGCGCAGTTTATATCGCGCCGCCTTCGCGTGATCTTGCGATCCCTTGGCAAGGGCGGCGAAGGCGCTTTGCGCTTCGGGATATTTGGTCATCCGGAACAGGTTCTCGGCATCCAGTTCGCCAACGGGGGAACTGATCGCCGAGGCCGGCAGCTTCGCGAGCCTTTGACACAAGGCATGGCTCTGATCGTATTTCCCCTGCGCGTGCAGGCAGTATGCCTGTCGATATTCCGACTCGGCCGCTTGCGGAGAATTGGGATGTTGCGATGAGAACGCCGCGAATTCCCCGGCGGCTTCGTCGAACTTCTTTAGGCCCATCAGGCATGCCGCCCGGTCGAACTGGATTTGCGGGAGATTCGCCGGCGGCGGTTGCAGGCCGACGAGCGCATCGAGCGTGGCGCGGGCCGAGTCGTATTTCTTGTCGGCGATGTCGCACTGGGCCAGCCCGTATCGGGCCGCGGGCGCGCTTGCCGTATCTTCCCGTGCAACAGCCGACAAGCTTTTTCGCGCGTCGGCGGTTTTGCCGGATGCGAGCTGCGCCAATCCCAGTTGCAGTTTCGCGGGTTTCGCGTAGGCGCTGGAGGGAAAGCCTTCGATGACGCCGATGAGTTCACGGGCGGCATCGTCATATTTGCCGGCCTTGTACAGGGCCAGCCCCAGGCTGTATTGCGCATCGGCCTTGCGCGCTTCGGGCGCATCTGCAAGCATCCTCCGATACTGTGCGATAGCGGCATCGAGTTTCCCCTGCGATTCCAGCGACTGGCCCAGTAGCAGCGTGGCGTCGAGGCGGTAGCGCGAATCGGGGTAGTCCCTGCCTAGTTGTTCGAGCGATGCCGTTGCCGCGTCGTTCTGGCCGGCGGCGCGCTGCGAAAGGGCCTGAAAGTAAAGAGCCGTGGGAATCTCGCCGCTCTTGGGATACTGCCCGATGAACTGCTTCGCGGCGGTTTCCACGTCCTTGTATTTCTTGCCGAAGTAGAGCGACTGAATCCGATAGATGGACGCCGACTCGGCCTGCTTGCCTCGCGGATACTTGGCCAGAAGACCGGCGAAGGTGGCCTGGGCCTCGTCGTACTGCTTGCCGTTGAGTTGGCAATAGCCCAGCATCGCCAGGGCATCATCGCGATGATCGAGCTTTGAGTCCTTGAGCGCGGTTTGCAGCGGTTCAATGGCCGCCGGGTAATCATGGAGTTGATACAGGCACAAGCCCAGGGCATACCGTTCCGCGGTGGCCTGCTGGGGCGCGGGGTTTTGCGCGAGCAGTTCCTTGTATTCGTCAGCGGCAAGTTTGTAGAGCCCGCGATGGGCCAGCCCGTTGGCGGCCATCAGCTTTTTGGAAGCCGCGTCCGCCTCATGGCTCTGGGCGGGCGGGGCGTCGGCATCCGCCGCCCGCGCGCCTGGCAGCGCCGCCGCGGCGGCCAGCACTGCCGCCACGCTCAACCGCCCCAAGGCCGGGCGCCAAGATGTTTGCCTCATCCACATGCACGTTCTCCGATCAATGCCCTTGCGCGTCTGTGCTGTACGTGCGCCCTCCCCCAAAAAGTTGCGGCGTCCGCGAGTGAAGGGGTTCAAGCGGGGCAGCGCACCACCTGCCCGCCGGACAAGCCTACCTACCCGGCAACGCCCGGCAAGTTGAAGCGGGCTGTGGACGGCGGCGCGAAAATCACGATATTGTTCAACAGCGATCCGTGCGCGGAGTCGCGCAAGGTTTCGGAATCGAAGAACCCAACGAAAATCGCATGAAAATTCTACTTGCCAACCCCCGCGGCTTTTGTGCCGGCGTGAACATGGCCATCGACGTGGTGGACCAGGTCCTTCGGCTCAAGGGCGCGCCGGTGTATGTGTTTCACGAGATCGTGCACAACCGCCACGTCGTGGACGATTTCCGCGCCCGCGGGGTGACGTTCGTGGACAGCATGGACGAGGTGCCCGAAGGCGGGCTGGTGGTTTACAGCGCGCACGGCGTTTCGCCCTCCATTCGCCAGCAGTCCAGGGGCCGGCGGCTCATTGAGGTGGACGCCACCTGCCCGCTGGTCACCAAGGTGCACCTGGAAGTTTTGCGATTCGCCAAGGATGGCTACCACATCCTTTTCATCGGCCATCGCAAGCACGATGAAGCCGTCGGCACCGTGGGCGAATCGCCGGATCACATCACCGTCGTCGAATCGCCCGAAGAAGTCGAGAAGCTGGAAGTCAAAGACCCCAACAAGCTCGCCTATGTCACACAGACGACGCTGAGCATCTCCGACGCCTCGCGCATCATCACCGCGTTGAAGAACCGGTTCCCAAACGTGAAGGCGCCGCCCAAGGAAGATATTTGTTACGCCACCACCAACCGGCAGAACGCGGTCGCGGAACTGGGCGGCGATGCCGATCTGGTATTGGTCATCGGCAGCAAGAACAGCTCCAACTCGCAGCGCCTCGTCGAGCGCGCCCACGAACTGGGTCGGCCCGCCTACCTGATCGACGATCAATCCGAGCTCGATCCCGGCTGGTTTGATGGCGTGGAAACCGTAATGGTAACCGCCGGCGCGTCGGCTCCCGAGCATCTGGTGCAAGCCCTCATCGACCGCCTGAAACATGATTTTGGCGGGGAAGTTGAGCTCCGGACGGTCGTGCAGGAAGACGTAAGTTTCGAGCCGCCACGATCCCTCAAGCGGCTGGCGGTGCTGTCGGCGTGAACTGTCACGAAGGAAGAATCACCACCGAGGCACGGAGACACCGAGGCGTTTTCGACTCGTATGGCCGGATGGCGGCAGGTCGGTAAGTTGGACGGAGAGCCGCAATCGTAGGGTTCGCTTCAGCGAACGCGGCTTTCTGGCCATGGTGGAAGAACAGCGTTCGCTGAAGCGAACCCTACCGTGCAAGTGGGCGCATTGCGCGCGTGCAGATGGCTCATTCCTCCGAGTGAAGAGTGCATGCACTAGGGTTGAGCAAACGGCGTGTAGCCTCGAATGCGCCTCAGTGCTTCCGTGCTTCTGTGGTTGCAATTTTCTCTATGGGGCGGAACACGCAGTCTTTGAGCCCGCCGAATCGTTAATGCCGTTCGGCACGGCGATTGATGGCGGGGCGGCGATCCTAACAAAAGCCGTATTGCGCTGGCGGCGGGTTCGTGGCACGATCCGGGACGATGGAACAGGAACTACAGGACAAGGACGTCCGGGGACTTAAG
>DASRLH010000466.1:0-12664 GCA_035648595.1 Tepidisphaeraceae bacterium
CCACCAAAACCGCAAGTCCGACGGCCCACCCGGCTGGCTCACCCTCTGGCGCGGATGGAATGACCTTCACCTGATGGTCATGGGCGCGCGGGCGGCTGGACTGGAAAAAATGTGACGAAAGATGAGGCGAGACGCCCGTGATACATTACGAGCTTCTCCTCGTGAGGTCCACCCCTCCGCAATCGGCTGAAGTGTTACCGTTCCCGCGCGCTCTCGATGCGGCGCTACGGGCAGCGATAAAAGGGGACGCCTCGAAGGGATTAGCATTGGGGGCCGTTTCACTCGTCAATCTCCAATCCCGCGGCCCCCGCCACTTCGCCGGCGGCGCGTTCCAGCGGTTGGATGGCGCGGGCGGGGATGGCTTGGCGATCGACCCAGTTGCCGATCTTTTCGATCTGCTCGTGGGCCAGCCGGCTGAAGCGATCGGTGATGCGGGCATTGGTGGCGCGGGTGTGGGTGGCGACTTCGTTACTCAGTTTTTCGGTCAGCCAGGTGGCCAGCGTGTAGCCGCCGAGAACCAGAAGATCGGTGCCGAACAGGGCGTGGTGGGCGATGAGCGCGATCGCGAGTAAATACGGGGCGGCTTCACTGGCGCCGGCGAGTTTCTTGCCGCCGGGCAGGTATTTCAGCAGCGCCTGAACCGCGCGCGTGTCGCGCGGGGTGGCGTTCCAGCGCTTCTCAAGCCATGTTTTGAGCTCGGCGATTTCTTCATCGGCGATCCGCCCGGCTTCGTCGCCAGTTAGGCGCGCCTGCTCATATCCCTTGGCGCCCGCCTCGATCCATTTTTGCGCGGCGGGACTGCTTTGCAGGAGGTCATCGATTCGGCTTTGCAATACCGCGAATTGGTCCGCCAGCAGGGCACGAAAGTTGGGAACTTGGCGCGCATTGCCCGGCCCGGCGGGGTTGAAGGTGGAGGCCGACACTTCGCCGCGCATGACGTAGTCCCAGGCGGCGCGCGGCAGGCGAACCAGCATCGCCGGCGCCTGGCGCACGCGATCGAGCACGCGCTGCGGGCCGATGAGGTAAAGCACGCTGCGCTGCTGCAATCGCCGTTGCAAATCGCCGGTCACCGGGTTCACGTCCACGCCCGGCTCGGGGGTTTCCATGTCGTGCAGCGCGCGAACCAGCCGATCCGCTTCCTGCCGCTCGGTGCGAAAAGGCGCGAGAATCTGATCCTCGAAACGGCCGATCAGGTCGGCGGCGCGGCGGGTTAGGCCCTGCGAAGTGCCGAGTGCTGGATGCGGGGAAGAGAAGTGCTGAGTGCTGAGTGCTGAGTGCTCCGTGCTCAGTGCCGAGATCGCGCGGCGGAGAGCGTCGAGATTTTCGGCGGCGGGGGGTTCATAGGCGGCGTCGTCGCGGGGGATCGTGAAGACGCGCGGGCCCATGGCTGAGTTTTGTCCGGCGGAATCGCGGCGTTGCTCGGTTGACGGAGCTTCGATCGGCCCGGCATTTTGCGCGTCGGTGCGCCCCCAATCTCCCGCCGTCTCCAGTTGCTCGCGATAATCGTCCGCGACCGCCTGCTCTTCGCACTTGTTCATGACGAAAATCACGGGCACGGTATAGCGGTTGGCCAGACGATAATACGGCAGCAACTCGGTCATCTGATATTTCTCGGGCGTCACGAGAAACACCACCGCCTGCGCCCAGCGGAATGCGCGGTCGGCTTCCGCGTGATGCAGCGGCTGATCGCCATCCAAGTCAGGCGTATCCACCAACACCGCCCGCGCCAGCAACCCCTCCTGCGCCAGCGCCTGCCCGAGGATCGCCCGCGGCACGATGATCAGTGTTCCGCTCTGCCCGCGCGCCGGCAATTGGGAAACGGTGGCGGCCACATGCTCAACCCCCAGCCATCCGCGCGGCACGTCCGCCGCGTCCCGCGCGACCGCGACGGCCCCGCTGGTAAACGTTCGGCGAAAGCTGGTGGCCGATGCGCTGGCGCCCAGCAGCCGATTCACCAATGTGCTCTTGCCGGTGCCCGTGCCGCCAATCACCGCGACCAGGAGCGGGCGGTCCTTATCATGAGGCCGAAGATGGAATCGCAGCGCCGCGGCGTCCGATCGCCAGCGATCGACGACCGGCTTCATCGTCGCCGACAGCGAAAGGCCGTCCAGCAAGCGGTCGAGCCGGCTGAGTGGAGTGTCAAGTTGATCCAGGCGTGCGGGCATGGGAAATCAGTGGGCCGTGGCGATTTGGTGCGTTTCATACCACGCGATGGTTTTCGCCAAGCCGGCTTCCAGCGTCGTTTCCGCGACGAATCCCAATTGCTCGCGCGCCCGGCTCACGTCCAGGCATCGCCGGGGCTGGCCGTCGGGTTTGCTGGCGTCCCAGGTGATCTGTCCGTCGAATCGGCACAGCTTTGCCACCAGGTGCGTGAGGTCGCGGATGCTGATCTCGCGGCCGCTGCCGAGGTTGATCGGCTCGGGCGATTCGTACTTTTCCATTGCCCGCACCAGCCCTTCGGCACAATCCTCGACATACAAAAACTCCCGGCTTGCCGACCCCGTGCCCCAGGCGGCGATGGTCTTGTCGCCGCGCCCGCGGGCCTCGATACACTTGCGAACCAGCGCCGGGATCACGTGCGAAGTGTGCAGATCGAAATTGTCGCGGGGGCCGTACAGGTTTACCGGCAGCAGATAGATCGCGTTCAGCCCATATTGCTGGCGATACGCTTGGCACATCACCAGCAGCGCCTTCTTGGCGATGCCGTACGGCGCGTTGGTCTCCTCGGGATAGCCCGTCCACAAATCCGCCTCCCTGAACGGCACCGGCGTGAACTTCGGATACGCGCAGATCGTGCCCACCTGAACGAACTTCCTGACGCCGGCCTTTCGCGCGCCCTCGATCAGGTGCAGCCCCATCGCGGCGTTGGCGAAGAAAAACCGGCCGGGATTATCGCGATTGGCCCCGATCCCGCCGACCTCCGCCGCCAGATGCAGCACGACCGCCGGCTTTGCGTCGGCATACAACCGCTCGACATCCGCTTCGCGGGTCAGGTCATATTCGCGCCGCCGGGGTACGAAAATATCGCCGTATCCGCGCGCCTTAAGCTTCTGCACGACAAAGCCGCCAAGAAAACCGGCGCCGCCGGTCACGAGAATGCGTGAAGTGGGGGAAGGTGCCATGAGGGTAGGGAGTGTATCGGTTTTAACGGCGAAGGGTAAGATGACGCGATGCAGGAGCGCCCAACTTTGCATCACGCACGCGAGTCGGGCCACAAATCGGCATACCACGAGCGCGCCGCGCTCTGTATCATCGCCGGCTGGAGCGCCGCCGTGGCTATGTCGCTGTTGGGTGGTATTGATACCGCATTTCGACTTTTCGTGCGATTTGTCAAATAGCCATCCATTGAGCGACACATCGCTCATTTTCTGTTATCATCCTCTGTGTTCGCGGCATGTCCCGATTGACGAGCAGCGCTTAATGGAGAACGGATGCGACACGGGTTTTTCCGTCTGGATAGCGATTTGATTTATCCGATCGTCGACGTTGGACGCTCGCGTGGCGCCCCGGCATATGCCAGAGCCTTCACCCTTGTCGAATTGCTCGTCGTCATCGGCATCATCGCGGTGCTGATTTCGCTGCTGATGCCCGCGCTCAACCGGGCCCGCGAGAACGCCAAGCAGGTGAAGTGCGCGTCCAACCTCCGGCAGCTTGGGCTGGCGATGCAGATGTACGCCAACGATAACCACGATTGGTTTCCGTTCTCCGCGTCGCGCGGGGCGGGGCATCAGGCGGAGGATTGGATCTGGTGGCAAACGGGCCAGGACCTCGACCAAAGCGCGATTGCCAAATATCTCGGCGGCAAAAAGGGCGGCACGCTCGAAGCCATCTTGCGCTGCCCATCGGATGAATTGGCCACCCATACGCATGGAACCGCCGACCCGTATCTTTACAGCTATTCGATGAATTATTACCTGGGTTCCGACCACTATGCCGCCGAGTGCTCGAAGCGCACGGAGGTGTTTAATCCCAGTGACAAAATCCTGCTCGTGGAGGAAGACGGCAGGACCATCGACGATGGCCGATGCGTGTGGGATGCGGATCAAAACGACCTGGCGACCTACCACGACGTCCGCGACACCGGAACCGGAGAGCGTGGGAACGCCTGCTTCGTAGATAACCACGTCCAGCTTATTTCACGCCTGGATGCCTATACGCCGCGGTTTGCCGATCCGCTGTATCATTGAGTTTCTTATCCACGACTGTGAATAGCGCCTGCGTCCCTTGTTGTGCACGGCCCTGCTCGATGGCCTTGTCGAACAATTGATGGACGAGTTTCAAGGCCGACAAATCCAATCCTCGTTCCTTCGCGGCTTCCAGCGCCAGCCGCAAATCTTTTTGCTGAAGCTTGATGGTAAATCCAGGCGCGAAATCGCCGGCGGCCATTTTGGGTCCCAGGTTATTCAGTTGCCAGGAGCCGGCCGCGCCGCCGCCGACGGCGGCCAACGTCTTTTGCAAATCCAGGCCATTCGCCTTTGCGAAAGCCAGGGCTTCGCAGACGGCCAGATTCGTCACGCTCACCAACACCTGGTTGACCAGTTTAGTGAGTTGCCCCGCGCCGCTGGGGCCGCAGTAGGTGAGGGTCTTGCCCATGAGTTGGAGGAAGGGTTGCACCTGGGCGAAGGCCGGCTGATCGCCGCCGACCATGATGGAAAGCGTCGCGTTTTTCGCGCCGACGTCGCCGCCGCTCACGGGCGCATCGAGAAAGGACGCGCCGCGACCGGCAAGGGCGGCGGCCATCTCCCGCGTGGCCGCCGGCGAAATGGTGGAGTGATCCACCACAATCATTGCCGCGCGGGCAGACGCTTGAATCCCGTCGGCTCCCAGCACGACGGCTTGCACATCCGGCGTATCCGGCACGCAGATAAAAACAACATCCGCCTCCCGCGCCGCGTCTGCCGGGCTGTCGGCCCAGCGCGCGCCGCGCGATAGCAGATCGGCGGCTTTTGATTTTGTGCGCGTGTGGACCCGCAGCGGATGTCCCGCGGCCAGAAGGTGCCCGGCCATGGGCAGGCCCATGATGCCAAGGCCGATGAATGCCAGGGATTTTGCCATGCCGCCGCCAAGAATATGGGGGATTGGCAACAGCATCAATATGGCGCGAAGGGGTCGACCCGTCGCGCGGGGTTTTGGGTATGGGGTATGGGGTATTTCGCTGTGCCTTAGCGATTCGCAATAGCTCAATGTCGCGCAGCTTTTGGATACCTTCGTCGTATCACGGGCGTCCCCACTATTGATCATCATCTTGTGATGTGTGCCGGTTGGCGGAGGCCGAGGGTGGAGCGGCAGCTTTCCGTCAACTCGCTGGAACAGTACCGCCGCGCCGCCGTTGTTTGTAATGCGTTCTTTTTGCGTCGCGAACTCGGCCGCCCACTTGAGGAGCGGATCGCGGCGATGTTCGGCCACCGGGTTGGGGAACGACCAGACGATCCAGAAGCGATTGAATGGGATTTGGTTGGCCGGGTCCATTTCCCATCTCACGCGCGGATCGTTGGCCGGCCAATAGCATTCAAACTCGCGTTGCTCCAGGCAATAGATTCCGTCGCCGGGTTGTGCATGCGAGTGAAGGTACTGGGCGATCGGGCGCAGATGCCCGCGGTTGCGCGGATGAAGCAGATGAAGGCCCGACCAAAATGCCGCGAGAATCAGGACATATGCGGTGGGCGCGAGGGAGATCATGGCCAGTTGCGGCCCGGCAATCTGGACTATCCAGCGCAATCCGAAAGCCGCCAGAAGCAACACGCAAGGCGTAAGGAACGCGGTCAGGCGTGCACCGTCGAATGGATAGCGATGCGCCGCCGCCGCGAGAAGGGCGATGAGGATAGGGCCGGCGAGCATCATGAGATGCGCCGGCCGCGCCCGCAACGCCCAAACTCCGCCGGCCAGGGCCGCGAGCAGTACCGGCCCCGCGCCCGGATTAACGTAGTTGCACATCGAATGCATCTGTCGCAAAAACCACCAGGGCCACGCCCACGGCCTGCTCCAATCCAAAAACGCCTCACGCCAGTAATCATTCAGCGAGGCATTCTGCTGCGCCTTCACGGAGATCAGCAAAACCGCCGCGAACGCCAGCACGACCGGCAGGTTGCATACCGCGTAAACAAGCGCGCCGCGCCCGCCGCACCGCGCGACGCCGGGCAAAAGCGCCAGGCTGATGGCCGCGAAAACCAACACGGCGGTATAGGAAAGGAAGACGGCCGCAGTGGCCGCGAGCGCGGCAAAGGCGAGCCGCCGGGCGGCCGGGCGACCGGGGCGCGCGCCAACGGCCAGCAATAGCATCAACACGGTAAAGAATACGTCGATGCCGTACGGCTTCACTTCGACGGCGTGAAAGATGAGCGTATCCGAGAGCGCAAAGAGCGCCGTCGCCAGCGCATCCCACGGCGCGGGCAACAGGCGGTGCGCGAGAAGAGCGAAGAGTACGACCGATGCCAGTCCGCATAACAGCGGAAACAGCCGAAGTGAAAGCTCCGATCCGCCCAGGGCGCAAAAAATGCCGCGCTCGGCGACCAGAAACATCGGCGGGGCCGCCTGGTTATAATCCAGCCGACCGAAAAGCCGGGCCACGGTCTTGCCTCGGATGTTCAAAACCAGTGAAGCTTCATCATGCCAATACGAGCGGTCGGCGGCGTACTGCGCCCCGCGCACCACAAGCCCCAGCAACGTCGCGAGCGCGAGCAGCCACGCCGCGCATTTCCGCGAACTACATGGTGCGGCTGGGGCCCGGCACAAGGTTGGGTCGGTCATCAACTGGGCATTCTACTTGCCAAGTCTCGTTCGCTGAAGCGAACCCTACGAAGACAACTCTTCGGGGCGTTCCCGAATTTTCGGGCAGGTGGTAACCGTTTACATCCACAGGGTTTGGTGGGGCAGACATTCCTGACGCCCCGGCAAAAAGTCGATTTCGTCCACCAAAACCTTCGATTTTCGGCCAAAAACGCGGAAAATTCTTGTGGCTTTCGACTTTTTGCCGGGGCGTCATTCCTGTCTGCCCGAATCCGCGAGTGCGGGGCATTCCTGCCCCGCCGAGCGGATTCGAATCGGACTGCCGTGAGCGTGTCGAATCGGTTCGGGAGGACAAGAATGTCCTCCACTCACCGATTCGACGCAGACAAGAATGTCTGCCCCACCGTCCGCCAATGCCCCTCCCGGAAAATTGGGCACGCCCACTCGCCGACAGGCCCCGGCAACTTCGCACAATTTGTTCCTTTCCTAAACGTAAGCGCGATTCGAGGATACTGGAAGAAGGCAAGAAACGGAGAACATGTCGATGAATCATTCACGAATTTCAAAGACTGCGGCTCGGTTCATTATCGGCGCCTCACTGGCTCTTGGCGCGGCAACGAGCGTACAGGCGGCAATCGGCGATTGGCCGCAGTGGCGCGGGCCAAACCGCGACGACATTTCCACCGAAAAGGGCTTGCTGAAGGACTGGCCTCAAAGCGGTCCGCCATTGGCGTGGAAGATCAAGGGGATGGGCGTCGGGTATTCGACGGTCTCGATTGCCGACGGCAAAATCTTCACGATGGGCGACCACGGCGACTCCGCCGACGTGCTCGCGCTGGACATGACCGGCAAGCAACTGTGGACCACCCGCATCGGCAAGGCGGGCGGCTCAACCGCCGCCGGCACGCGCTCCACACCCACCATCGACGGCGACCGCGTCTATGCCCTGGGCCAGTTCGGTGACCTGGTCTGCCTGGAAGCGGGCACCGGCAAGCTCGTCTGGCATAAGGATCTGCGCAAGGATTTGTCGGGTGATATGGGCGGCTGGGGCTACGCCGAGTCTCCGCTGGTGGACGGCGAAAAACTCATTTGCACGCCCGGCGGCAGGCAGGGCACCCTCGCCGCCTTCGATAAAAAGACCGGCAATCTCCTGTGGCGCAGCAAGGACCTGACCGACGGCGCTCAATACACCTCGCTGGTGCCCGCCGAGATCAACGGCACACATCAATACGTCGTACTCACTGGCGCCAGCGTCGCGGGCATTTCGCTCAATGGGAAAGTTCTTTGGCATGCTCAGCGCAAAGGCGCGACCGCCATCGTTCCCACGCCCATCGTGGACGGCAACCTCGTCTACGTCTCCTCGGGCTACAACATCGGCTGCGACCTGTTCAAGATCACCGGCATGGGCAATGATTTCGAAGCCGAGCACGTCTACCACAACAAAGACATGATCATTCACCACGGCGGCTTGATCCGCGTGGGCGATTACGTCTACGGCGCCAGCGACGAAAAGCGTGGCACGCTCACCTGCATGGAAATCAAGACCGGCAAAGTCGCGTGGAAAAACAAGAGCGTGGGCAAAGGCTCGGTGGCCTACGCCGACGACCGCCTGTACGTGCGAAGCGAAAGCACCGGCGATCTCGCCCTGGTCGAGGCCACCCCCGACGGCTACAAACAACACGGGCTTCTCAAACAACCCGACCGCAGCAAGGAAAAAGCCTGGGCACACCCCGTCATCGCCGGCGGAAAACTCTACCTCCGCGACATTGACGTGCTGCTCTGCTACGACATCAAGGCGCAGTCGTGACACGGGCGTCTCGCCCGTGCGGGCTGCATGGGATGCGAGTCACGTCGATCGCTCCTATTCTTTGCCCCTCGGCACGGGTGGGACGCCCGTGTCACGTTGAACATTCTGGAACGGAGAATCCCGTGTGGGCGCGGATGTGGCTGGAGCTGTAGTACGCGGCGCCGTCGCGGGCGCCGGCGCGGGCGGCGCGCCATGCGATACCAACAGCGCATCCAGCTCAACGTGCCGTTCCTGGCGCGCCAGGGAGATGGGCGTTTCGCCGCGCGACGCGGCCACGTTCACTTTCGCACCATGGTCGATCAGCGCCTGGGCGATTTTCACGAATCCATCACGGGCGGCATACATCAGCGGAGTCCATCCCAGCCGGTCGCGCGCGTTGGCGTCGGCGCGGCGATCGAGCAGCAAATCCACCATATCGAGCCAGCCGTAGTCCGATGCCAGCAGAAGGGGGGTTGAGCCGCGCGCGTTGCGCGATTCAATCTGCACGCCGTGATCCAACAATTCGCCGGCGGCGTTCACCGCGCCATATTGCGCCGCGATATGCAGCGCAGTATCGCGGTCTGGATCGGTGAGACGCGGATTGGCGCCGTGATCGAGAAGCCAGCGAATGGTGTCCTCGTTGTCTTCCTTCGCCGCCACCATTAACGGCGTGGCCCCGCCGGCGGTGCGGCCATTAATATTCGCGCCGGTTCTCCTGGCTTTTTCCAGCTCCGCCTTTCCTCCCGACTGGGCGGCAACGCAAAATGCGTTTTCATGCGTGCCGCAGCCGGCGCTGCACAACAAAATGACGAACGCACAAATAACCGCGGCGACGTTGTGCGGCGAATGGGTTGAGCGACCAAAGTCCATGCCATGGCTCCAAATGATTTCCCCCGTGTCACTGGCCGAATGACCTCGTGATCTCGCGCCCGCGCGATATCGACGCGGCCCCACGGTCCTTTTAACCCCCATACGGCTTCATATCCATCCTGGGATACCGCAGCGCAACCCCCGCCAGCGTTTCCTTCGTCCAATACGAATCGCCCGGCGGAGGGAACCCCAACGCCTCGCGCTGGCGCGGCGTGGTATGCTCAATGAACCGCGCCAGCTCCGGCTTCTCGCCCAGGTGCGACCAGAGATGGAACCCCTGGAACGAATGCGCCGCCGACCGCCAGATCATGTGATGCGAGAATCTCGCGCCAAAGTCGGCGACAATCTCCGACGCCCGGTGCCAGGTCCGCATGCCGAAGATCAGCAGGCTGCCGGCGCTGGCGAGCATTTGGCGCTCGTGGCGATAAAGTTCCGGGTGCTTCTTTCGCGGCCGAAACGCCGGCCACAACGGCAGGCTCGCGGTTTTCGCCGCGGGCACCACACACGTTGGCCCCATTTCGTCGGTTACGTCGCTGTAATACAGGATCATGTTGATTTGCCGATAATCCCCATCATCGCGCGGCACGACCAGCGTGTTGCCCTGGTAATCCAGATGCAGCGCCTGCTCGAAATCCCCCGTGCCCGCGTACTTGGCCCAGATCGCCGACTGGCTGAGCATCACCGCCCGCGTGCCCATCGCCCGCTCGCAAAACGAGATCAACTCCGGATGCGTTGCGATGTGATTGAGCGCGTCCCCGGCAAACGGAAACTCCGTCTGCAGCCGATCCGCTTCCTCGAATATCCACGGATACCGCTCAGGCGCGGCCGCCAGTTCCTCGGGCGTCGGCACATACCGCAGCATGTTCCGCATCGCCGCGCCGAGTTCATCCTTGTCCAAAAAGCCCGGCACCAGCACATAGCCATGCTCGCGAAGATGTTCGAGATGTTCGTCAGCAATCCGCACGGCACGCTCCTGAAAGACTATTAACCACAAAGGCACAAAGACACAAAGGACGGCCGCGCCATTGCCAAAAAAGGGACGAAAAAATGAACTCGGGTGGAAGGGAACGAAAAGAAATTATTCGTGGCCATTCGTGTTCATTCGTGCCAGGTCTTCCGCCCGGCAACGCCAAAAGCCGCTACAATGCCGATACTAACTTGTGGACGCCTTTCTTCATTTGGATTTGTTTCGGATTTCGTGCTTCGGATTTCGGATTTCCACCTCCACTTGGGTCGCGGGCGCGCCCGCGCAGAGTGTGGTCAGCTCTCATTTAAGGATGGCGGCAAAATGAACGTCCGTTATTTCGATGAATGCAAATGGAACGACGTCGCCGACGGGCTGATCTTCGAGTTCGTGGATGATTCAGGCCAGAAGCTGGCGGAGGTGGCGTTGCGCAATGCCGAGTCCAAGCTTTGGAAATTCGAGGTCTTCGTTCCCGAGCAATACCAGTTGGACGGCACCCACCCGGCAGGCGCCGTCTACACCTGCGCCGCCGCCAAGCGCGTCGCCGAGACTATCCTGCTCAATACGATCGTGGTGCGATCCTGAGCGGTTCGGGGGCTCCAAAAGATGATTCACCACGGAGGCACGGAGGGCGCCGAGGCGCTATCGACGATCGGCAGCCTTGCCGCAATCCATGGGTTTCCACGCGAGGCCGGATTCGTAGAAATCACCCAGCTCCGAGCTTCCCAGCGTCAAACTCCACGATCGCCGCGCTCGCCCCCGGCAGGTCCACATCGAATTTCCCCTCCCGCCCCTCCACACGTTCCTTCAGCACCGCAGTCCAGTGCCCATCGGCATTCACGGCTGCTCCACCCAACGTCACGCCAACCCGGCTGTCCGCCGAGGGGGCGGTCAGTCGGCAGATTGTGGCGGTGCGGGCGTTGGGGCCGGCGACAATGCGAACCTTCGCGTGGCGGGAAAGCTCCTTGTTGATCAGCGTCAGTCGAGTAGTCCCGCCCTCACCGACCGCCGCGTATGCCTTGAGGTTCAGGCCGCCCGTGTCAAGGTCGCAGCCGATGCGTTTGCCCTGGCAGCCGCGGGCGAAGGCGAGCATGCCATAGTAGATGGGACGGGCGGTGTAGGCGTTGGGGCCGGTGGGATAGATCGGGGAGTAGTCGCTGATGCGGCCCAGTTGATTCACTCCAGTTTCGATGTTGACGCCGGCGCAATTGTGGCTGGCCAAAGTCCACATGAGGTCGAGCACCCACAGCGCCGAGGCGAAGGTATCGGAGACCCCGGCCTTGCCGCCGCCGAAGCAGGAGTTGACCTCGCAGAAGCGGTAGGGGAGATGAGCCGACCCGGCGGCGGCGGAAATTTCGTCGAGCTTCCGTTCCAGGTTGGTCTTGCCGGCCAGCAGGTTCTCGATGGTGGTAGTTTTGTTTCGGGGCGGGCCCTGGGAGTAGTGATGATGCGTGAGTAGTTTCAGATCGGCGCCTTCGTCTTTGGCGAACTTCCCGACCCAATCGGTGGCGCCCGCCACGTCCGGGCCGGCGAACGGAGCTGCCGGGATCGCGGCGCGGATCGCCTGCTTCAATTCTCGGTACTCCCTTAAGTAGTCGCTGTATCCATATCCCTTCTTGCGATGCGCCGGCACAAACAAGTCCGGCTCATTGCCGGTCTCAAACGCCAGCAGTGAATTCCCCGCGCTATCGGCGACCGCCCGCGCCTCGGCCACAACCTCCGCCGGCGTACTTCGCCCCAGGTTCAACCCCCAGATCACCTTCCACCCCGTCGCTCTAAGGAAGTGGCCCAAATCCGCGATCACCGCCTTGTTGACCACCGTCCCCACCGGCCTGGAGACCGGCTGCCCATCGGCCGACCAATGCGCATCATCGGACGTATTGCCGCCCACGCGAATGACGCCGGCTTTGCCGAGAGTGCGGACAAACTGAATCATCCGCCGATTCTTCCCACTCAGCAGTCCGGAATCGGCGACGGAGGAAATCTCGTAGCCAAGGCCCATGAAGTCGGGGGGGATGGAGCCGAGGATTTTGCCGGGGGCGAGCGTTACGCGCGCTGCGGCGGCGGCGTGTTCTTCAGCGCGGCTGACGCCCGCCATGCCGGAAATAGCGGCCGTGGTAGAGAGGGCCAGAAATTCGCGACGGTTCATCGTAGTCTTTCTGCAAGTCAACGAGTTTAAAGGTTCTTCCGGCTTTTGCGTAGGTAGTGCTTGAAAAAAAATGGACATGGCCGTCTCCTCTGGAGTTACCAATCTTCAGAAAGGAGACAAACTCATGTCCACAAGCCTGTTGTATCACGGATGGGGTATTCGCGGCTAC
>DASRLH010000467.1:0-4463 GCA_035648595.1 Tepidisphaeraceae bacterium
ACCGGGCCATTGGAAGGCACAAATAACAAGATCAAAACCATGCAACGACAAGCATACGGCTTCCGAGACCCCGACTTCTTCAAACTTAAAATCTTCGCTTTACACGAAACTACCTACGCATTAGTCGGATGAACCAGAAAAGAGTCCACAAAATCCGCATCTTTGGAAATAACGACGCGTTTTTCAGTGTCGGCAATCGCATTGACCATTGAATCGGTCGTACGGTTGCGCGCGGGAAGTTCCGAGGTGTGTATTGCATCATGACCGGCATCGCGAAGCCAGCGAGCCAGCCTTTGGGGTAATTGCGCATCAACCAGGAAGTTCATGTGCCGATCGGTTCCACCCGCTTGATCCTGCTGAGACGTGCCGCGTATGCCAGAACGGCGAGCAAATCCTCTCGTTCCAGATCCTCGTAATCCGCCAGGATTTGCTCAATGGTCATTCCAGAACTAAGCAGTTCAAGAAGCATCTCCACCGGATATCGCAAGCCGCGCACCACCGGTTTGCCGTGGCAAATGTTGGGATCAGTGGTGATTCGACTCGATAAGTCAGCCATATGGAATACATTCCAGCAAAAGGCAGTGTGCCTTACCTGATGATACGCAACCATCCGATTCTCCTCAAGGTCGCCTCCCATGCAACTGACATGAAATTGACATGAAATTATCCCAACATGTAGGGGACATTCTTATACGGTCATAGTGCCGGATGAGAATGTCCCCTCTTGCATTGATCGCATGCCATAAAATGACAGCTCTCGGCGCGATTGCCGCGTCTTGGATGTGATCCAGAGATGCTAGAATACCAGGCTTCTCCAACGTCGCCGCGACTTCCGTCGCTTCATGTGGCAGGCGATGAGGTGAGCCTCGTTCTACCCGCCCCCCCGGCGTGGATCGAGCGCGCGGCTCTGGTGTTTGAGGCGATCGCATCGGCCACCCAATTTGCAGTGCCGCTGATCATTATCATGTTCATGCGCCGCACCTTTGGCTTGAGCTGGACCCAGGCCGCCCGTGCATTAGCACAACAGCAATCGTCTTTAATCATCTGGGCGGTAGAATGGGCTTTTCTTATAGCGGTCTTCGCAGCGATATTCTTTGCCCAGCTCTATGAGCACTGCCGCTATGCCGGCACCCCCACGCAATTGGATATTGCCAATGGCACCGTCACTTACTCCCGGCGCGGCATCTGGGGGATTCGCTTCCGGCGTCGGCCCATTCGCGATGTCAGCGACGTGACCCTGAATATGTCGCGCGACATCTTTGGCCGTTCACCACGCGGCTTTTTGATCCTCAAGATGAGAACCGGCCGACCCATCCGCGTCGCCTTAAATCGCAAAGCCTTCGCCTTGGGCGATCAGATGCTCCGCGCCGTTCGTGCCGCGACGGGCCAGGACCTGGCCTGATGAAAATGAGGCGAATTGGGTGCGAATTTGCAATACAGGCACGTTCGATTTTTGTTGCGCCTCCCCCCTCCCTCGGCATACGCTCTGTCCACGGAAGCAGAGAAGCGGCGAGGACGCCGCTTCTACGGTTCGCCCGAAAGCAGCTTGACCGCTCGCCAACGCGGCTCGGCTCCATATGTAGAAGCGACGTCCTCGTCGCTTTCGGGAGCGCCGCGCTCGTGGAGAAGACATGTGGCGGGTACCGGGAGAGGGGTTAGGCAGCCCGCCATGGATGTCACGCGCACTTGCGAGCGCCCATCGTGGAACGCAAGTGGAGAAATCACCCGAATGTATATAATCGCCCAAGTGAAGCCGTCGCCGATATTCGGCAAGGGATTGTTCGCATGTGAGCCGGTTGCGCGCGGCAAGATCATCTGTTTTTTCCCGATTGGCGCGCAGGTCATCACCGAGACCCGGTATCTTCAGGCGATAGAAGCCAACGAGCGCCCGATTGTCCGCACCGGCACGCGGTATGCCGGCAAGTATTTCACGATCGGCAACGAAGCCGAGCCGTACACCTTCCTCAACCATTCCTTCAATCCAAATCTGCTATGCCACTGCGGCACGGTGCTGGCCCGGCGAGACATCGCCGCCGGCGAAGAGTTGACGTTGGATTACCGTACGCTCGTCGATGCCACCGACATCGGCATCTACCGCGATGTCAGCAGCGGCCAGGAGATTCGCGGGCTTTCCGCGAAACAGACCCTCCTGGCCACCGCCCGCGAGTTGATTGCCATTGTCGAGGGCATTGAGGAATGGGAAGGATGACGGCGTCAGTCCTTGCCCGCCGCCCCGCGCGCGGGCATGATTCCGGGCCTGATGATGGACGCTGCCCAGGTAACGCGGTCCCACTCCCTGCTTGCCAGGCCCGATATGGCTTGGGACGCCCGCGCCGCGACCGCGTGGCAAACCCGCCGCGCCCGCATGATCCAGGATGCGATGCGGCAGGTTCTTTCGCGCGATGAAGAGTTTGTTCGGCTGGGCGGGCAGAATGTGCCGCATCCGCGGGCGGGGTTGGCCGATTATCTCATCGCCGTCGAGGATGAGCCGCGACAGCCCGACGAAATCTTCGGCCGCCTGCGCTGGGGCGGGCAGTTCATCTATCTTTCGCGCGATCGCGCCGCAGCTTACACGCTTGCCCGCGATTACACAGAACGCGGGTTCGAGCTGACGCACGGGCCGCGTTATCTGCGCACCGGCATTCTTCGCCATGTCCCGTTGCTGGGGCACAAGCTCTGGTATTTTGTGGCCCGCAAGCTGTTTCTGGTGCGGCCCCGCGAGATCACCGAGCGCTTCACCTATCACCTGCGACTGGCCCGGCCCACGCCCGCCATTCACGCCGCCGATGAGTATGTGGTGATGAAGGAGGTGCCGACGCTTGAACGCGTCGTCGGGCGCCTGCAGGCGAAGTTCACCGATGTGCCGCAGAATGTGATCGAGAAGCGCGCCGCCAAGTTCACCGAGAAGATTTTCCCGCTGTTCCTCACGCGCGAGGCGGCGATGCTGAAGATCCTGCAGCGCGATTTGCCGCCCAAATACCGCCATCGCGTGCCCACGCTCCTTGAAGTCGAGAAGGATGATCGCGGCTACGTCCGGCGCATGTGGATGAACTGGCTCCGCAACGGCGGCCCCGGCCTTAGCCAACTTGATTTCGCCCATCAAAGCGCCGACCTGTTGCACGCCGTCCACGACAGCGCCCATATCATGCACCTGGACCTGCGGCTCGATAACTTCGTCATCACCGAGCATGGCGTGGGCTTCGTGGACTTCGGTTCGGCGGTGCGCGATGGCGAAAACATCCAGGGCAACCCCCTGCTTTCCACGCTCTTCGACGAGTTGATGCGCACCAGCCAGATCCAGCGCATGCTCTACAAAATGACCGCGACCGGCACCGTCACCTCGCAACTCATCAACGGCGCGTATGGCCGGGTCGATAAGCAGGTGGATGTGTTTTATCTGGCGGTGCAGATCAGCCAGCCGCTACACAACCCGGATCTGGTGGGGCTGGTGAATTTCGACCCCGCCAGCCGCCCGGCCCAGGCGCTGACCCGGCTCACGCACGACATCCTCAAGCCCCCCGACCCCAAAAATCCCATCTACCGCACCGCCGCCGATGTTCTCGCGGGCGTGCGTCGGATTGAGCATGAAATGAAAAAAACCTGAGCCATGCGAGTACGACTCCCTTGGCACAGTGCAATTCGTAGGGTTCGCTTCAGCGAACGCGGCTCTCGGCGCGGCATCGCCAAACCGCGTTCGCTAAAGCGAACTTTACGACAGCGAACTACGGGCGATCCTCTCGCGAGTCTGGCATTTGCAAATCCTCTTCTCTGTCGCAACGGCAAATTGTGGGAACCGACTGATACCCCCGCACGCTTTCCCGGAAATCCGCCCACGCCTTGGCCATCCCAGCCTTGCCAGGTCGGGTTCATTAAGCTAAGGTATTTCAAGCAATCTCCAGTGCCACCATCGCGGTCCAAAACGCAATGAGGCGACCAAAGGTATGTAGGGTCAGGCATCGCCGATGCGGCTGTAATTCAGTGGTAGAATGTCGCCTTCCCAAGGCGAACGTCGTGGGTTCGAATCCCATCAGCCGCTCTTAAAGTAAAAGGGAGAGAATCTTGACGTGGCGAACTAAACGAAATCGCGGCGCAATGGACCTGAACCGTTCGGCGGCCCTGAACCGTTCGGCGAAAAAGTTGCGGTCCGCGGCGCAGTCCGCGGTTCCGAGGGCTGCGATCGAGCCGCTGGAGCCGCGCTGCCTGCTTTCGGCGACGCTGCTGACCACCCTCTCCAAGGCAACGTCTTCCGACCCCGTCTCGGTCGTCAACGTCAACGGAACGGCCTTCTGCTCCAGCGCGGATAACAGTCAATCGGGCGTAAATTATGGTTCTTCCGGCTTTTGCGTAGGTAGTGCTTGAAAAAAAATGGACATGGCCGTCTCCTCTGGAGTTACCAAGCTTCAGAAAGGAGACAAACTCATGTCCACAAGCCTGTTGTATCACGGATGGGGTATTCGCGGCTA
>DASRLH010000468.1:0-35585 GCA_035648595.1 Tepidisphaeraceae bacterium
ATGCCGAACAGCTTCACGAGCAGCTCCATATGGCGGTAAACCGCCTCAGAAACAAGTGCTGGCTAGTCCACGCATTCTTTAAACAGGCCGGATTGAACATACCAAAAGTTTAAACTTCATTGCGCAACGGTCAGTAAACGCTGGCCAAGAAGAAACAGACGTTCGAGAGTCGGGGAACTCCTTAAAATCGACTGAAGTACGTCCTCAAGCGGCTTGGAATCTTCGAGTCTATCCGCGACCTCTTCGCTTCGGCGCCTCTCCCGAAGTTCCCGCAAGCCGGGATGCTTGCTGATCAAGTCTTCAAGGGCCTCTTCGATCGCTTTACGTAATTCGTGCCCGCTGAGTCGGTCGCGGCTATTCATAAACAGATCTTCTCGTGCGTCCACGCTCAACCTGGAACACTCAACAACGACCAGTAACGACTTTGCGAGCCGCCCCATCTTTACCGCAGACCGGGAAAAAAACGTCTTCGGAATGAAGCCGTGCGTCTGCCCGTTAATCGTGAATATAATCCCTTCGTTGGTCCGGTAGCTCTCCGCCTTGTCGCCTTTGAAGGCGTAAATGATTGCAGTCATTTCCTGCCCGTGGACTTTGAACGGGGCTGATGCAGGATAGCCGGTTTCGATGTTGCCATAGCGATCCTCTGCAAGCCGCGCCACAAGACCGACCAGCGTATTGGCGTAGCTGCCGCTGTGCCCCTTAAAGTCACGACACTCGTGAACGCGAACTGGCAGCGCGATTTCCGGCAAAAGCACTTCCAGC
Organism: Tepidisphaeraceae bacterium; assembly: GCA_035648595.1. Lineage (GTDB taxonomy): Bacteria > Planctomycetota > Phycisphaerae > Tepidisphaerales > Tepidisphaeraceae > RYN-428. Next base: position 763 of record DASRLH010000468.1, read on the forward strand.
CTCGTCAACAAGCTGTTGGGAAACAAGACGTGGCTCTTGAAGCCTTTCATGTCATATTCATACAGTTTTATACACGAGCCGTAGGCAATTGGACGCCCGTAGGCGTTGTTGGCCTCGGGCATGAGCGGAAGCTCATCTGCGGTGAAGCTCAAGACGCCGCCGTTCTCCGGTGCGACATCTGCATTTAGGGGGGCGAGGTATCTGAACACAGAATTGCGCACTGCGCCAGCACCCTCAGAGGGACGTTCGCGCCGGACGATGGTGAACCCCCATGATTGCGCAGTGGGATCATTGTCGGCTGCAATCTTGACGATTTCAGGATTGCGGCGCGTGACGATGAGTTGAAGACTGTGCTTGCCGCAGAACTTGAGGACGCCCGTGCCTCCCATGTTGAACTTTCCTTGCACGAATGGAATGCGCAGTTTATTCGAGCGGTCGATGGAAAGAAATGTGTCCGGCATCCGCGCCGGCGTTTGCCCCTCACCGCAGTCCGCGATGATGATGCACGGCGCAGAACGCGAACCAGTCGCCGCGACCGTAATGAATTGAGATTGTTCGCGCTGTCGTGCCTGTGGCCAGCTCTGTACCGTACCGCCAATCTCGCCATTCAGCTCGCGTCCCTCGAAATAGCGCGAGACAGCATGTCGGATGGAGGGCGGTGCTTTATCCGACTTGGGATCCACGGCGTGGCGCTCGCATTCGTTCATCAGCCGCGCGTCAACGCAATTGACAATCTTCTCTACCAATGCAGCCTCGGGCCGACTCTGTTGATTGCCAATAGTCGCGTAATTGCCGTCGCGATCGCCGTAGAGACGCCAGACATTACGGCGGGTCCACATTCCCGCCTGGTCAAGCGCTTTGATCACAGCAGCCTCGGTGTCAGCCCGGAGAAGTGTCAGGAAAAGTTCGCGGGTTTCGTGATCATTCATAGCATATCCCAGCCGTGAAAAGTTTATGCGCGAACTGGAAGTCGCGCCCAAGCTCGTTCGACCGCAGTCGGTAAATCTCCATTTTTGGGAACGGAATAACCCTGCCGCCCATGCTGGATCACGATCTCTTCCCGACGGAGCCATGCAAGGCACAAATAGCACTGGTAATCAGGCAAAGGCGTGGAATCTGTCGGGTCATTCAGCGGTAGAACGTTATCCATCGTAAACCGGCGCCCCTTTGCGCCAGCTTCCGCGAGTGCTGTTGCCAAAACCAGGGACACCCTCTTGGGGCTTCGATGCTCGTACTCGGCTTTTTCAGTCTTTGACCACCCGACCTTTACAAGCGAATCTCCATCGCGAACGAACTTCGGATAGTCGCCCTTTCGGCTACGCTTTGGAGGTGTAGGGCGGTGGAAGGGCAATGATGAGGCAGCAATCTCCGTTGGCGGCACTTCATTTAACGCCCCCACCACCATCGTGCCGTTGCTACCAAGTAGCTTGACACGGCGTGCCGCCTCAAGAAGAGCCGTCGCGCCGTCGTAGTCACGCGATTCGCTCGCTTCGTGAGCCAACGACGCGAGCAGCCGTTCAGCCGATAAGAGGACCTCAATGGCTCGCTCGGGTAGATGCATGCGCGGAATGATACAGCGAAAATACAGCGAATGCAAGAAGAAAATTTGCGTGCTAAATGCCGTAGTCGATTTCTTCTCGCATTCCCTATATCGCAGTAGGTGCGGACGCAGGTAACGGGGAGATATGCGACAAACGCGCCGTTGGCGCAAGGACAAACCCATCGTTGGCGTGCCTGCGTCGTCGCCTGCACATTTCGCATCCGTCCGGCCGGCGTTTGCGAGCGCATCTGCAACTACCGCTCCGCCCGCTCGTGGGCTAAGCTTCAACACCTTTTATGCGGGGTTCAAGAACCATCGCTTGCGGGGCGGCGAGGGGTTGAGCTTATCGCATTGGGCGCAACAGGCGGAGGAGGATGTAAGGCCGGCGGGGGCTTTCCTTTTGCGAAATCGAGCCGCGTTCACATCAAAGAGGGCAGTACTGCGTCCGTCGGCTTACCAGCATCAATGCCAACCGGCGAGCCTGGCATCCTGGCGCTCTTGGCGCAATTCTGCCGCCGGTGACGTGGCGGCCGATCACGACACTCGGTGGCTTATTGACGGCGGCGAGACCACCCGCGTTTCCCCACCCTTCTGCTGGAGGCACCCATGCGCAAAACTCCGGGGGTGCGGGGGCCGAGCCCCTGCTCGCGGGAGCCGGCTTCCGCCCCGGCGATTGCCTCTTCCTCGCTTTGGTTCTCGTAATGCCGCAGCACCTCCAGCACCTTCTCGCGGTTCCAACCTTTGGGGTATCGATTGGGGTCTTTCTTCATTGGCGTTCGCTCAAGGCCGGCGGTTGGCGGCAGCCGGCGTTCGCGGGGGGCGGGACGGCGTTCGCTTCTTCGCGGCTGCTTTGTGGGATTTGCCCGGTCTGGCGGGCTGTTTCAAAAGGGGTAGAATCGTCGCAGGCTTAGAGCGGAGAGACGGCATGGTGGACGCACAACTCATTGAGAAGGCCGGGCGGCTGTTGATGGAGGCCGCCCCGCCTGGGTCGGGAGTCATTCTGTTCGGGTCGCACGCCCGAGGCGATGCCAGGGATGACAGCGACGTGGACTTTCTGGTCGTGGAACCGCAGGTCCATGACAAGAATGCGGAGATGGTCAGAACCAGGGATGTTCTTCGTCCCCTGCGCATCCCGGCGGAAGTTCTTGTCACAAGCCGACATACTTTCGAGCGCTGGCGCGATACGCCCAATAACGTGCTCCACGAAGCACATCGCGAAGGGCAGGTGCTCCGTGCCGTGGTGGGATGAGGAAGTGCCAGAGGAACCAACGACCCCGCTGGACCGTGCCTGGTCCGTCGCCTGTGTGACACAGACCCGCGAGTGGGTTAACGGCCAGATGGGCATCGTTCCTTCGTAGGTCATAAGACCTTCATCGACTGAAACAGCACGTCCAGCACTTTCTCACGGTTCTCTAGCCTTTAACGTATCGATTGGGATCTTTCTTAATCGGCGTTCGCTCAGGGCCGGCGGTTGGCGGCAGCCGGCGTTCGCGGGGGGCGGGACGGCGTTCGCTTCGTCGATGCGGCTTTGCGGGATGGGCCGACGGCGAGCTGCCGCTTGACTTGCGCGAGGGTGAAGGTGGGTTTGCCTTTATTCTTGTCCCTGGCCTGACGCAGGATGCGCAGGTCTTGGGCATCTTCCAACGCGTCCGTCAACCGCGAGAAATCCTCGATGGTGAGGATGACGAATTGCCGTTGGCCATTCCTGCTCAGATATTCAGGATTTAATTTCAGCATCTTGGTTCCTATCCATTATACGCCTGTGAGCGGTGGCTGATGTGTTGGATCAGTATGTTGTTGCCGTCGATGTCGAACAACACGCGCCAGTCGCCGACGCGCAGGCGGAATTCGGGCGAAAAGTTCGTCAAGCGTTTCACGTCACCGGCAAGGTCGTCAGCCAGACGACTGATTTTTCGCAACAATCTTGACGCGACGTCCGGGGATAATCGCTTGAGGTCGCGCAGGGCGCTGTCGGCAAAATGTACTTCATAGCGCACGATGATCCCGCCTCTCCGCGAATATCGGTATTCTATCGCGTATGGCCCGCGGCTGGAAGCTGATGAACGGCGCATGATCGCGCACGAGAATTAGAACCTATTTTCTTGGCGTCTTGGCGTCTTTGCGTTCTTGGCGCATATCCGTCGCCCGATGATATTGATGGCCGATCACGCTTTACCGGCCTTCATCATTTCCGCGAGTGACCCCACCTCCAGCCCGCGTGCGCGTAGTTCGAGGACCAATGGCTTGATCGCCGCGATCGTCGGCGAGGCGTCGCGGCGGCGGCCCGGCTCGGTGCCGTCGTGCAGGAGGATGATCGATCCGGGGCGGCATTGGGGGAGGATTCGGCGGAGGATGCGCGGCGTCGTCGTGGCGAGGCCGTCCCAGCCGCGTACGTTCCAGGTGACGACGGCGTGTCCGGTCTGGCGGGCGGCGGACATGATGTGCGGCGTTTTTTGGCCCATGGGGGGACGAAACATTGTGGATTTTTGGCCGAGCACGCGCTCGATGGCCGTGTCGGTCCGGGCGATCTGCTCGCGCCAGTAGCGGTACTGGCCGAAGATGCCCCAGCGGGAATGGTCGTAGCTATGGTTGCCGATGAGATGGCCCTGGGCAGCCATGCGCGCGAGCAATTGCGGCTCGCGTTCGACGTTGCGGCCGATGACAAAGAATGCGGCCTTCACGTCCAATTCGCCGAGGATGTCGAGCACGCGGTCGGTGGCGCCGGCGGTTGGGCCATCGTCGAATGTCAGTGCCACGCGCGGCGGATCGTCGCTCGTCCCACGATAAATCACCGGACCCCAAACGCCGCTTTGTGGAACAAACGTCGCGTATGCGCCAACCCCCAATAGAGCGCCGGCGCCGCCAACCAACAAACTTTTCGTTGAGGCATTCATTATTGGATCATATACATTGGAGACGCACGGATTGCCGCGCACATGGGCGGGCCGCCCATGCCACAAAGGAGGGCCACGCCGACACTATGCCCGATCCGATCGTCGAATGCGCCGGTCGTATCACGGGCGTCCCGCCCGTGCCTGGTGCTTCGAGATTGAGATACCGCAATTGTTCTACTACGGCGCCATCGGCACGGGCGAGACGCCCGTGATACGTTGACCCCATTGGTTCGTCGCCTTGCAGCGCGTAGCATTTGGCTAAAAGTGCTGCCTCAATTCATTTTAACGGACGTGCCCGGAGGAACACCGTCTGTCACTTGCACCAGAAGATAAAACACCGGAACCACCAAAAACAACACGCACAGCAGACACCCGCCGATTCCAACGGCCACCGCGAAGCCAAGCGAGCGGACCGCCGGCACGCTCGTCCAGATCAATGAGCCGAACCCGATCATGGTAGCCAGCGCGCAGATAAACACCGCATGGCACACCGGCGCGAGCCGCGCGGCCAGGGAGTGGGCGTCCTCCCGGCGGACCTGTTTGAGGCGGGCGAGGCTGACCAGGAAGATGCCGTAATCGACATCGATGCCGATCAGCAACGGGGCGGCGACGAGATTCACCATGTTCAGTTTTTGCCCCGCCAGATGCATCGCCGCGAGCAATATGGTGAGGCTGAAAACGGTCGGCGCGATCGCCAGCAGGGCGTCGGCTATGTTGCGGAAATGAAACACCAGATAGCCAAGCACCACCGCCATCGCCAACAGCGACAAGCGCGGCAGATCGCGCCGGGCCGCCAGCTCCGAATCGTGGCTTACTACGCTCAGCCCCGTGAGCGTCGCCCCCGGTTCGCCGGCCAGTGCCGCGCGCAAACCCTCCACCGCGCGGTCGCGGGCGGCGCGCTGGTCGGTCGATTCGTTGAGGAACACCAGCGTGATGGCTTGCGTGGGCAACGCGCCGCCCGCCTGGAGCGCCGCGCGCGGCAGCATGAGTTCGGCCAACTGGCGATACTGATAAACCGGCTTGCCGGTCACGGCATCGCGGGGATGTGCCAGCAGATCGTGCAGCGTGGGCGGCGGCCGGGTCAGCAATTCGTGCAGAAACTTTTCGTAATCCCGGATCGGCTTCGCGTCGGGCGCGAAGGAGTTGCCATCGATCTGCGTGTTTTCAATGACGCTCGTGAAATCCTCGGCCACCTTTTGCGCGAGCGTCGGTCCCAGAATCGCTTGGCGCTTTGCGACGATTGCCGGGTCGGGCAGGAGGCTGGCCAAGCCAAAGCTGCCCGCCGCCCCAGCGGCTTTGGCTTGCGCGCTTTGCAATCGCCGATCCACGCGATGCGCCAGCGCCACCAGATTTCGCGGCGAATCGGATTGCAAATAGACGAGCATCCAGTCGCGCATGCCAAAGCGCTGGCCGATCAAGGCCTGTGCCGCCAGGGCCGGGTTGGGGCGTGGATGCATGACGGTCAGATCGGATTCCAGCGGCAGGATGCTTCCTCGCGCCGCCAGCAGCACGCCAACCGCCGACAGGAAAATCGCGCCGCAAATCGCCACCGAAATCCCCGCGTGCCCGCCGATCATTCGCAGCAGGGGGGCGAGCGTGAAGCGAAAACGCGGTCGCGTTGCTTTACCGGCGGCGCGCCGATCCGTCAGCATCAGGAGCAATGGGATCAGCGCGACGGCCGCCAGGAACGCGCCGGCCAGTCCCAGCGATCCGAGCAGCGAAAAATCGCGCAGCGCCTTCACGCTGGAAGCCCCAATGGCGACGAACCCCACGATGCTGGTGGCCCACGCCCCGAACGCCGCCGGGGTGACGAGAAGTGCCGCCGCCCGCGCCGCCTCGGCCGGCGCGGCGCCATGATCCCGTCGGCTCAGATAGGTCGATAGGTATTGCACGGAGTAGTCGATCGCCATCCCCGCCAGGATTCCGCCCAGCACCGCCGTCAGAGGCGACAATCCCACGCGCCAGACCGAATACGCGCCGAAGCCGAGCAAAACGCCCAGCGCGATTGGGGCGAACGCCAGCGCGAAAAGCCGCCACGGCTCGCGATACGCCAGCAGGAACAGCAACTGAAGGCAGATCACTGATCCGATGACGCTTTCGATCATGTCGGAGCGCAGCGCTCCGGCGCTTTGTGCCGCGATCGCGTAGGAGCCGGCATAGCGCAGTTCGAGCGGGCCGGCGCGGTCTGCCTTGTTGGCGCGGTCGGCGGCTGCCGCGACGGCCCGGGTCAGCGCGTTGCAGTAGTCGATGTCATCGGGCGCTTTTTTTCCGCGCACGCGGATGAGCAGGCTTTTGCCATCGGGCGAGACGAACGCATCGGTGCCCGGCCGCCCGCGAAAGGGGCGTTGGGCGTCGAGCCGCTTGAGGAATTGGCCCAGGAAATCGCGCAGGCGAAGTGGATCGGCCATGAGCGCCTTGCCCATGGCATCGCCGACGTCGGGCATGGCCATCATCGTCAGGTCCTGGCGAATCTGCGCTTCCATGCCAGTCTTGTTGAGCCGCGCGAGGGCCGCCGTGAAGGACGCATCATCCAGATAATAAACCGCCGACGGCACCAGCACGTTCTGGAAGAAGGCCCGCGTGTCATCGTCCGGCTTGTACATCACCGCATCGACAAGTTTCGCCGCCGCCGGGCCGGCCGTGATCTGCCGGGCGAATCGCCGCGCGAATGCGATCAGCCGATCCACGTCCGCCGATGTCGCTTCGCCCGCGCCCGGCACGCTGGCCATCACCAGCAGATCATCGGCAGCGCCATATTGGTTCAGCACCCGCACCAGCGCGGCAGCCGCCGGATCGTTCCCCGAAAACATGGCTTCCAGGGAAGGGTCCATGTGCATCCGCGCGGTGCCCGCCGCCGCGAGAATCGCGCATAAAATGACGGCCCCGATGGCGCGCCAGGGATGTCGAAGCGGAAACGTGAGGAGGCGTTGAAGCACGAGCGGCAATTGAATCAGAAAGACTGCCACGAATCAGCGAATGGACACGAATGGGTGCTATCTTGGTGGCGAAATCATGGCCTGCTTGGTCCGGCGGTCATTTTGCGCAGAGGCGCAAAGGCGCCGAGTCGCAAAGTGAGTAGTGCTGGAGCGAGCTCGTCTGATCTTTCCAGTGACGTCCACAAAATATGGACTTATTGCTAGATACTTGAAATATATCACACCTTTGCGCCTCTGTATCTCGGTCTCTCTGCGCAATCCATTTTGAACCGCAAATTATTTGACGCGCTGCGCCCGCCTGGGCGGGACAAACGCGTTGGGCGCCAGCTCGCCATTGAGCTCCACATTTTTCAATTCGATCTCGATCCGCCCTCCGTCGCTGTGCGCGTCGAGGTGAACCGGCCACGCGATGCCGTTCACCAACTCGTATCGATCGAGGCTCAGCATGAATCGCCGGACGCCGCGGGCGTCCAGCAAGGTGTATTGTCGCGGCGTAAGCGTGGCCTTCTCCACCTCGCAGACGATGCGCTGTCCGTCGGTGATTCGCTCGACGCTAAACCGCGAGCCGCCCAGATCGCGCACGCGGGTGGCCGGGTCGCAGAAAAACGTCCCGCTCATGAGGGACCAGGCACGGGCGACTTTCGCCGCGTCGAGACTCGCCGGCATCGCTTGCCCCCGCCGGCCCGGATCCTCCGGACCCTCCACCCATAGCCCGCCGGGCGTCAGCGTCAGGTCGAACACCCGCTGCCCGAATTTCCAGGCCCGCATGCGCACGGAAGAGGGGGGCAGCATGACGATCGCCGCGTTGAGCCGCACACTCTGCCCGTCCGGGCGGGTGAGCGTGAGCGCCGCCTCCGCCGACGCCGAGTGCACCGCCCGCGACCGCGCGCACAGCGCCCGCAGCGCCGCGGGCCCATCGACCCACCGATACGCCGGCAAGTTCTCCGCGGGCCGATGCGCGCAGCCGCCGGCCAATATCAACAGCGGCATTGCAAGAAGAACTAAATAGCCGTGCGCGAACACGCACGGGCGGGACGCCCGTGTCACGATTGCGGTTGCATGTCCCGCTGTGATATCCCTCTGATTTTGCCGCGGATGAATAGCGCGTAGTCGCGCACCGCTATTTAGTTGCCGGACTGCGGCAGCCCATCCCCGAAGTTTTGCGTTGGTGGACTTCACGAGGCCCAGTGTATCCGATTCGCCGCGCGAATTACGCTTTCAAACGCGACACGGTGCGATGACGCCGCGTGTCTTCTCCACAAACGCAGCGTTTCCGAAAGCGACGAGGACGTCGCTTCTACGTATGGCGCGCGCCGCGTTGGCGAGCGGTCAAACTGCTTTCGGGCGAACCGTAGAAGCGGCGTCCCCGCCGCTTCTCTGCGTCCGTAAACACAGCGCATGCCGGAGGTGGCAAGGCGCAGCAAAAAGCGAACGTGCCTGTATTGCTAAATCGCACTCAATTCGGCCGCATTTTCATCAATCCACCCCGTTGCGGCGGCATTTCCTTGACCTTTGAAACGCCGGCAATATCATCCCGGCGAATGGGACTGCGATTGCAGCGGGCATTGGGCGGCCTGACGCTGGCGATTTTTCTGCTGGCGAGCTTTCGTTGCGCCTGTGCCAACCCCTTGCTTGTGCCGGCGGCAATTGCGCACGAGCAGCACGCGGATGCCGACTGTTGTGCTCGGGACTGTTGCGCTGGGGAGCACAAGGATTGCGGCAAGCCCGATCACGCGCCGGCCGGTCGGCACGATTGCCAGCATTGTCTGCAAACTGTGATCGCCGAGTCGGCAAAGTCGCACTTCGCCGTTAATGTCACCGCGGACATTTTTCATGGATGGGCAATCCAGCCCTCGCTGATTGATGGCGCGCCCGTGGCGCCGACGGCTCTCCTGTCGCGTATCGCCGGCGATCAGCCCCCGCCTCACCCTGCCGGCACACTTCTAAACCTTCATTGCGCGCTGACACTTTGATTCCCCGCTGTAATCTGGTTGGACTATTAGCCCGTTGATGAACGGCATCGCCGAGATGGCGATGCGCTCATCGACGCGGGCATCCCGACTTTTTTCAAGCGAGGCAATTGTGTTTCCACGCCCCTTCCTCTGGGGACTCGCAGCGGCATTGCTGGTTGGCTGCGCCGCCGAGCCTCCCGTTCGCCCCCTGGCGATGAATGACCCGTCCAATCCCAACGCACCCGAAGCGCCCATGCCGGCGTCCTCCGACACGCTGGCGATGAACAAATCCTCCGACAATCAAAGTTCCATGTCACAGGACGCCGGCGGCATGAGCCCTGACATGCCTGACATGAAGCACGACATGCCAAGCATGAATCACGATATGCCGGGCATGAATCACAATATGTCAGGCATGGACATGCGGGGGATGAAAGGCATGCACGACATGCCCGGCATGCCGCCGCCCGCCACGCGGGCCGCCGACGCGCACGAACTATATACCTGCAAGATGCACCCGAAGGTGATCTCCGACAAGCCGGGCAATTGCCCCATCTGCGGCATGAGGCTCATCAAAAAGCCGGCGCCGGCTCAAAAGGAGATGAACAAATGATGATCCATGGGAAGGTTGCAATCGCCCTGATCGTCGCGACGCTGGCCGGCGGATGCGCAACGGTCCCAAAAGAGGCCGGCTTTGGCGAGGTGCGCGATGTAGCCGCGCGGCACACGGGACATGTGGTTCAGTGGCGCGGACACAGTGCGCAAGACACGGCAGTCGATTCGTCCGTTGCGGCCCTGTTGAGCCGCGAATTAACCGTCGATCAAACGGTGCAAATCGCGTTGCTGAATAATCGCAAGTTGCAGGCGACGTTTGAAGATTTGGGAATCGCGCAAGCCGATCTGGTGCAGGCGGGGCTGCTGAAAAATCCGGTGTTCTTTGGCACTTGGAGATTCCCCGACAAGGTCCCCAACGGCACCAACGCCGAGTATTCCGTGACGCAGGATTTTCTGGACCTGCTGATCCTGCCGTTACGAAAGCGGGTGGCGTCGGCGCAGTTTGAAAGCGCCAAATTGGCGGTGGCCAATGAGGTGGTGCAACTGGCCGCGGATGTGAAGGCCGCGTACTTCACGTTTCAGGCCAGGGAGCAATTGCTCACGCGCCTGCGGTTGATCGTGGAGTTGAACCAGACCGCCGCCGAGTTGGCGCGCCGCCAGTTTGAGGCCGGCACGCTGAATGATCTGAATCGGACCAGCCAGCAGGCAATTTACGATCAGTCGAAGGTGGACGTGGCGCAAGCCGAGGCGCAGCTCGCCGCCGACCGCGAACGGCTCAATCGGCTGATGGGGTTGTGGGCGAATCAGACGACGTGGAAAATCGCGGATCATCTGCCGGCCATCCCTGCCAACGAGATTCCCGTCGCGCATCTGGAATCGCTGGCGATCCGCCGGCGGCTGGATCTTGCCGCGACGCGGGCGCAACTCATCACGCTGGCGCAGGCGCTGGCGATCACCAAAGGGTACCGCTATTTCACCAGCATCGACCTGGGCGTGGACACCGAGCGGGAGCCGGGCGGGCAAAGCGTGACCGGTCCGCAACTGAGCCTGCAAATTCCGATCTTCGATCAGGGACAGGCGCAGGTTGCCAAGTTGGAGGCGCAGTTCCGCCAGTTCCAGGGCCGGTTCCAGGCGATGGCGATCGACGCCCGCTCCGAGGTGCGCGAGGCGCGGGACCGCATGCTCGCCCAGAGAAATCTGGCGGAGTTTTACAAAGTATTGCTCCCCGAGCGCATCCGTATCCTGAACCTCACGCTCCAGCAATACAACGGCATGCTCAAGGGCCCTTACGATCTGTTGCTGGCCAAGCAAAGCGAGGTTGTGGCCGAGCAGGCGTACATCGATTCCTGGCGCGATTACTGGATCGCGCGGGCGCAGCTCGAGCGCGCGGTGGGGGGGAGACTGCCCGAGGGGCCAACGAGTGGACTTGTGCCCCGACCTCGATCGGATAGTCCAGAAAACGTGGGCATGGACGCCTCCAGAGAAATCCGAATGCCCGAATACCCGAAATCCGAATGAAGAGACGCCCGTGTCACGACGGAAACATGAGAGACACAAAGGAATGAAACCATGATTACTCGACGCGAAGCAATTATTTCCGGCGCGGCGGCAGCCGCCGCCGGCTCCGACTATCTGGCGCGCGGCGCATTTGCCCAGGCGCAAAATGCCGACGCCAAATCCGCGATCGGCGAAAACGCGGCGCCCGCAACTCAACGCGGCGCTCCCGGCGGACCCGCGTCATCGCCCACAACCCATCCCGCCGGCGCGGGAGCGTACACGCCGGTGGTAACGCCCAATGGAACAACACTGCCATTTGAAATGGACGGCGGCGTGAAGGAGTTTCATCTGGTTGCCGAGCCGGTGAAGCGCGAGTTCGCGCCGGGCATGATCGTCAATTGTTGGGGCTACAACGGGCAAACGCCCGGGCCGACCATCGAAGCCGTCGAGGGAGACCGCGTGCGCATTTTCGTCACCAACAAACTCCCCGAGCCCACCAGCGTGCATTGGCACGGCATCATTTTGCCAAACGGCATGGACGGCGTCGCCGGCGTCACCCAGCCGAGCATCAAGCCGGGCGAAACTTACAAATATGAGTTCACCCTCAAGCAGCACGGCACGCAGATGTACCATCCGCATTCCGATGAGATGACGCAGATGGCCATGGGCATGGAAGGCTTTTTCATCATCCATCCGAAAAATCCCGACCGGCAAATCGACCGCGAATTCTGCATCTTCCTGCAGGAATGGTTTGTCGAGCCCGGCTCCGCCACGCCCAATCCGATGATCATGCTCGACTTCAATCTTTTTACGTTTAACAGCCGGGTCTTTCCCGGCACCGCGCCATTGGTGGTGAAGAGGGGGCAGCGCGTGCGGGTGCGGCTGGCCAACTTGAGCATGGACAGCCATCCGATTCATTTTCACGGCCATCAGGGTTGGCAAACCGGCACCGATGGCGGCCCCATTCCCAAATCCGCCTGGTGGCCGGCGGTGACGTTTAACGTTCCGCCGGGCACCACGCGCGATCTGGAGTTTATCGCCGACAACCCCGGCGACTGGGCCTTCCACTGCCACAAGAACCATCACACCATGAACGCCATGGACCATAACATCCCCAATCTCATCGGCGTCAATATGAAAGGCGTCGCGGGCAAAATCGCAAAGTTCGTCCCCGGCTACATGCCGATGGGCGCCGATGGCATGGGAATGATGGGCCGGATGCGGATGCAACTGCCCAAAAACACGCTCCCCATGATGACCGGCCAAGGGCAGTACGGCCCCATCGAAATGGGCGGAATGTTCACGATTCTCAAAGTCCGCGACAACATCAACAGCTATGAAGACCCAGGGCCGTACAAGAATCCGCCGGGCACGGGCGCGGTTCGCGTGACCGCGGAGGAACTCGAGCGTGCAAAGGCCAGGTAGGTGCGAGTGATGTGATTCTTCAGTGGAATGCGAAGGAGCGAGGCTCATGGGAATAAGCCCGTTACGTATCACGGGCGTCCCGCCCGTGCGGATGGCGCGGTAGCCAGGGAATTGCGATATTGCCAATCTCAAAGCACTATGCACGGGCGGGACGCCCGTGATACGACAAAATACTCATTCCGCCGCGTGTTGCGGCAAAACCTTTTTAGGAGCTTCATATGAAGCGTTTTCTTGTTCTCGCGTCTCTTACCGCCTCGCTGGGCATTGTCGGCTGTTCGCACCAGCAGGATAAGCCGGCCACGCAAACCACCACCAGCGATTCGATGGCGCCCGTGGTGACGACCGGTTCCACCGCCGGGGCGGTGGATCTGCATAACACGGTCTGTCCGGTCAGCGGCGAGAAGGTGGAAACTTCCGCGCTGACGGAAACCTACAACGGAAAGACGTACCACATGTGCGACGCCGGCTGCGCCAAGGATTTTAAGAAGAATCCGCAAAAATACGCCGACATGGTCGCCGCCGACCCCGCAAAGTACGGCGTGAAAACCGACGCGCCAAACGCCCAGTAGGGCGTCAGCGGCGCAGGCGGCCGCGCGGTTTGGCGCAGGGTCTCCGGGCGATGCTGCAATAGGCTTGTTCACGCCGGGGCAGCGCGCACTCGCGGCCCCGGATTGGGGGCGCGTCGGGGCTGTAGGGCCTGGCGCGCTCCCGATCCGGGGCGGCGCGGCAAACCGTCCTTCCAAATCCGCGAACCGGTCGGAACCGCTTTGCCCCGGCGTGGACACCGGATGCCCGTTCGCATCATTGGTTGCGCACCGGATTGGAGTGAATACCGTTGCATCGTTACATTCAAGGACCAACATGTTGAAAATCCGTGACACACGCGATTGCAAATACGATCTGGTTTCGCTTGGCGAGAGCATGATCCGGCTCTCCCCGCCGCAGCATGGGCGAATCGAATTTGCGCCGCTGCTGGAAGTGTGGGTCGGCGGAGGCGAATACAACGTCGCCTACGCACTGGCGCGGCTGGGATTGCGGACGGCATGGGTCGGCGGCCTCAACTCTTCGCCGATGGGGGCGATCATCCGCAATCATGCGCGCTCGGTCGGCATGGATGTTTCCCATGTGGTTGAACGCAAATACGACGGCGTGGGCGCCAAAAACCGCATCGGCCTCAATTTCACCGAAGTCGGCGTCGCCAAGCGCGGCTCGGTGACGTTGTACGATCGCGGCCACACCGCCACCGCCGGCATGTTGCCCGGCGACGTCAATTGGAAGAAGCTCTTCAACGAAGACGGCGTGCGCTGGCTGCATACCGGGGGGATCTTCGCGGCCCTGTCGGCGGGCACCCGGCAGGTGGCCGCCGAGGCCGTCCGGGCCGCCCACGATGCCGGCACCGTCGTCTCCTACGACCTCAACTTCCGCTCCAAGCTCTGGAAAAGCGAGGAGGCCATCGCCACCACAAAGCCGCTGGTTCCCTATATCGATTGCCTGATCGGCAACGAGGAGGATTTCCAGAAAGTGCTCGGCTACCGCGTCGAAGGCGTGGATATCGAAAAGGGCGAGCTCGATACCAGCGCGTTCAAAACAATGGTGGGGAAAGTCGCCCGGGATTTTCCCAATGTGCAAATCGTCGGCACCACGCTGCGCGGCGTGAAAAGCGCCACGATCAATGACTGGTCCGCCATCATGTGGGCGCGCGGCGAGGGAGCAGGATCGGCCGGGCAATTCTACGACGGGCCCAAATTCGACAACCTCGAGATCGAAGACCGCGTCGGCGGCGGCGACGGGTTTGCCAGCGGGTTCGCTTACGGCTTCCTCACCGGCAAGGCCCCTCAGGAATGCGTCGATCTGGGCGTCGCCCACGGCGCCCTGCTCATGAGCACCATGGGCGACACCAGCCAGATCACCCTGGATGAATTGCTGCACATCGCCGGCGGAGGGAGCGCGCGGATTAAGCGATAGCAACCGAAAGAGAAAACAACCACGGAGACACTGGGGCACGGAGGCGCATTCGACGCAATGCGGGCACATTGCCAAATTTAGAAATTGAATGTTTGCTTTCATTTCGCTCGACGAGTTGCGCAGGTTGATCCGAAAGCGCCTCCGTGCCTCCGTGGTGAGATTCTTCTTCGTGGTCCATGTTGCGTCGCGCCGGCGGCGGTGTTACCGTCGGAATACCTGCGACGGAGAACCAACGATGGCGGTTGAAAAATGGTCGGAAGGCGTGACGGTGGCGCGGCTCACGGATGATCCGCTGCTGACCGAGGACCTGCAATCGGTGGAAAAAACCGTGAGCCACGGAATGATGGACGTGGTGCTGGATTTTTCAGCCGTGCATTTCGTCAATTCATCGGTGCTGGCCCGCCTGCTCAAATTGCGAAAGCAAATCGCCGCCGAGGAGCATCGGCTCGTGCTGTGCAACGTGCACGACCAGGTGTGGGGCGCGTTCATGGTGACCGGACTGGATAAACTGTTCCTGGTCAGCGACAACGTCACGACCGCCCTGGCGACGCTGCAAATGGCGCGATGATTCGCCGTTATGCCAGAGAGAAGTTTTACCACGGAGGCACTGAAGCACGGAGGCGCTTTCGATTCATTCCGCACGCTTCACCGATCCAAAACGAATAGGAAAGCGGTCTGCGACGCCGATGGTTTCTTGGTGGGGGCAAGCGGCGATGTATCATGGTCTCGCCCGCGCATGGTGCTGTAAAGATTTGCAATGGCACGATTTCCGACTACCACGCAAACCGCACGGGCGAGACGCCCGTGATACGTTGGCGGGTTGATGTTCACGAGACTTCTCTGGCGCTGTGCGAGGCTGAAGGATTGTGAAAAGCGCGCAAACGCGGCATTTTATTTGTTGCGAAATGGCGTATCGCCTCGAATGCGCCTCCGTGCCTCAGTGTCTCCGTGGTGATTTTTTCTTCGGGTTTGGTATTTCTCATGAACACAGCCACGATTCCCGTTACGCTTGACGATCCGATCAACAAGAAAATCCTTTCGGTTTCGGAGGATCGGATTCAGGGATTCCAAGCGGATCCGATGGGGGAGATCGCGCGATTGAGTGGGATCGATTCATCCACGGTCATTGAGCGCATCTCGGCGATGCTGCGGTCGGGCACGATCCGCCGGGTTCGCCAGACATTGATGGCGACCAACCTGGCGCAGGGCGCGCTGGTGGCCTGGGCGGTGCCGGAGGAAAGGCTCTCCGAGGCGTTCGATTACATGTTCCAGAAGGACCCGTTCAGCGGGCACGTTGTCATCCGCTCCACCGATACCCAGGTGGCCGGCTCGCGCTTTCGGCTTTGGACCACGATCAAGGTGCCGCGGGGATATTCGATCCAGAAGCATGCCCGGTTTCTTGCCGACCAGGTGGGCGCGACGTTGTTTCGGCTGATGCCCGCCGAGCGGTTGTTCGCGCTGGGCGTGGGGCACGTTCGGCGGCGCGGGATGGAGCCGGGCAGCAAGGCCGATGAACCTGCCGTCGTGCTCGACACGCACATCGTGCAACTCAGCGATTTGGATTGGCGCGTGCTGACCGCGCTCAAGCGGGAATTCGAGGCCGACGAAATCGGGCCGGACCTCTGGCGGGCGCGGGCTGATGAAGCGGACGTGGCGATGGAGACGTTTCTGGAAGTGGCCCGCTCGCTCAACGAGCGCGGCGTGATCGGACGCTTCTCCACCTTCCTCGAGCACGTTAAGCCGCTCAGCACCGGCGAGCGGGTCACCAAGTTTAACGCGCTGTTTCATTGGGCGGTGCCGCCGGGGCGGGAGATCGAGGCGGGCCGGGAGGTGGGCCGGTTCCACATCATGACTCACGCATATTGGCGCGAGGGCGGCCCGGAGTTTAAGAACGTCAACGTCATGGGCGTTGCCCACGGCACCGAAAAAGAAAAAGTCCTCGCCCACAAAGCCGCCATCGACAAGCACCTGGCGGAGGTGGGCATTCCCATTTCCTACACGAATGTGTTTTGGGGGGGCCGCAGCGAGATCAAGCCCAGCGAGATTTCGCCGCTGGCGTATCGCCAATGGTGCAAGGACAATGGACTGGATCCGGAGGAGATGCGGGGATAAGCGAGAGTTGAGTGCTGAGTGCTGAGAGAATCGAGGCGAAAAGATTCGCGCGGAGTCCACAGAGTGACAGAGGCGCAGAGTCGGGAAAGGTTGCTATTGCGTGAGACCTGTTCCTCCTTTAAATAGCCGTGCGCGACTACGCGCTATCCATCTGTGGGAAAGCCACCAGGGTGTCAGAGCCGGAAAATGGGCCCATAATCGTGACACGGGCGTCCCACCCGTGCGTGTTGCATGGAACTCAGGATACATCAATTTTTGTACTCGACAGTCATCGGCACGGGCGGGACGCCCGTGTCACATTGAACAATCTGAATCCACGAATGGCATCCGGTCGCCGAATTGCAATGTCGGACGCAGATGATTCCTGCCCGATGTCAATGGCGCGTATTCGCGCACGGCTAATTAGAAGGTCGAAATAATGAACTGAGATAGATACGAATTTGGTGTCTTTTTCTGAGGTTTGAATTCTCTGCACCTCTGCGCCTTTGCGGCCTTTGCGCGATCCGTTTTGGTTGCGGCCGAAGACTGCGGCTTCCTTAAACCGCCGCGTACACGATTCCGGCGAAGGCGGCATAGGCTTGCGCGGGAGTGACGGTGACGTATCCATCATCCAGCCCGTCGTTGCCGGCGCCGTCTATGCCCCAGGGATTGCGAAGACGCAGCGCGGTCACGTCGCCTCTTGCGTTGAGCGTGACGCTGTCAACCGAATATGCGTGATCGCTGAGGATTGATGAGTTGGCCGGCGCGGTTTGCGTGCCGAGCGTCACGCTGTGGCCGGCGTCCAACTGTTGCTTGACGATGGACATCAGCGAAGCGGCGCTGTCTGCCGAGTAAACCGAGGTGGGCTGCGCGCCCAGCGCGGCGTACGCCTCGTCCATCCAGCCGGCGCTGATCGAGTCATACGTGTGGGCCAAGGTGTGCACATACGTCCAGGCCTTTTCCATCAGCGCGACCCACAGGCTGCTTTGCGCGCCCAGTTTGGCGTAGGTGACACTGTTGTCGTCGTTCCATGTCGCAAGCTGGCTGTCCACGCGGACGTACACATCGTGATTATTCTGCTCGAACCGGACGGCGTACGTCCCATCCCCCAAATCCAAAATGCTCTGGCGAATTTTCTGGGGATCGATCTTGGCCACCGAGGAGAAGACCGCCAGCAGATAGCAGTCGCCGACGTCGCCCTGCAACACATCGTCGGCGGATGGGCCGGCGTCGGAAAACAGCGGATCGCCGGTGTAGCCGGCGTAATGTGTGCCGGCCTCACTGATTGGCTCACTGATGTTCCGCGAGGCCAATACCTGGGCCATGCCGGCCGGCGACTTTGGCGCGGCCTTGCGCGCCTTGCCGCCGGCGGATTTGGCCACCGCAGCCGGGCTCATGTTGATGAATCCCGACACGCGATGCACACACCCCCTGGCATTTTCCATTGACGTGACGCCGGTGATTTTTTCCTTCGGCGAACTGTCCGCCCAGAAGCTATCGACCCCAGCCCCGCCCGCCAGCACGGCAGACGTCGCGCCCAGGCTCACCAGCGTGTCGTTGCCCGAGCCGGCCATCAGAATCTTCCGGCCGGCAGTGCCCGCATAAAGCGTATCATCGCCCGAACCGGCATGCAGCGTATCGTTGCCCGATCCGCCAAATACGGTCGCGTTGACGTGAACCGAAGAATCAATGATCACCGAATCATTCCCCGCCCCCGCATCGATCGACAGGCCCTTGAGAGGGTCCGCGAAAGTCTGGCTCCAACTGCCGTTGCTCACCACCAACCCCGCGGGCGTTTGCGTCACGCCGATCCGGTCATTGCCGCCGGTGCCGATAATCTTCAGCTCCACGCCCCCGTCAAACGGAATTTCGCTGACATTCAGCGGCGAGCCGCTGAGCAGCATCCGCCCCTCCAATGCCTCGACCGCCACACCCGTTATCGTCGCATTCCGCGTCATCGACTTCCTCCCGGCGCGGCCTGGCGTCCGCGCGACAAGAAGGAAATCCAATACATTGCCCCGCCATGCAAACCAAAGAAAAGCGGCGGGGACGCCGCTTCTACGGTTCGCATGAAAGCAGTTTCTTCGTTAGTCAACGCGCTCCGCGGCACGCGTAGAAGCGACGTCCTCGTCGCTTTGCGGTAGCGCTGCGCCTATGCCTAAGAGAACGCCTGACGGAGGCCCCGCTTAGGTGCAGTCTGACGCCTCAGGTGCAAACCGCTCAATCACCCTCGACACCCGCCCGCCGGCGCGTATAATTCACCCGCAACCCGCCCAGGTGGCGAAACTGGCAGACGCACTACTTTGAGGTGGTAGCGCCGCAAGGCGTGCAGGTTCAAATCCTGTCCTGGGCAATCGGATTCGGCGTCTTTGACGGCGCCGTCCATGACCGCGCGCGGTATAAGACAAGAAGCAAACGCGCGAATTTTCGGGCGTTCGGCCACATGCTTGGATGGCAATAGGAAAGCCAATATATGAATCATGCTCGGCAAAGCTCTTTCTGGCGACTAATGATCATTCCCCTGGTTGCCTTTGTTTTCGTTGGATCAGTCCAAGCCCAGACCCTGAAGCGCGTCGAGCAGAGTGATTTCGGAAAAACCCAGGAGGGTGCGGATGTCAAACTCATTACACTACGAAACGCCCATGGCATGAGCGTTCAAATCATCACCTACGGCGCGATCATCAAGCAATTGTTGGCTCCAGACCGCGACGGAAATTTCACCAACGTCCTGCTGACCGCTGGCACCATCGAAAAATTCGAGCATGGTTTTAATGGTGCTGCCGCCATCACAGGCCGGGTAGTGAACCGGATTCGCGGCGCGCAATTTGAACTGGATGGAAGGATCTACAAATTGACCGCGAACTCGGGCAAAAACACGATCCACGGCGGACGCAGAGGGTTTGCGCAGTCCCTGTGGGCGGTCGCCGGAACTTCCACCGCCGCCAACGCGTCGTCGGTGACGCTCGATTATTTGAGCAAGGACGGCGAGGAAGGGTTTCCCGGCAATCTTAAGAACTCTGTCACCTACTCGTTGACCGACAACAACGAGTTTCAAATCAAATACGAATCAAACACCGACAAGCCCACGATTGTGAATCTCACCAATCACGCCTATTGGAATCTGGCTGGCGGTGGAAGCTGTCTCGACAACATCTTGTGGATTGGGTCCACGAGCTACACTCCATCGGATGCTGATTCGATTCCCACCGGCGAGATTTTGCCGCTCAAGGGCACGCCCATGGATTTCAGCAAACCGACCCACATCGGAGATCGCATCGGCCAACTTAAACCGCACATGAGCGGCTACGATCACAATTACATTCTCGGCGAAGATGGCGTCATGAAGCTGGCCGCGCGTTTGGTGGATCCCAAGAGCGGGCGGATCATGGAAGTGCGCACCACCCAGCCCGCGGTGCAGCTGTACACCGCAAACCATTTGGGGCATACCGCCGTCTGCCTGGAGACTCAACATTATCCCGATGCCATCCATCACCCCAATTTTCCGTCAATCGTGGTGAGGCCCGGAGTGCCGCTGAAAGAAACGACCGTATTCACCTTTCTAGCGAAATAGGCTGGATAGATAGAACCGGGACAGCTTCCGATGCGGTGGCTTGGGGGGTCCACTCAATCACCAGTTTGTGCTCGAAAGCCGCGTTGGCGGTTCCCAACGCGTTACCAAACTTCAATCCGCTCATCGCGCGCCCGATACATCGCATCCCCCTTTTTCACATCAAAGGCATCATAGAACGCCTGGATATTCGACAGCGGCACCAGCGTGCGAAAGCGCGGGGGGGAGTGGGGGTCGGTGCGGAGGAGGAGGCGTTGGTCGGCGGGGCGGACGTCGCCGCGCCAGACCTGGGCGAAGCCGATGAAGAATCGCTGGGGGCCCGTGAAGCCGTCGATGACGGGGGCGGGTTTGCCTTGGAGGGATTTTTGGTAGGCGGCGAAGGAGATGTTGACGCCGCCCAGGTCGGCGATGTTTTCGCCGAGCGTGAGGCGGCCATTGACGTGAAGATCATCCACCGCCACGCAGGCATCGAATTGCCGGGCCAGGCCGTCGGTCCTGGCGGTGAAGCGGGCGCGATCGTCGGCGGTCCACCAGTTCTTGAGATTGCCCGAGCCGTCCGAGCGGCTGCCTTGATCGTCAAATCCGTGCGTGATCTCGTGGCCGATCACGCAGCCAATCGCGCCATAATTCACGGCATCATCCGCATTCGGATTGAAGAACGGCGGCTGCAAAATCCCCGCGGGGAAGACGATCTCATTGAGCGAGGAATTGTAATATGCATTGACGGTGGGCGGCGTCATGTGCCATTCGGTGCGATCAACCGGGCCGCCGAGCTTTGAGAGCCGGTAGTGGAACTCGAACGCCTCGGCACGCAATACGTTCAGCACATACGAATCGGGCTTGATTTCCAGCCTGGAATAGTCGCGCCATTTATCCGGGTACCCGATCTTGGGCATCACGGTGGCGAGTTTCGCCAGCGCCTGCTTTTTGGTTTCAGGGCCCATCCAGTCGCGCGATTCGATGCGGGCGCGATAGACGTCGAGAATGTTGCGCACCAATTCGTCCATGCGCTTTTTGGCGCCGGGCGGGAAATGCTTCTCAACATACAGTCGGCCCAGCGCCTCGCCCATTAAGCCATCGATCGCGCCGATGGCGCGCTTCCATCGCGGCTGCATTTTCGCCACGCCGCGCATCGTGGTGCTGTAGAAACGGAAGTTCTCCTTCTCAAATGCATCGTTCAAATAGGCGGCGGTTGAATGAATCAGATGCCAGCGCAAATAGGCGCGCCACTGGGCAAGTGGCACTGATCCCAACATTTCATTGACGCGCTCGAAAAACTCCGGCTGTCCGACAATAACCTCGTTCATGGCGCCCGAACCAATGGCGCTCAGATATAGACGCCAGTTGAGGTTTGGCGTCAGCGCCGCCAATTCCGCGAAGGTTTTCTTGTTGTACTGCGCCTCGCGGTCGCGGAGTTGCACGGGCGTGCGGCTGGCCTGGGCCAGCTTCGTCTCGATATCGACCACCGCGTCAGCCTCGGCGGCGGCAACCCGCGGCGCGTCCCCCAGGAGCGCCAGCATCCTGGCCACATGCTCGCGGTACTCGGCGAGAATATGCTTCGAGTCGTCGGATTTGCCCAGGTAATAGCCGCGCTCCGGCAGTCCCAGGCCCCCTTGCCGCAGGTGCACCGCATACCGATCGCTCTGCTTTTCATCCTGCCCGACGGAAAACGAAAACAACGCCCTGATTCCCGTGGCGTGAAACTGCCCGATCAAAGTTACGAGATCATCGCGGTTCTGAATCTTCGATATTGCCGTCAGCTTATCCGCCAGGGCCGAATCACCCTGCTGGGCGAGCCTGGCTTCATCCATGGCCGTGGCATACAGATCGTGGATCTTGCGTTGATTGTCGCCCGGAGCGATTTGCGCCTTCGCCAGATCCTCCACGATCTCGCGCAGTTCCAGGAGGTTGTCGTCCCGCAGCTTCGGGAACGCGCCCCATCGGCTGTATTCGGGAGGGATGGGATTGTGTTTGATCCAATTGCCATTCACATAGTGGAAGAAATCGTCGCCGGGTTTTACGGACGTGTCGAAATCCGCGCGGTCGATCCCGCTACTCAGCGGGTGGTCGGCCGGCCGCGCGGCAACGGTGCGCGAGGCAAGGAAAGTTAAAGTCATGCAAATGGTAAAGAGCAGATTTACGGGATGCGCATTTCTCATAACCAAGCGGATATCACAGTGCCGGTGCGGAATCAAATCCCCCAGGAGGGAAGATGGAGGGTTGAGGGTTCAAACGCTCCGCGGTCAACGGGAGCATCCGCGGGGAGCGAGCGCAGCAAATTGAATGGAGCGAGCGGGATACCGGGCGCAATTCTTGAGGGCTATCGCCAAGGCCGACCGGCACGAAGCTGCTGCATTCACGCGCCCGGTATCATTCTTCGCCTTACGCCGTTACTCACTTCCCTCGCTTAAGCACCATTAGGGTCTGGCCCGAGCTGGCGGGCGCGGCAAAGCTGGTTGGCCGCTTGAGGCCGACGCAGACTCTCAACTCGTCGCCTTCCAATTGGTAAATCGCGTGGAGCACTAGGGCGACAGGCTCCCCGTCCGGTCCTTCCCGTAGGACCAAGTCGAGAAGCCCGGGGCTCTGGGAGGGGTCGATGCGGGACTCTCCCTTTAGTTGCACGGGCCGGCCGGCCGGGGATAAGGTTACGGCCTGTCCATCGAAAGAAAGTTCGCCCATTGCTTCCTTGGGAATCGGCTTCCCGTCTTCCTCGCCCGATACCATTTTCCAGTTCCCACGCAGCGATTCCAACGCCTTCTTGGCCCCATCCGCGTCCTTCACCGGCACCTGTTTGACGTAGTTCTTAATGCTGGCGACCATCGCCTCTTGCGGGAGCAGGCCGTTAGCCTCCACGAATACGTCGTCGCTGAGGCGGTAGATGTAGGAGTACGTGAATGCGCGCCTCTGCCCCTTATTCGGGCCGCCTGTCGTCTCCCAGTTCTTGAAAGTAAATACCTTCACCCCGTCACGGTCTTCCAGGCTGAAATCCACCACATGGGCCTCGACTACCTTCCCGTCCTTGTCGTATTGCGTGACGGTCTCCTTACTTCCCTGGATCTCCTTGACCGTGCGCCGCACCTCACCGGTGTTCCTGGCCGGGGCCACCCATTCCCACGACCCCTGATACTTCGCCAGATCGTCCGTCGCCTCCTTGGCGATCGCGAAGGAAGAGAGGGTGGTGAGAAATCCGAATACGACGATGAGGCAGGCGAATGCGGCACGAGAGGTTCGCATGATGGCTCCTTTTCGGCACTTGCAACGATGTGCGCTTGCCGAAATGTTGGGGTTCGGAACGGCGGGCGGGGTTGTAATTGGTGGATCGCGCCGTTCCATCGTGGCGGACCTTACAGCCATCGCGCATCTCGGTCAAGCAAAGGGGGCGTGGGAAAGCCCTTCGATGCGCTCTGCTTACTCAAGGCAGGCTACGGACTACCTTTCGACGCGGATGGCGACGAAAAGCATGCTATGATTGCGCCAATGCCGGAGAACGAAATGTTCCAGCGAAGCATAGATCAACAGATCGCGCTGAATCGGTCGCGCACGCCCAGCCAACGCCTCGAATCGCTTTGCGAATTGCTGGACTTCGCTCGATCGATATCGCCAGTAGGACCTAAGGCCGAGCAGCGTCGACAGCGTGCGGAATCAGTGCGGCGATTCAACCGGGAGCAATGGCGTGTCCGATGCAGACAATTCCTTGCCACCCAGCGGGCAAGCCTTGAAAAAGGCGTTTAGATCGCTGGTCGATACACTTGATGCCTGTTCCGTTCGTTACGCGATCATCGGTGGAATTGCGACAATTCAACATGGACGCTTGGATCAAGGAGCAGCGCGACGAATAGTTCAATTCGTCGAGTTCGGGCGGCGCGACGGATCGCGCGGCCACCCAAACACCTCAGGGGGCGGAAAGGACGAAAGATGGGCGAGCAAGAAAGAGACACATTGGAGCCACGGGGAATCGAACCCCGATTTGCTGAATGCGATTCAGCCGTCATCGCTCTCGATCGAGGCGAATCATCCGCACTCGATCGGCGCAGCGTATCTCGCGGATGGTCCTGAGGATGTTTCGGGGCAGCTCACGCTGTTTCCCCAGGGCGGGGCATTTCCCGATGGGCGGGGCGCGGACAAAGGGGGTGGGCGATGATGCAGCATCGGCCCGTCTCCGCTCCCACCTACGGCGCGGCGGTCACGAAAAGTGACGTAGGCGTCACGCTCGCGCATTACGATGAGCACGCGCTGCGGGGGCGGTTCCTCGGCGAACTAATGGCGTGCGGAGAATGGCTGAATATGAATGGCGGGGACCGCTCGCTGGCCGTCGGCCTCACTCATTTCATTCGCGCGGAAGAGGTCACCCGACGCGGCGAACCGATCGTCTCGCCGTCACAGAGCGAACTGATGGAAGTGTCCGGCGTGGGCGAAGTGACGGCGCGTCGTCGCACCCAGGCGATGGCGGAACAGGGCATCATTAGTATTTTTTCGCGCGGGCACGGGCGGGTGAACACCGTCTATGTGCTGCATTTTATCGCGCAGCAGAAAGGGTTGGGCACTCTGGGTGATCCTACGGCGCTGGCCAGACTAAAAGCCGCGAAGGAATTCGACTACGACATTTTGAGAGGGACAATCCCAGACCCCTCTGAGGGGTCTGAGAGCGCGCCACGTGGCGCGCTCCTGAACCCCTCTGAGGGGTCTGGCGCGTCCGAAAATCCGCGCGACACTATAGCTAGTCTTTGTTTTGCTTCTGCTGCTGCTGCTGCTGAGTACAGCAGCAGCAATGCAGCTGCTGCTTGCGCTGCGCTGCTGAAAGATCAGGGATTCGACCCGGACGCGATCGCGAGGACTGTCGCACTGCGGACGTGCACGGTGGATCGGATTCGGATCGGCATGGGCAAGGCCGATCGCGCGGAAAAAAAGGAGCGACAGCGCGGGCTGAGACCGGGTGATGAGGGATGGCCCAGCCGACAGGGGCTGATATTTTCGACGGTCAAAAATGAGTGGCCCGGCCCACCCAGCGCGGAAGATCGGCGGCGCGCGGCCCGGCCCGAGCACGTCCAGGAAGCGGAGTCGGCGGCGCTGATCGAACGGCGCGGCGCGGCGGCGCGGGAGGCGGCGATCGACGCGGCCCTGGGCCGGCTCGATGATGCGGCGGTCGATGGGCTGATGCGCGAGCTGGTCGGCGCGGCGGCGAACGATGTGACGCGGCGGGCGCTGGAGCGCATCGGGCGGGACCGGCCGCGCATGAGCGCTTCACTGCGGGCTCTGGTTTTTCAGCGGTTTTGCGCGGAGGGCGGAAAATGAATCACCTCCGCGCGATCGATCTTTGCTGTGGGGCCGGCGGTTGGGCGTGCGCGGCGCGCGGGCTTCCGATCCGCGTTGAGCTGGCGGTGGACCTCTGGCCGGCGGCGGCGCGGACGTACGCGCTCAATCACCCCGAGACGGAAGTGATCGTGGGCGACGTGCGCGATCCGGCCATACAGGATCGCGTGGAGAGCGCGGCGGTGGGCGTGGACCTCATCGTCGGCGGGATCCCGTGCGAATGGCTCAGCTCCTACCGGACGCTCAATCCCGTGAAGCGCCCCGAGCGCGACAGCGAGCGGGCCACGCTCGATGCGGTGCTCGGCCTGGTGAGGCGCATAGGGCCGCGCTTTTGGTGCCTCGAAGACGTGAAGGGGATCGTGCGCGAGCTTCCGATCCTCACCCCCTGGCAGGAGGTCAACTCACGCGGGTTTTCCGCGCAGCGCAGGAAGCGCGTGTTTGTCGGCGACTTCCCGGTGATCGCGGCCGGCGACGATCATCGCGTGCTCGCGGACTGCTTGCGGCGCGGGCCGTTTCGCATTGGCCGGCGGTCGGCTCATCGCAACCCGGTGGTACAGCGGTCGTTCACGAAAACCGAATCCCTGGCAGCGTATCCCGATCGCAAGGCTCCCACGATGGCTGGTCTTTGCAGCCGGCGGGATGCGGAATTACTGGTCGTCGATCCCGCGATCGCCGGCGGCAAGCGCCAGCTCGAATGGCAGGAGGCCGCGCGGCTACAGGGATTCCCGGATGACTATGTTTTTTTCGGCAGTCCCACGGATGTGGGGCTGATGGTGGCGCGGGCGGTCCAGATCGACACCGGCCGCGCGATCCTGGAAAGGATCGTGGAGGTCTGGCAACGTACCACTGACAACGGACCACTGACTAAACGAAAAACGGCCGTCGCGGGGTGATGGGGTTCCCCGGACGGCCGATGCAAACACTCATACCCCTGTAGTTTTAGCCGCGTTCCCCCGCGAACGCAAATCTTCCCTGGATGGAGTCCGTGAGGCGGATCACGGGGGACGCGGCGGAGGTGAATCGTGATGGGCTTTGCGAAAATCCGAATGGCGCTTCGGGGGAATCGGGAGGATGCGAGCGATGAGGCGCTGATCGAGTTCGTGGCGGCGGCGCTGGACGCGGCGGACTGGACGCGGGCGCGGCGTCCGGCGCTTCCGCCGGCGACGTGTGCGGCGGTGGAGATTTTGGAGCGGCGGCTGATCGCGCGGGGGGCGCTGGGCGCGGAGGAAGATCAGTGGGATTCCCCGCTGTGTCGGGCCCGGCGGGCGTGGGCTGAAGGGAGTGTGGCGTTATGAGTCGGAAAAAGAAGAAGGATGCCCCTGCGCGGCATCCCGGCCCCGCGGCGGGCCATTCACTTCCACTGACCATGCCCTATCACCGCTGGGTGAATTTTCAGGGCGTGTGCATCGGCATGCGGTCGGCCCCCGAGGCTTGCGCCGATGTTCTCATGCGGCGGCTGGAGGATGTTGCGGCGCGGCTGGAATGCGTGGACGTGCGGACGAGGTGGGCGATGGAGTCGTTGGTGCTCGGGCTGGAAGCGTTGGCGGATGTTTTGGGGGTTGATGATCCGGTGCACGCTTCGGGTGATGGCACGCACGCGTTCAAAATTTTGGGCGAGATCGCGTGAGTTTTTCTTCTCCGCGGTCTCTGCGTCTCTGCGGTGAATCCCTCTTGGCGAATGGAGGTGCGATGTCCGAGGAACAACTGGATCGGTTGCGGCGGGAGCTTCCGGCGCTGGTCGCTCGCGTGGTGCGCGGATCGACCGCGCTGCTGGTGGCGCTGGATGCGCCCCGGCGGGTGGCGGCGATCGGGCGGCTCTCTGATGCGGAGCTCCTGCGCGATGCGCTGGCGGATTTCGAGCGATGGCTGAACCTGGCCGGCGGCGACGTGCTGCTGGCCGAGGCGCTGCTGCGGGATGTGGAGGTGGAATCGTGATCGGCGACGAAAATCTGGATGTGGACCCACCCGATGCGTTCGAGAATGCGGCGCGGGTGAAACAGAACAAGGCGATGCTGATGGCGGGATGGCTCGCGGGTAAGGCGGACCTGATCGACGTGGAGGCGTTGGAGGATGCGTATCGCGCGAATCCCGGACCCCCGTTCTACACGGAAATGATGCGGGTCACGCTGACTTTCCTCCGCGATCTCAAGCGCGTCCGGCGTGAACTGGAGCATCAGCGGCTCAAGGTGGACGTGCTCCCGTTCATCGTGCCGCGCGGCGGGGATGGGGGGCCGTCATGAGCGTGGCTATAATCGGGGCGGGCCATGATGGGAGGCTTCGTGAAGGCGCATTACGTTTTGATTTTGGTCGCGGCGGCGGGCGCGCTGGGGTTTTCCTTGGGGCGGCAGCGCGGGGACAGGCGGGACGTGGAGGCGCTGGCGGATCAGATCGTGGCGCAGCGCATGGAACATCTGGAGGCGCTTTGCGGCGAGTATGAGATTAGCCTCCATCGCGGGGACGATGGTCGGGTGACGCTGGTTCCCACTACCTTGCCTTCCAACACTTCATCGGGCGCGGGCGGGCGGCGTAGCTCGCTAGTCTCGCGTGGGCGGCGTTGAGGGCGGCTTTTCGTTTGGCGCAGCCGCATGGGCGGCCGGTCCATCTTTCCCACACCTTGGCCAGGCGGGCCAGTCCGATCCTCGCGGCGATCCGTTCCACCGCTTCGCCGGCGGGGAGTGGGATAGCGTCTCCGCACTCGGTGAAGCGATTGAGCGGGCAGGCGCGGGCCTGGGCGTTCTCGATGATGTCCCTTCCGTTCACGGTGCACGCACAGGCCCCGGCGCAATTGGGTTGGCGCCGGTCGCAATGGTGGCAGATGTTGAGGGGCGTCAGCACGGCGTCACCGTGGCGCTTCCCCCGTACCCGAGCGCCACGTCCGATCCTCCATAGCATCCGGCTGATGTGATGGCGTTTGAGACGGTGAATGAGACGCAACAGGGAGTCGTGGTGTAGGTGGCGTCGAACAGCATTATGAAGCTGCTGGAGTCCACGATCTGGAGGCGGAACGCGGTGGCGCTGGTGCGCGTGAGGAGCGCGGTGAAGTTAATCGCGGTGGCGTGAAGCGTACAGGCGGAGTCGGTGTAGATCGTTCCCGAGCCAGCGAAAGTCGGGCTGAAGGTGCTCCATCCGCACGATCCATTGCGCGTCAGCGTGAAGGTGCCATTTCCCCCGCTGGCGGTGCCTCCGATGCTTCGGCCCCCGCACCAGGTGCATCCCCCGGGCAGAGTGATTCCGCTGAACGTGACGTGAAATTGCGTGGGCGTGTCGTTCTCGGTGCAATCCGTGCATTGAGTCGCGTCAATGCACGCGCATCCTCCCGATCCGCAGCAGCAGTCCGAATTGATCGCGGGCGATCCAGCGGGCGTGAGGAGCGGCGTGATCGTCCCGTGTTTGAGTTGCGGCGTCATAGGCACCCCGCGCCCGTCACATAATCCGTCTCGGCGCTTTCGGTTCCGCTGTCCAACACCAGCATCGGCGTGTTCTTATAGAACCAGCTTCCTCCGGCGCTGAATCCGACGGTGGTGATCACCGTCACTTGGGCCCCCGTGGGTTTCTCCTGGGCGACGTGGTAGAGGTGGAGGACTCCGCTGGTGTCGCGCCAGGCGCAGGCGGCGCTGTAATCCGCTGGGCGGTCATAGGCGCATTCGTGGTAGCGCGTGACGGCGGGCGTCTGGCCGGTGATGGCGCTTCCACCCGAGTCGAGCAGCGCGGTTCCGGTGAGGTCGAAGAGGGAGTACGTCCAGCTGCAGTTGGTGCTGCTGGCCAGCGAGCCGGCCACTCCTCCGTCCACCTTGGCCTGGATCGGGATCAGGAAGTTGGCCTGGAAGATCGAGTTGGCGGGGTTCGGTCGGGCGCGATTGTCGCGCGGGGCCGCTTCGTAGGCGCGCGTGGCCCGGGCCATGCGGTCGAAGTCGGACTGGCTGGCGAATTTCACGCTCATAAGAGGGGCTCACCGCAGAGACGCGGAGGCGCGGAGAGGAGAATCCAGAAATGCTTTTTGCTTTTCTTCTCTGCGACTCTGCGTCTCTGCGGTGAATCTTCTCAGCTCAGTCCTGCGAACAGCGGGGTGAAGTCGCCCGTCGGCTGGGCGGGGGCGAACTGTAGCCAGTGGGCGGTGGCGCTGGCGCCGCCGCTGCCGTCCAGATAGCTGGGTGAGTTCAGCGGGAGCCCCTGGGCGGGGAAGGGTGGGTTGGTGATGGGGCGCAGCTGGCCCCCGCTCAACGTGCAGTAGCCCTGATCCAGGAGGAAGATCGTCCACCCGCTCACCGGGCTCTGATCTATCGGGCTGATGATGGGGCGGCGGTAGTAGAGCTCATACTCCACCTGCCAGAACAGCGGCGTCCCGGTGTCGCCGGTCAACGTGGTGGACGTGGGGCAGCGCGTGAGCTCCGTGGATTGCGCCTCGAATGTTTTCGAGAATCCGAGCGACGGAATGTTCAGTGAGAACGCGGCGCTGTTCAGCGATCCCTGCAGGGCGTCGATGCTGGCCACGTCCAGCGTCGTGCTCTTGAACCCGATTCTGTAAATATTATCGAAGTAGGTTCGGGTCGGCTGCTGGCTGAACGGCTGGCCGGCTGAGTTGACGATGGCCTTTCCGGCGCCATCGTGATTCAGCGATTCAGTCACTCCCGCGCCGTCGATGTTCACCGTCACATCCCACTTAGATCCCGGCTTGGGCTGTGGCCGGCTGGAGTAGTCCACCTGGACGCGGTAGACCTGGCCGGCGCTGGCGCCGTCCAGCATCGGCTGGATGCGATGGCACAACTGGCCGCTCCCGTAGTCGCGGCCGATGAGCGGGATGCGGTTGGTGCCGTCGAATGCGGTGTAGCAGACCGTCGGGTCGGTCTCGGCCGACGCGAACTGGACGATCCAATACTCGGTGACCGTCTCGGTGATGATCCCCGTCGAAAGGTCGATCGTGCGCTGGGTCTGGGTTTGCTGCTTGGGGTTGAGGCCGACTTTAATTACCGTCGCTGGCATTTTTATCTGCTTCCTGCTTCATCGTTCATCATTCATCGTTCATCATTCCCCCTACAGGATGTCCCACCCGGTTCCGTTGCTCACGACGGTCATGTGGCCCAGGGCGGCGATGGCCTGGGTGTTCGATCCGTCGATCACTTCCGTCCCGTTGCCCTTCAGCGTGAGCGTGTTGCCCGTGCTGTCGAGGCGCTTGATCTTCAGTTGCAGGCCGGCCACCGTCGCCGCCGGCGGCAGGGTTTGGATTTGACTGGCGGTGGTACAGTCGCACCGCTTCACGGTGCTCAGCGCATCGAGCGTGCTCGTGGCCGTGAGCGTGGCGCTGCGCGGCAGGTAGGTCGCGTTGCTCGGATTCAGCACGGTGGCGTTCACTTGGTTGGCGCTGATCGCCCCCGTGCTGTCGCGCTCCACAATCGCGCTGGGCGTGTTGTTGCTGTCGGAAATGTAGACCGTGCCGTTGTATATGAGGACTTGGCGCATGGGATGGGGTTTCGGGTTCGGGGTCCGGGGTGCGGGGCGGCGCGGGTCGGGAATCAGACCCCATACCCCAGACCCTCTTGTTAGATCGCTGCCGTCGTGTCGCTCGTCGTTCCGGCGCTGTTCGTGAGCGTCTGCCAGATCTGGCGGAGGTAGGTGTCCCAGTTCTGGGCGTAGGTCTGCTGCTGCTTGTGAATCGTCAAGATCTGTTTGAAGATCCCGTTGGCCTCGGCGCCCGCGCCTTCGGGATGCAGCTTGGGCATCGGTGCGCCCAGCGGCTTGGCGAGCAGGTCGAAATTGAAGCGATGCTGCTCCATCCCGGCCCGCTTGCTTTCATCGTGCGCGGACTTCTCGGCCTTGGCCTTGTCGAGCCAAGCCTTGGCCGCGGCCTGGGTGTACTGGGCTTCGGAGAGCGCGCCCGATTTCAGGAGCTCGTTCAGTTCCTTCACGCGATCCTGGTATTTTTGCAGCGGGGTTTCCGCTTCCTGCCAGATTCGCTTGGCCTCGTCGGCGCGTTTCTTTTGCGCGGCGTCCATCTCGGCCTGGTGCTTCTTTTCGGCGGTGACTTTTTTCAACGCTTCCACGAGCTTCTGGTAAGCGGCCAGGTCGGCGGCGCTCGCGCCGGCGTCCTTCATCTTTTTGGCTTCCTCGGCGTAGCGGGCGAAGGGGTCGCCGTTCTTGCTCCCGATCTCCGAGCGCAGGCCGGCCATAGCCTGGGTGATTTCTTTGTGGGCGGCGAGTTGCTTCTTGGCCGCGGCCGCGGCTGCCGCGGCGGCGGCGTCCTCGGCGTCCTTCACCTTTTGCGCGGCGGCGACCTGCTGGGTCTGCGCGTTGATCTGCTGATGGATGGCGCGGCTCTGCTCGATCCCGAAGTTGACGCTGTGGTTGGCCGTCTGCGCCATGTGGCCGTTGAGCGTCTTGACCGCCTCGGCCTTTTCTTTCAGGATTTTCAGGCCTTCCTGCTCCGCGGCCAACAGTCCCGCGCTGTCGCCCTTTTCGTGGGCGGCTTTCATCTGCTCGTTGACCTCGCGGATTTTGGAGTCGAGTTGCGCCAGCTTCGCTTCGTCGGCGTCAATCGTCCCCTGGCTCACCGGCTCGGCCATCATGTAGTGCCATTCCTTGGCCACGGCTTGGATGTGTTCGATCAGTTCTGTGGCCCACTTGCTCGTGGCCAGGTCCATGAACAGACCCTTTACGGTGTCCGTCATCACCGCCAACTGCTTTTCTTCCTCCTCGGCGGCCCGGATGTTTTCGGCGGTGCGGGTGAAACCGATGTCGTCTGACTCGGCCATCAGGCCGCGCAGGTCCCCCATGATCGGGATGAGGTCCTTGCCGCCGCGCCCGAAGATTTCCTGGCTGATGGCGGCGCGGTCGAACGTGCTCCCCACCTTCCCCAGGGCATCGGCGACTTTCGTAAACGCTTCATCGGGTGACAGGCCGGCCAGTTCCTTGGCGCTGAGGCCCAGGCGGGTGAAGCTCTCGGCGGCCTTGGCGGCGCTCTTGTCCCCGGACGCGACCAGTCCGATCTGGCGGTTGAGGCGGTCCATCCCCGTGGTGAGCGCGGAAATGTCGGTGTGCGTGGCATTGGCCGCGTGCTGGAAGCGGCTCATCTGCTCGGCGCTGATCCCGAGCTTGAGGGCGTCCCGGCCGATCTGGCCCACCTGCTCGAACGCTTCCTTGATCTGATCGATCCCCTGGTGAACGAGCTCAAGGCCCTTGTGGAAGGCCTCAAACCCCCCGGCCATCTCGAACCCCTCTTTGAATTTCGATAGGAACCCGTGCGATTCCTCGGCCTTCTCGCCAAGGTGCTTCAGGCTCTGGCCGGCTTTGTCCACGCCAGAAATGAAGCTGGCGGTTCCGGCTTCGAGGTCGATGGTGATCTTTTTCGCGGCCATGAAAACGATTCACCACGAAGGCACGAAGACACGAAGCAAAGAATTGAATTTGCTTTTCTTCGTGGCTTCGTGCCTTCGTGGTTAATTTTCTGCTCTTACGCGTATTGTCCGAGCACTTCCGGCAGCGCGAACGTCGCGGCGTTCCCAGTGGTAAATCCCACCCACGTTCCGCCGGCCATGCGGGCCTGGTATTTCGTGCGCTGAAGCAGCGGGACTTGCAGCACTCCACCGGCGGAGCTCGTGACGGGGAAGGCGGTCTGGTCGTAGGCGTCCGTGGTCGCCTCCGGGTCCACCAGCGCGAACGTGAGGGTCTGGCTTCCCAGGGGATTGCCCTGGCCGTCGCGGGTGATGAGATAGGCGGTGGTCTGATTGGGCGCGGTCGCCGGCGGGATGTAGGGCGGGGTGTAAACCCCGCTCCAACTGAAGAGCTCCGATGGGCTGAGGAGCGGATCGGTGAGGGCGCCCGATCCCTGGTAGACGCTCCAGGTGTAGAATCCGCTGGCCAGCCCGATCGGCACGCTCGCCAGATACCGGCCGGCGGCGGCGCTGTCTGAGAGCGCGATCACGGCTGCCGGCCAGTTGACGCTGCTGTCGGCGATCAGCGAGCCGTCGGCGGCTTTCACGACCTGCGCGCTGTTCACCGGGAAGATGACGGCGTACAGATTCGCCAGGCCGGGGCTGGTGGGGTCGATGTATTGGAGTTCGTTCATTGGTTGGGGTTTGGGGTTTGGGGTTTAGGGTTTGAGGCCAGACCCCATACCCCAGACCCCACACCCTCACTCAGGAGACGCGGCGAAGCACCCATCCCTGTAGCTGCGTCCACCATCCGGTAGTATTGGCCGCGTTTCGGGTGAGCGCGCTGAATCGCAGAATCCTGCGCACTGTTTCGCTTCCCGCGAGGGTGAAGGTCAGCGGCCCGACCATCACGGCGGCGGTCGTGCTGGCGGCGTAACAGGACAGCACGCCCAGCGTCGGCAGATTCCAGAAGCTGTCGCCATTATCTACGTCGACGGTCAGATCGGCCTGAACCGGGCCCGTCTGCGTGAAGATTTCCAGGCGCCAGGTTCCCGGCGCGAGGATGACGTCATAGGCGATGTAGTTTCCCTGACCGCTGCTGTAGTATCGCGGCCCCCAGCCGCCGGGGTTGTCGTCGAGAGTCCAGCCGCCGCTGTAGGACTCCACGCCGGCCCAAGGCATGTGGTTCTCGATTCGCCACAGCGCGTGCTCTGGCGTGACGATGGGCGACGGATTCTGCCGCTGGGCCGGCTGCCACTCCTCGCCATCCCACTGGCGCAGGGACGGCAGCATCGGCGAGAGCATGATCGACCCGCGCGAGGTCCGATTATTCAGCGACGACCACGCCGCGAACCAGCTACCTCCGGGGCCCTGCGCGACGGATGCATCAGCGGCCAGCCCCGCTTCATACGCATGGGCGCGGCGGATCACCGGCGAGCTGTTCGCCAGCGGAGTCCAGGCGTCGGCGGCAAGGGTCGTGCTGATGGCGCGGTAAATGTTATCCGGCGCGGAGTTCGCCCACTCTTCGGCATGGTAGTACATCACCCACACGCCGTTTTCGAAGTGCATGTCGGGGCCCGACACGCTGCTGTAGCCCTTGACGCGCAGAGTTTCGAGATGCGAAATTTGCTGCGCGAACGTCCCCGTGGGCGTGGCGCAGGTCAGCATGCCGACGGCCCATGTAAAGATCGTGCCTCCACCAAGTGCTGGGTCGTTGGGCACACTC
>DASRLH010000469.1:0-9106 GCA_035648595.1 Tepidisphaeraceae bacterium
AAATTGGGCACACCGCCCCACCCGCCGCGCCAACGGCTTCACCCTCATCGAGGTGATGGTTTCCATCGCGATCGCGCTGCTGCTGATCCTTGGCATCAACCAGGTCTTCAAAATCAGTTCCGACACGGCAGGCAAGGGACAGGCGTTTTCCACGCTGGTCCGCGATGACCGCACCGCCCAACATACCATCACCAACGATCTGCAGAACTCCGTCACCACCAACGCCCCGTTTTTCCTGATCCGCTCGGCCCAGCAATATGCCTTCCGCAACAAGCAGGATCAGATCGGGGCGTCGAACCAGAATGACGCCTCGCTCGATCCGCTCTTTGTAACCTATAACGGGAAAATCCCCGTGGCGATGGTGAACTATCGCAGCCACCGGGTGGATTGCCTGGCCTTCTTCGCGCGCGACCTCTATAACCGCCAGACCTCCTCCCCCGATAATCCGGGCGCCCCCAATGTCACCAACAATGAAAGCTACATCTGGTACGGACATGCACTGATTCCCAACAATGCGGAAATCAAGGGCCTTCAGCTCAGCCAGCCCAGCCCGACCAATCCCAAAGGGACTCCTTGGGGGTATTTTCCGCTCAATTACTACGCGCCCGGCCAACCAAGCACCGCCAATGCCAGCAATGACAACAACCTTTATACCAGTGACTGGATCCTGGCCCGCGTCCAGATGCTGATGATGCAACCTCCGCCGGACCTTGGGTTCTACCAGACCGGAGTCGGGCCGAACAAGCTGTACGCCCCGCTTTCCCAACGCACTCCCAATGCCGAACAACAAAACCCGCCGGATCTCACCCCGCTCGAAGCCGCCCATTACGACGTGGTCAACACGACCATTCAGAATTATTACAACCTCCTCAGCACGACCACCGCCGCCTCGCCTTCCGGCGCACTACCGGATTGGTACGATCCGCTCATCAGCTTCCGCTATCAGGTCAATCCGTTCGTGACCCGTCCGGTGAGTCCGCTGGCCGCCGCCAAGACAGCCCCGATCTTCCTGCGCTCCTGCACGCAGTTCATCGTGGAATTCGCCGGCAACTACGTCACGCAGGAAGAACGACCAACGAGTACGGCCTTCGGGCAACTGCTCGGCCCCACGCCGGACCCGGACGGCAAGATCGACTTCATCGTCGACAAGTCCAACGGGACTAATCCCGCGCAATGGGTGAGAAAGATTCGCTGGTATGGCTTTCCCCGCGATACAAACGGCGACGGCATCATCGATCCAAACGTGGACGTGGTGCCGCTCCGCGACATCCTCGCGCTCGCTTCCCAGGCAGCAAAGCCGCCGGTGCCGGCCCTCCCGGCGACCTTCGAGCACTTCGATCCAGGCTTTCCAGGCCCGGGCGCCGATTACATGAAAACGCTGAGCTCCAACTCCCTACAGACATACGATCCGTCGAGCTACTATCACGGCCCGACCTATATCTGCGCCTGGGGCCCCAATACGCCCGAGGCGCTGCCAAAGATGATCCGCATCACCCTCGCCCTGGACGACCCCAACGGCCGCCTCGGCGACGCCCAAACCTACGAATACATCATCAACCTGCAACCGTGAGGGTTGCGCGCCGGTGGACTTGGCGAATAATAAAGAAGAAAGATTAACCACGAAGGCACGAAGACACGAAGGCACTCAGATCGGGAGAGCCAGCAACCAAAGAAAGAGGGAAACCACGAATGGACACGTGGCTTCGTGGCTTCGTGGTTAATCTTTCTTCTCGAATATAGACAGCAAATAACCGGAGCTTCCCATGCCTCGCCGAAAAACAAACAACCCTTTGCGTCGCCTGCTCAATCGGCTGCATGACCGCCTGATGCGGTCGCGGCGCGGCTCGGTGCTTGTATTGGTCGTCGTGCTGCTGGTGCTGCTGGCGCTGATCGGCACCGCCTTCATCTCCACCGCCCGCATCGACCGCGCCTCGGCGCAGCAAAATGCCT
This sequence comes from Tepidisphaeraceae bacterium, assembly GCA_035648595.1. Taxonomy (GTDB): domain Bacteria; phylum Planctomycetota; class Phycisphaerae; order Tepidisphaerales; family Tepidisphaeraceae; genus RYN-428. Next base: position 1,951 of record DASRLH010000469.1, read on the forward strand.
ACAACACCCAGGTGGATTTGCTCCTGGAAGGCGCGAAGGCGATGGTTTTGGCGGCGGTGTCATCGGACAGCCTGCAGATCGATTGTAATTCGTTCAACCCTTTTGATCCGACCTCCCTTCCCAACGGCAACAAGTTCCAGGGAACCTTCTTTCTGGCCAACCGACTGCCAGTCCCGCTCTATCCGCCCCAGCCAGGGATGTTTGTGCCCAAATACCCCGACGCCTCGTTGTCCCAGGCGCAGCCCGGCTGGTGGTTCATGTCCGGGCCCATCGCCGGGCCTTACTTCGAGTCTCCCTATGTGGATCCGACGGTGGACTTGAAAAAGAACCCGATTTATCCCCGCTATTCGAGCCGGGGCGCCTCCCCGCTGGCCACCCTCCTGCCCAACGGGCAACCTTCGCCGACGCCGATGCAGTTGGTTCCTACTTCGGTCCTGATTAAAAACGGCACCGGAACCACCAACTACCCCGCGTTCTATGATCCGGCGACCAAGTCCATCTTCCTCGCCGCCAGCGCCTCGGGCGACGGCATCGCCGACAGCGGGTTGGTCCGGCTGCCCATCGGTGAAATCAATGGCGTGACCTGGTACGTCGCCACCCGCGTCATCGACAACGGCAGCGCGAACAATGCCTCCATCGCGTTCAAGATGAACGATGAGCCCCGGTTCACCACGATATTGCCCGGCAACTTTTTCCCCACGAACATCGATCTGCTGGACTGGCTGCCGACGATAGATCCTTCCGCCCCCGAGCTGTACAATCGGGTAAACGGCGGGCTGGTTTCCTATCGCTACAACGGCTATCCGCTCGATTTCAATAACGCCTCCACCTACAGCATTCCCTTTGATGACAACGCGAACCAGCGCAGGGATTTCCTTTTCCTCTCCCCCTATGACCAGATGTGGTCCCAACTGGGCCGCCGGCTGAATAATCCCGGCTTGATCAACGCGCAGGGGGGCCGTTTTCAATCCCTGCCAATCACGGAATCGATGTCGATGGCCTATCGCTTCGACCTCATTAACCCCAATGCCAGCAAGTCGATCCTCGAGCAATTCCTGCCCAGTGCGACCTACAGTGCGAGCGTGCCGTACCGCCCGTACGATCCGGGCGATGTGGGCAACTGGTATTTGAACAGCTTCTCGTTTGAGAACGAAAACGTCGGCACTTCGCCGCCCTACCTTCCCCGCCGCACGCTTCTGGTCGCGGAAAATCCGGTTAACACCGCCATCGTGAACAACAAGTTCAACGCGATGAGCCAATGGGATAATTTGCGGACCTTCAATGTCGGCGACTGCGTGCAATCGTGGGTGGGGGTGCCCGGCGGCCCCCCGCCGGTCCTGCGCTCATTCGTTTGCATCCAGCCCAACTTCCAAAGTCCGCCGCCGAATATACCCGGCGACAAATTCAACTATACCTTCCTCAGCAACCCCTACTGGGCCCTGATGCCCTGGACGAACGTGCCGGTGAAAACGAACATCAACACCGCGACCTTCGAGCAGTTGTACACCGCTTTCTGGTCGGTGATGTTCGATCGGACGACACCCACGGGTGTGCCAATGGAAACCCTCCCCGCGCCCATCGGCACGGTGCCCAGTCAGATTTTCCGCAATCCGATCCGCAGCGCCAATGCCAGCACGAATGGTAACGCCAATGCCAATCCACAGATGGCGCCCTCGCAGGTACTGCAACTGCGCGCGGCGCTGGCGGCGATCAATGCGATACAACTTCGCGGACCGGGTAAGACGTATACCAACAATAGCCTGACTCCTTCCACACAGAATATTTCCAGGGATGTGATCAGCCAACAGATTACGATCGGGCGATTCGGGAAATCTCCCGCTCGCAACGTCATGCTCTACGGCGGCGAGGCGCAGCCCTATATGACGGAGGTGTATGCCGACAATCACGCCTCCCCCAGCGGATACGTCGCCATCGAGCTGCACAATCCCTACATGGATCGCACCTTCAGCCTGGGGAACTGGCAGTTGGCGACGATCAACCGCAGTGGCTTCTCTCTCGTACTCACGCCGTTGTTCACTTCAACGTCATGGAAACTCGGGGGAGCCACGGTGCCGAAGATCCCGCCCGGCGGGTACATCGTGCTGGCCAGTTCGCCAACGTCTCCTTCCGGCACGGTTCCGCCAACCGCCAAGGTGGGCGCGGTGGCGCCTGTCCCGGCAATGTATGTCGTGCCGGAATTGAACACGGTTTTCACCAAGGAGCTCGTCCTGCTGCGGCCACGGCGTGCCGACGGAATGTTGTCCTTAAAGCTCACCGATCCGGCGAACCCGCTCAATGTCTACAATGAAACCAAAAACATTCAGGATTTGGTGCCCGTTGATTCATACGATTTCACCGGCCTTGCGGACGCCATAACCGGAGGCGGAACGCCGATGATCTGGCGCTACATTCGGCCAAGCGACATCAAGAGCGGCAAGAACTGGCATTTTGTGTATCCAGGAATGATTGTCACGCCGCCCAGTCCTCCAGGAGGCGGTGGAGGCAATCTCAGCTTCCTGGGAACTCTGCCCCCCATCACCGACATGAACGATAAGAGCGGCAAGGATTTGTCCAGCCTCGGCGTTGCCGACGCAATGGCAACCAACCCCGGCCTTCCCCCTCGCTATACCGATTTCCCCATTCAAATCGCCAACACCGACTTCGGCGGGCCGCTGAAGTTGAACCAAGGCCTCAATGCCTTTCCGTTCGGCGGCTTCGCCCGTGATGGAGACATTTTACAAGTGCCCTTTATCGGCGCGTATAGGATCGTGGACACGAGCGGCAGGATGATTGAGTTGAACAGTGTCTCGGTGGACAGCGCGTTCGCTGATGACTTGGACCCCAGCGACGACGCCGCTGAAAACATCGGGCGCTTCTGCCCGATAAATAATCTTGATATACGCGATGGCAGCGGCGGGAAAGCCGTCTCGCAAGTCAACGACTATGCCCTCGCGCCCGCGGGAGCCGCCTCTCCGCAATGGCGGTATCACTGGGCGATGGGCCTGTTCGATTACCTGACCGTGCAATCCCCGCCGGACGATTATTTCCCGAATGTGGACCCGAGCATGACCGGCCAATATAACGGCGGCCCACCCACCGGCCCGGTTCCCTCCTATTCATATTGGAACGGCACGCAATACACGCCGATCGTTTCGAAGGATTATTTCGGCGGAGTGTATGGCATTGCCAACGCCGACAAGAAAGTCATCAACGCCCAGACGATGTATAACGCCAACGGCGTCACCGAGGAGATGGCTCCGATCAATGGCCTGATCGACATCAACACGGCCCCCTGGCCGGTGCTGGCGACGCTGCCGTTTATTGATGATGTAGGATTCCAGCCCAAAAAGCCGGCGACGGTGCCCGGCTACAACGCCGCCATCGCCCAGGCCATCGTGCAATACCGCGACGTGGACGATGGAACCAGCCCCGGCAACCCGCATGGGCACGGGCCGTTCCGCAGCTTGTTCGAGCTGAATAACGTGCCCGGCTTCCGCACCGGCGGGTTCCAGGCCCCGGACCCCCGCTCGACGACCTATCCGCCGCTCTTCGGCCCGCTCATCAGCTACCAGCCCGGCAATTTCCAGGGCGACCTTTCGCCGCGCACCGTCCCCGGCTCCCAGCCGCAGGCCGATGGCGTGTTCGCCAACTTCGAGCAGCAGTTCCTGATGCTCAACCGGATCAGCAACCTTGTTTCGCTGCGCACCGATTCATTCACCGCGTACATCCTCGTGCAAGGCTGGCGCGGCGCCGGCACCGCCACCCCGGAACTGGTCGCCCAACGCCGCGCCGCCCTGATCATCGACCGCTCGGCGTATAACACCGTGTCCAAAAAGCTCAACGTCACCAACGTGCCGGTGGAATGAGCCGTTATGCGGCTTGATGGGAATGCAACCTAACCGTGACACGGGCGTCCCGCCCGTGCGTATGGCATGGAACTCAGATACATCGATTTCCCTACGCACAGCCATCGGCACGGGCGGGACGCCCGTGTCATCTCCCATACGCGGTCACGCTCTATCGCCCGCCCGATAGCCGCTGCCCGGAGGGCCTTTCAGATGAACGTGAAGCGTACTTATTCACAATGTTTGCCGTAGCGCGTGCAGCAGCGCCTGGGCGCGGTCGAACACGTCTTCCGGAGAAAGGGCCTGCGGCTCGCCGGTCTGGTCAGAAATGGGTATGCCCGGCATCGGGTATTAGTCCCGCGTCACGCGATGCAAGACCTGCGCGAGCGCCGCGTCGTCGAAGGGCACGACGCGCATTGTCGGCTGGCGGGTCTCCAGGAATCCCCATCGCGATCCGGGTTGCAAGAGCAGGGTCGCCTCGCCGCGCTCGCCGATCACATCGACGCGCCCGGCGGCGCCGGCGATGTTCCGCCCGGCAGGGGAGAAGCGCACCTGCTCGGGGCCGATGAGCAGAGTCAGATCGTCCACCGAATACGTCCCGGTGTAATTCTCAGTCAGGAGCTTGGGACGCCGGTGCAGCGAAACCGCATTTTTCACGAGTGGATCAGCAAGAATCGCTTCGATCTGATGGTACAAGCCGTTCACCGCCGCCAGGTATTTGTCGCGGCGATCATCCCAGTTCAAAAAAACTTTCCTTCCCAAGATGCGGCACATACCTCTTAGCCAATTCAGCCAGAGTTTCAGCACTGTCCAGGAAGTACCAGTCGTCGATCGCTCCCAGAAAACACCACCGCTCGACCCCGAAGCTCCTGATGTCATCGTCCATCAGCACGAAACGCATCATTTTGGAGTATGTCGCATGACTGAGCATGAAACTCCTCATCGAGCGGGCCTGATCCGCCGTCATTGGGGCGACCGAGCGCATCGTGTTTAACGCGGCGTCAGCCTCGGCATCGCTCAGGTAGACGACGAGGCTGTCGGCCTCCGTGTCCACGATGAAATGCTCCAGCTTTGCCAGCTTGCGGATTGAGGATTCAAGGAGTTGCCGTTCGGTCGGCAGGATCTTCGTCGATTTGGCTTTTCTGACGAATATCTGCGCGTTTGCCGGATGTTCGTACACCTGATATCCCTCCGGTACGCGATCGAGAAGTTTGCCGGTCGGCTTTCGCGTTGCCGAGTACGCGATTTTGTCTCCGCGCTCTTTGGCCTGGATGTAGTAAACATCGCCGCGACGATTGGTGTGTTGATATGCCATGTCAATCGCCTGAGAAGTTTACCCGACAATCGTCAACGCCACCCCCGCTTTCGCCCCATCCGCCTTCGCCACTCCCGGCTTCCATTCCCGCGCCACATCGCGCGCCGGGCCGCCGCGATGGCGTTGGAAGACGGCGCAGTTGGTGCAGGGCCAGGGAAAGTCGCCCTCCGGCACCGGCTTGCGGCTGAAAAGCTGGCGGGCTCGCCGGCTGGCGGCGTCGTTGTACATCTCCACCACCGACCTGCCACGCGCGCTGCCGAGCTGGGCGATGTTGGAAAAATAATTGCAGCGGGCGATCTGGCCGTTGGAATTGAGGGTGAGCGTCCGCCAGAGGTACGAGCAGTCGGTGCCCGAGCAGGCGGTCTGATCGCCAAGCGCCTGGCGGGAGACGTCGGCGGACCATTTGTCGCGCAGCCTGGGGTCGCACTCGACTCCGCCGATGGGAGTCATCCGCAGATACACGCCAAGGTCGGCGGCCTGTCGGGCTACCTCGTCGGCTTCGTGGGCGTTGAAACGGTTCACCAGAAACTGCCATTCGATAAACAACTTGCGGCCCTGCCGGCGGCGCTCCTCGACCATCAGGCGCAAGCCGTTGAGCGCATCCGCGGCCTGCCCGCCGACGCGGTAGGCTTCGTAGGTTTTTTGCGTGAGCCCGTCGATGCCGCAGATGATGTAGTCCAGATCGGAGCCGACGATTTCCTCGGCGATTTTCGGCGTGATCAGCGTGCAGTTGCTGCTGAGCAGCGTGAAGATTCGACGGCTATGGGCCCGGCGGATGATCTCCTGCGTTCGCGGCCAATCGAGCATCGGCTCGCCGTTGCCGAAGATCTGCACCTGGAAAAGATACTTGCCGATCTCGTCGAGCACCTGATCGTACACGTCCAGCGGCAGCCGGCCCGCCTGCTCACGCCCGTGTCGGGCCTCGGGCGCGGTTTCGCGGACGCACAGCGGGCAGCGCAGGTTGCAGTAATACAGCGGCTCGACGATCAGCATGTAGGGCCGGACGGCAACGTCGCTGGTATGCCGGCGAAAGGACCATTCGGTGCGCAGGGCGTTGACGATTTTGCGCGGCGTCCCGTACCGCACGATGGAGCGCGCATCGACCCGCCAGAGGCGGCCATATTTGGTGATCTGCCGAGCCATATTCCCTTTTCGCCGGGCGTACCCGGAAGTGAACGCGTTACCGCACGCGCATAAGCATACCCAATGTATCTTGGGCCGCCAACAAAGCCCGATTCATTCGGCAGTCGCATTTCTCCCCGGCTATTCTAGCACGCCCTTTGCAACCTCATCGGCAACGGCATCGGCTGTGATGCGGATCGGATATTCCAAAACTTCTGGAGGTTGTCATGTTTCGATTATTGAAATTGGCTGTTTATGCCTTGCTGGGCTACGCCCTGTACGAATTTTTCCGCGGCCTGTCCACGGAAGTTGAGCAGGCGGCCCATGAATCGAGCGGCGGCCAAGACGGTCGGCAAGCACAACGCCAAGGCGGACAAAACGACTTTGGCACGGACACCTCCCGCCAGGCCATGACCGGCGGCGGCGAAGGTAAAGCCGAGGAAACCCACAACCCCGACGGCGGCGCCGAGTCGCACCGCGTCGGACGCGGCGTGGTCCATCGGTGAACAAATAGATGAGTGACGTCGCTTCTACAAATGCGTTCGAGCTCTTCGGCCTCTTGAGTCCCTTGTAACCGAGCCCGCTACGCCGCCATCTTCGAAAAAGGAAATTGCCGCGGCGGGCGCCCCCTCGGGCGCGCCGCCGGGGCTTTCGCAAGCAACGATTCCATAACTACTGACGCTGCAAATGGTTGCGCGAAATAGATTGCGATTTTAAAACATCGAAATCCGATCTTGAGTGTATCATTTTGGTAATGCCGTTCGGCTCGCCGGTTGCTTTATTATATGCTGGGCACGAGTATGGGGTTCAGGCGCGAGGTGGTTGCACGGGCCCCAGGCGCCAGCGCCTTGGGAGGGGGCGAATAGCGCGCAGC
>DASRLH010000470.1:0-14069 GCA_035648595.1 Tepidisphaeraceae bacterium
CGGCTAACCTTCCCCCTCCCGCCAAAGCTGGCGGGATTCTTTCTCGTTTGAATGAGGCTCGCAAAACAGACGGTGACATATGGCACATAAGAAGGGTCAAGGCAGCACGAAGAACGGGCGAGACAGCAATCCGCAGTATCGCGGGGTGAAGGCGTATGGCGGGCAGTTCGTGCCCGCCGGCTCGATCATCATCCGCCAGTGCGGCACCAAGTTCCACCCCGGCTTCAACGTCGGCATCGGCGGAGATTACACGCTGTTCGCCCTCAAGGAAGGCACCGTCGAGTTCCAGGGCCGCAAAGTGCATATTCGCACGGAGCAAGCCGCGCCCACGCCGGCATGAGGGTAGAAGTTCGGGGCTGGCGATTCACCGCGATCCAAAGGAACACCGGGTATCCATTCCGCATCATCATCGCGCAATGCCTTATCCGCGAAGAGGAAACGTCCCACCTGAACGCCATCCGCACGCGGCCAACCTTTTAACATCCGCTTCATCCGTTATTTTCATCCTTTCCCCACCCCCGTGTTTGTAGACGAAGCCAACATCCATGTGGCGGCAGGCAACGGGGGCCAGGGGTGCGTCTCATTTCGACGTGAAAAATTCGTCCCCAAAGGCGGCCCGGACGGCGGGGATGGGGGCGACGGCGGCTCCATTATTCTGCGGGCCGACGTCAACGTCGATACCCTCATGGACTTTGCCGGCAAGCACCACTGGCGCGCCAAGAACGGCCAAGGGGGCATGGGCAAGAAAATGGCCGGCGTCAATGGGGATGACATGATCATCCCGGTGCCGCTGGGGACCCTGATTTATGATGCGGACCATGACATCCGGCTGGCGGACCTCAATAAGCCGGGCAAGCAGGTGGTCGTCGCCCGAGCGGGAAAGGGGGGGCAGGGCAACTGGCATTTCCGTTCGTCCACCACGCAGGCCCCGCGCTATGCCGAGCCGGGTACGGCGGGGCAGGAGCGAAACCTGCACCTGGAGTTGAAGCTGATCGCGGATGTGGGGCTGGTCGGCATGCCCAACGCGGGCAAGAGCACACTGCTCCGCGCCATTTCCGCGGCGCGGCCAAAGGTTGCCGACTATCCATTTACCACGCTCGACCCGCAACTGGGTATCACGGTACTATCCGGCGAGCGGCGGATCGTGGTTGCCGACATCCCCGGATTGATCGAGGGCGCCCAAAATGGGGCGGGCCTTGGTCACGCATTCCTCAAGCACATCGAACGAACGAAGATCATCGTTCATCTGATCGATCTATACCCCACGGACGGTTCCGACCCGGCAGACAATTACCGTGCGATTCGCAGAGAGTTGGAGGCGTTCAGCCCGGAATTGGCCAACAAGCGGGAAATCATCGCCCCCAACAAACTCGACCTGGCAATCGATGATGAAGCTCTTGCCCGGCTGAAAACCCAATTGCCCGACAAAACTCTGTTCCCCATTTCCGGCGCCAGCCATCAGGGCGTCGCCGTGCTTCTGGAGCGGCTCTGGCAGATCCTCCAGGAGGAAAAGGCCAGCGAGCCGGCTGAAGTGACGCCGATTCCAACCGTTTAATCCGCGGGATTTCTTCGCGCATCGAGAAGATTTGGGGATGACTTGCGCAGAGGCGCAAAGGCGCAAAGCCAGGTTGGCCACTAGGGAGTGGATCATTCCCGTATCTATCTGGGTTTCGTAGGGTTCGCTTCAGCGAACGCGGATTGACAATGCGGCGCCCAGGACCGCGTTCGCTGAAGCGAACCCTACGAATTGCGCGAAGTCACAGAGGACTGCCACGAATGAACGCGAATGGGCGCGAATGATTTGTCTTGTCTTCATTCGTGTGCATTCGTGCCAATTCGTGGCTCTCCTCTTTCTTTCGGCTGCGGACTCGCTGGTTACACCGCATGAAGCAGCCGCGCGGCGGCTTCGCGCACCTGCGGATGTTGCGACTCGGGCAGATTGCTCAACAGCGGCAGCAGGGGCCCGGTGTCGGCGATGCCCGCGAGGCGCACCGCCTCGTGCAGCACGCGAATCGGGTTGATTGAATTACGCAAACTTTCCAACGGCTCAAAAATCTTGCGAATGCGCTGCGCGTCCTGCCAATCCTCTCGGCGGATAGCCTGGAGCATGGCCGCCGACAACGCAGGCGCGATGCACACGCATCCGGACGTGAAACCGGCCAGGCCAAAATCGCGCCGGTGGACGATGGCCGGCTGCTCGCCGATGCCACTAATGATGAGCCGGCGATCCACGATTTCCACAAGCCCGGCGAGATAGGGGTCAATCGCCGGATCGGGCCGGACGGTTGCGTATTTGATGCCGGAGATCAGCCCTCGGTCCGCCAGCGCCTTCACCTGTTCGGGCTCGATATACCCATCGTGTTTGATGTAAAGCAGCGCCGGCATTCCCGCCGCCTGCACGAATCGCGCGATGCCGTCGCCAACGCCTTGCGACGTCGTGATACCTTGGTGCGGCAGCACCATCACGGTGGGGAACTGATGGCGCGAAAGGATTTTCGCCTGGTCCATCATCGTGCCATAAGCCGGCCCGGCGGAGGGAATCACCAGCGTGTCGCCTCCCGCCGATTGCGCCAGCATGCCCAGGACGGCATCGTATTCGGACAACGCCAGATGATAGAAATTTGCGTTGCCGCCATAGAGCAGCGTCCGCACGCCGCCGGCTTCGATGTGCCGGATGAGTTTTAGATTTTGTGGTTCGTTCAAAGATAAATCCGCATTCCGCGCCAACGGCGGCACCGCGAGTACGGATTGGGTCAGGCGGCGGGGGGAGAGCGTGGTGAGCATGACGGCTATTTGTACGAAGGGAGGGGCGGTTGGGCAAACCGCCTCGGTTGGAAACTAGACAAGCCGAGCCGTAATGGGTTTCGTATCTTTGTCGCGGGTGTGGCGTGAGGATATGCTTACGGTAATGTCCGAGCCGCCGATCATGCCTCAACTGACCATTCCCGTATTGTGTGCCGAGGCGGCAAAATTCTCGGTGGCGGAATCAACATATCCAGAACCTTCGCTTTACGGGGTGACGGACGGAAAGGCAGTTGGCACCTACCTGGAACATAAGTTCCGCGCCTATCTCGGCGCGAACTACCGATTCTCGCCATGCAATTCCGCAATGGGCGTGGATTTCCCGGACATCCAAGTGGATATGAAAGTCACGAGTGTGCGGCAACTGTAGTCGTCATGTCCTTTCAAATCCGCTCGCCAGAAAATTTATGGATTGGGATATGCCCTACTTGTGTTTGTCTATGAGAAGGTCGACGAACCGAAGAATGCCACGGCGACGCTTCAAATTCTGCACACGGTTTTCATCGAGGCGAATCGGACGGCGGATTTCACGATCACGCGCTTGATTCGCCAGATGCTGAAAAATGGGGCAAACGCCGACGATCTCGTTTCATTAATGACGGATCGGCATCTGCCGCTGGATGGAATCGAAGCGAACGCCATCGCCGAAAAATTGTTAAAGTGTCCGCCGGAGCAGGGCTACCTGACAATTTCCAACGCGCTTCAGTGGCGGCTTCAATACGCTCGCGTTATCGAGCAAGCCGGCAAAGTAAATGGCATTCTCGATCTTCGATAGGAACCGCTCTTGAAATCGCGCGCCGTTTTTGAATTTGGTAATTTTCAGACCCCGGCGGGTCTTGCGGATAAGGTTTGCCGCCAACTCGCGGCGCGTGGAATCCGGCCTGCGTCGGTGCTTGAGCCAACGTGCGGCGTGGGCCGTTTTCTGGTTGCCGCGTTCGATCATTTCCCTTCGCTCACGAAGGCTGTGGGTGTCGAAGTGAATCCGCAATATGCGGAACGCGCGCGATCCTGTGGCGCCGAGAAAGGCCTCAATGGTCGCCTGAATATTCTCCAAGGCAATTTGTTTGACATGGACATCAGAAATCTTGTCCAAAGTCTGCCTGAACCACTGCTCATCCTGGGCAATCCGCCGTGGGTCACCAATGCGGACCTCGGGAGCCTGGGCAGCTCAAACCTACCGGCCAAAACCAACTTCAAAGCCCACGGCGGCCTAGACGCGATGACGGGCAAGAGCAATTTTGACGTATCCGAGTGGATCATGCTGCGGCTTCTCGAATGCATGCGGGGTCGCGATGCCGTCATGGCCATGTTGTGCAAGACGGCGGTCGCTCGAAAGGTGCTGTTGCACGCCTGGACGACTGATCTTCCGATATCCCATTCGGCGATTTACAACATCGACGCAGCCGCACATTTCGGGGCCGCCGTGGACGCTTCACTGCTGATCGTGCAGTCCGCTGAATCAGGGGATAAACAAGCGGAGGTGTTCGAAGATTTGGCGAATTCTTCACGGCCCCGATTGATGGGTTATCACAACGGAACATTACTGGCCGACGTGGATGCCCATGAACGCCTCAAATATCTACAGGCGCGCGAACCTTTGAAATGGAGATCGGGAATCAAGCACGATTGCTCAAAAGTAATGGAATTGACGCGAATCGGCGAACGGCTGGTCAACGGATTTGGGGAGACGGCCGACCTCGAACACTCATACGTCTTCCCAATGTTAAAGAGTTCCGACGTTGCGAGCGGCAATACGCGATCAATATCCCGGTGGATGATTGTCCCCCAGCGAACCGTCGCGGAAGATACTGCGAAACTGGAACACGATGCGCCTCGAACCTGGGCGTACTTGTCAGCCCACCGCGAGTTCCTCGACAAGCGGGCGAGCTCGATCTATCGCGGCCGCCCGCCGTTCTCGATTTTCGGAGTCGGCGGCTATTCGTTTTCGCCGTGGAAAATCTGCATTTCGGGTTTTTACAAGAAGCTGGCGTTCACCGTCGTGGGACCGCATTGCGATCAGCCGGTGATGCTGGACGATACCTGTTATTTTCTTCCGTGTGAATCGTCCGAGCATGCACGGAGACTCGGTGAGGTACTCAATTCCAGAAAGGCCGCGGAGTTCTTTGGCGCGTTTGTTTTCTGGGACGCCAAACGGCCCATCACGTCCGACCTGCTTGGGAAACTGGACATCGCGGCACTTGCGCGCGAAGTGCTCCCGGAGGAATGTATCGAGTGGCTTACACAGTCCAACTTTTCCCGGCCATCCGGACGCAGGCCCAGGAAAGCGAAGAAAGTTCCAACTGAGCTACAGTTGTGGCCAGGCCAGGCTTCGACGCCAATTACTATTGGATGACGTGATCGGCTGTCAGCTCCCATTCGCATGGCCACGTTTGGGCCACGCGCTCGAATCCCATCCGTTCCAACACGGGCAGGCTCGTCGGCAAGGCATCGACGATCAGATACCTCGCTCCGCGTGCCGCCGCGTCGCGGGCACGGGCGACTACCATAGCCCGATAAAAGCCTTGCCCGCGATACGCCGGCAGTGTGCCGCCGCCGTATAGGCCGCCGAACTGGCTTTGCGGATGGGTGTAAAGCCGTCCGATGCTGACGGGCCGATCATCGGCGTAGGCGATGTACCCGCGATGCTGCATCAGGCCCCCGCGAATGTCGTCGGCCAGCTCACGCGCGGTGAAGTCGTAGTCCTTGCCGAACACTTGCTCGGCAACACGCCGATAGACCGCCACCTGCTCCGGGCTATCCACGCGAACAACCGTATGCGGCGGGCTGGCGCCTGCGAGGTCGCTGAAAGGCAACGGCTGGCTCAAGTCGTAAATAAGGACGACTTCCCGCAGACCGATCTTAAATCCGAAGCGCCCCAGCCGATCCAAAAGATCCGCCGGCCTGTCGTGAGAGTAAAGTTTCCACTCGAAGCCGACGCCGAGTCGCTGATGATGCTCGATCTCCTGTCTGATCGCGGCATCAGCGTCGGCGGCGGCCAGGGACGAGAAGATGACGTTATGATGAGATCCGTCCGCCGACCGCAGGCGGGTGATTGACGGGAGCAGTGTGAGAATTTCGCCGCCGCGCGCGAGGCTGCGGCGTTCGTGGTCCAAGAGCTGTAATAACTCGCCTGCGTTCATCGGAGGCATCAGACTGCTGCCGGGCCGCCGTATCAATTCAGCGGCGTCGGGAGCCAGATTGCGGCTTTGTGGTTGTTGGGTCTATCATGTTGATTCACAAACGAGGTAAACGATGGCCACGATTTCATGTCGCCGTACTCGATCAAACCCCTCCGGCGCCAAAACACGGGCGGCTGGATCTCCAATTCACCGGGATAGCATGATCTCCCGATGGGGCAACAGCCTGGGCCTGCGCATCCCCCAGGAGGCGGTTGATCGACTTAAACTTGGCGCTGGCGCGCAGGTCAGCCTGGAAGTTGACTCAAACTCCATCACCATCCGGCCCGTCCGCAAGACTAGAAAGTGGACCGAGGCACAATTGCTCAAGGGCGTAACGCCCGGCATGATCGGCGGCGAGATTGGCTGGGGCAAGCCGGATTCGCCCGCATGATCCCAATCCGCCGACTCCTGTCTAGCGCCACGAAGTTGCCGCCGCTTTGGGCGACACATACAATTCCATCATGACCGCCGATAATCTATGGCAACGGCTTCGCCTCAAGCCCTTCGCGCCATTCCGGCTTCACTTGAGCGGCGGAACATTCTACGACATCCGCCATCCCGAAATGATGCTCGTGACGCGGACCGGAATTACCGTTGCACTTTACGAGACGGGGCAATCCGGCGACGAGCCAGCGGCGCGCGAAGCGCTGATTTCGTTTCTGCATGTGACGAGCACGGAAGACCTGCCGACTTCGACCCGCGCGGCGGGCTGATATGACCAATTCAATTTCCGACTTTCTCGCCGCAGTGTGAGCAGAACTTCTGGCCCGGCTTGAGCGGCGCGCCGCAATGGGTGCAAAACTTTGGATAAGCGGTGGCGGGCGTGCCCGGAGCGGTGGCCTGGGGGGTGGACGCCGGCGCGGCGCCCGTGATTGGCAGCGCTGCCGGCGGAGCGGCCGCCAGCGATTCAAGCGCCGCCTCGCCATCAAACTCCACCGAGGTGGAGGCGTCGGTATTGATCCATAGCCGCTGTAAAAAGCTATGGCCGGCAAGTGCCGTGCGGAAGGTGTATTGCCCTTCGGGCAGCGTCAGCTTCTGTCCGAATGCGGCGCGGGCGATCATCTTGCCGGAGGCGTCGAGAAGATCGAAACCCTCGGGCGTGCCCAACACCGCGGCCTTGAGGTTGCGATTGAGATCGACGGCCTTGGCGGCCGGCCAGTAGCTGCCGCCCGAGGCCTTGGCCATCGCGGCAAGCTGCTGGCTCCAGTCTGCCTCGTTGATGTCGAAGCCAACGATGTGGAACCGGATGTCCCTGCGCGCCTTCAAGGCGGCGGCGGCCTTCACCGGATCGCGGCGCGGATAGGTGTCCTCGCCGCCGTCGGTCAGCAAGACCAGCGTCAGGGGGTGTTTGACGTCGGATTCGCCGCCGATGTCATTGAGGCTTTGCTCCAGGCTCAGCGCCAGCGGAGTTTTGCCGCGTGAGCGAAGGGGCTTGAGCTTCGCCTGAAAGTCCGGCTTATTCAGCGGCCCCATGGGAATGAGCAGTTCCGTGTCCAGATCCGCGTCTTTTTCAATCGAGCGTTTGCGGTGGCCATAGACGCGCAAGGCCACCTGAGATGAGTCGGGCAGATCCTGCACCATGGCCCAGACGGCATCGCGGGCCACGTCAAACTTCATCTGCCCGTCCATCATGTCGAGCATCGATCCGCTGGCGTCAAGAATGATGTACAGCCGATTGGGGGGCGGCGTGGCGACGGCGATCAGTGTGCCGCTGCCGCCTCGCTTGGGTGATTGGTCGATGAGAGGCGTGGCGCGGGTAAGGAAGAGCAGCGCGAAGCTGCCGGCCAGGCGCGGATCCACCTCCTGCCCGCTGCGGCCTTTCCATAATCCGCCGGGTTCCTGGCGCTTGATGAGGGCCGCCGCGCCCCGCGGATACCATTCGTTTTCTCCGATGAATTCGGTGTCGAGGATCCGCCCCACGCGCTCCAGGGAATACATATAATAAAAATACCAGGCTTCGGGGTCGCCATTTTTGGCATGCGTCTCCACCTGCAGGTTTTTCGACAGCCAGCCCAATCCCCGCTCGATGCCTGGATCGACAAATGGGTCTTTTTCAGCCAGCTCATAGCGCGCCAGTGCGATGGCGCAAATGCCGGCGCAGCTCATTGAGCCGTACGAGCCGCTGGGCGCATTTTCGTAGCCCCATCCGCCGTCTTCATTTTGGCGTGCCCTTGCGGTCTTCAAGGCGCGTTGCCATGTTTCCGCCGGCATCTTCATACCCAGTTGCGAGGCGGAATTGAGCCCCAGCAGGGCATATTGCGTGACGGAATTATCTCCATCGGCGCCAAGGGTCCAAGGCTCGAGCCGGGTCCAACTTTGAGGCGGCTGATCCAGGGCCCGGCCGCCTTCAACGTGAACGATGGCGCCCTTTTCCAGAGTCTTGTCAAAAATGGCATCGGGAATGATGGGCGTATAGACCCAGCATCCGGCGGGTCCTTGCGATTCGAGCAGGTATCGGGCGGCCTCGCGCAATTTGGGGATATAGCGGGCATCGCCATAACCCTCCACCAACATGGCCAATACGCCCGCGCGGTAAACGCCCAGCTTTCGCGGCTCGATGTTATCCAAATACTTGCGCAGGGCGGTGTCAAAATCAGCAAACTTATGGTGCGCGTCGGCATGAACCAGCGCCAACGCGCACAGGATGTCCTCGGCAGGGTCGCCAAAGGAGGCATGATCCTTCAGATTTTTGGCTTTCACATAGGCCCACAAAGCGGCTGAGCCGGTGTCGATCGCGGCGTTCACCTGTTGCGCGGTAAGTCCGACGCCTTCCAGCCCAAGGGGTTTGCGGTTTTGTTTCGCCGCGACGCGCGGGGAACCCGCATGGGGGCCCGCCGGGGCAGCGGCTATGGCGGGAGGCGCGACCGCCGGCGCGGGAGGCGCGACGGTCGGTGCCGGAGGGATCACCCCTGTCGCGGGCGGCGAGACCGCCGGCGCGGGAGGAGCGACGGTCGGTGCCGGAGGGATCACCACGGTCGCGGGAGGCGTGACCACCGGTGCGGGCGGCGCGACTGCCGGTACCGGAGGAATCACCCCTGTCACAGGAGGCGTGACCGCAGGCGACGGAGGCATCGCCGCTGGCCCGGAAGCCGCCGCCGGATGCGGCGCGGTGGCGGCAATCGCGCTGCTGCCGCTGGGTCGCGTGGCAGGTTGCGGCGGCACAACCGAGCCGGCGAGCGGCGTTGGCAATGCCGGCGGGTTGCCGCCAACTTTTGGCGCGGGGGCATCCCCGGTCCGCGCGCTTTGGATGGCGGGCAGATAACCGGCAACCAATTGCTTGAGTTTGGGATCCTCCGCGGTCTCGGCCGTCACCGGCACGGAACTGGGCATCGCGCCGGCCTCAAGCCCGCATTGCACAAGATCGCGCCCATGCGCGAGTGGAGCCAGCAGCGCGGCAACTCCCGGGGCGGCGTGAAACTGTCCTGCCGGGCTTCCTCCAACGACGATTGCCGCGAAGTCCGCCGGAAACTTATCGCGGATCGGCGCCAGGCCAATCGCCGAGCCATAGTACAAAAGTACGATGCGATCGGATTGCGTTTTGGCCTGTGGAAGCCATTGAGCCAGGGCGGCGACGGGCGGCGCGATTGAAATGCCCTTGAGCTGTTCCTGCAACTCTGGAAGCAATGCCAGCCCGGCCGGCGATTCGCTCACCCCGATCACCGCCACGCGCATGGCGCCGGCGCGCTTGATGATGAACGGCTCAAACAACGGCTTGCCCGTCGCCGCGTCGAGCATATTCGCCGAGACCGCGCCCAGCTTTGATCCGTTCAAAAGAGCAAGCGTTGCGGCCTTGCCCTGGCGAAAATCTCGATAGGAGATATTGATCGCATCGTATCCCAGGGCTTCGTAGGCGGCAACAATTGCCTTCCCGCCGCTATACCCGCTCTCGCCGCCGAACAAGGCGTTGCCGGCGTCCACAAGCAGCAGGTTTGGATTCTGGGCCCGCGCGCCTGCAAGAACGGTGGCTCGCCGCGCCAAGCCGCCCATGCCTGCTCCTCCGGGGCACGATTGGCAAGCCTCCAAATGTCCCTGGGTATCGGCCGAGGCGATGATGGCCGGCAACGGCGCGGCATGAACCGCCATCGGCACAGCGCAAGCCATGAACGCCCCCACAAATGCGGGCAGAAATGGAAGTCTTAGGATTCCGCGCGGCATGACGAACCCTCGAATTACGGGAACTCTCATAATCTCATTTCAAGCGGATGTGAGAACCTATCCGAACGCGTTGGAGCCATGGGCGAGGTCCAAGGCAATTATATAAAGAACCATGTCCCTATCGAGTTGCGAACTCAGCGCCATGACGCCGCCCAGGGTTGAGCCGGCAATGCAAAGAATCCTGCCGCCCACGCTCTTGTATTGCATAATGCAAAGCAGGGTTGACATCGCATGGCCGGCAACCACCTCATACTCCACCATCGCGGTGCCCCAGCCAGGTCCGGCCATTCCCAGGATTTGCCCGGTGGCCGGATCGATTCGCCACCACGCCGCGGTGCCGTTTG
Source organism: Tepidisphaeraceae bacterium (assembly GCA_035648595.1). Taxonomy (GTDB): domain Bacteria; phylum Planctomycetota; class Phycisphaerae; order Tepidisphaerales; family Tepidisphaeraceae; genus RYN-428. Next base: position 10,481 of record DASRLH010000470.1, read on the forward strand.
CCGGGGCGGAGGCGGAAACCACCACGATGAATCCGTTGGCGAGGTCTTGCTCGATTCTCGCCCGCGCATCGGGCGACACTGCGGCTTGCCGCCATGCCGGATCGCGGGCGCTTCGCACAGTCAGCCATTTATGCCCCGCGCCAAGGTCCTCGGCGAAAGCGGCGGCGGCATTGTCCGGCCGCGCGCCATCCGCCGCCAGAACATTCTCGATAACGGTGTCATCAACGCCGTGCTCAAGGCGAACCCGCGATGGGTTGGCGGCGACGATAGGCCGAACCGCGATATCATTGCAGACGATATCAAATCCGGCCCGCACGGCGAACTCGCCGCCAGCCGACCGCGCCAGAAACGTGTGATGCGTCAGGATGTTGGGATGATCGTAAAACGCGCTGCCGGCCCGATCCCCAAGGTCATCGCGCAGAAATGCAAGGGAGTATAAAACGCTGGGAAGCGGCTTAAGGCCCTTGGGTGGGGTGTTGTCGGCGGACGGCTTGGTCCGGGCAAGATATTCGAGGAACGGCTGACGATCGGCCAAAACCGCCTGTGCCATGAGATGCGACACGAAACTGGCGGGAATCCGGCAAACCTGCGGCAGGATTTCCACATGGTCCGCGAACCGGCCGCCCGCTTCCAGTCGCTGCGCATCGGTCCAGGGAACCGCCGGCGGGATCGTGCCCTTGGCGCGCGCCGCGGGGCCAAGAAAATCCAGAATTTCCCGGCGGATGGTTTGCGGCGTACGGCCTGGGCCGCGAATCTCGTATTCAAGCCATTCGGCGGTGAGCGTGGTGCGCGGCGCGTCATCGCCGCCCAATGCGCCAAATGCGCCCGCCGCCCCGCCCACCGCGCCTCCGACAACGGCAAGCGGATTGTTGGGCTGGGGCGAGTCATTCACGTTCCCCGAATCGTCAAAGCTCGACGTGTAAAAGTTTGCGTCCCCGATGTCCAACTGCGGCATCCATTCATGCTGTTTTAGCGCGGCCGCTTTCCAACCGGCCATATCCTTCACATCGCCCGGCCAACTCAGGGGCATCTGGCTCAGCACGATCGGTTTTCCAATAACAGCGGCGGGTGCGAAGGCGCCCGAATACACGGTCGCCAGGGACAGCTTCTTCCCATCGGTCTTTTCGATCACCACGCGCACTATAATGCGGTGCCACTGGTCGGCGGGAAGTTGTGCCGGAAGGTAAGTTTTCTCGGCGGCGACGAATGTCGGGCCAGCTTTGGCGTCGGGCACAAGGGGATCAAGATCGACCCATTTGCCGCCCTGGTTCACCTGAACCCACCAGTGATCGGCCAATGCATCGGTACGCTGCTGCTTGGCTGAATCATCGGAGGGAGGCTTAAAATCCCCGACTGCGGCGGCCAGCGCCGGCGCTGCCTGGGCGAACTGCTGTACGATGTCCTCTCTCATCGTATCCGCCTCGGCCGCTGGGCCGTCCGCCGCTTGCCGCAGGGCCTGGGCGGGAATCCCCACCTCCTTGGCGATCAGATCCGATTCAGCGGCATCCATGGCGCGCGGGGGCGGCGCTGCCAGAGAAGGCATGGGCCCAATCTTCGCCATCAGTTGCCCGGTAATTGCCGGCGGCAACTGGGCGTAAGCCAGGCGTGATTGGAAGCCGGCGGAACGCAGCAATTCCGCAAGAAGGAGTGAACGATCCAGGCTGCTGCCGACGCGGTCGAGCAGCACGCCCGTCGGTCCGCGCAGCGCGCCTTGATAGGGCGCCCACGCGGTATGGTCGCGCACCCACGCCAGCAGCGCAACAGGATCGCGTCCGGCCAGTGCGACAACGGCGGCGGGATCATATTGGTCCGCAGGCGCCCGGCGATCCGCCGACGCAAGCGCATCGAACAACCGGTCTGGCCGGAGCGCCGAAATGACCGGCGCCGCCGCCGCTGGGTCCGCGCTCCATGCCGACGGCGCTACGGCCCACAATATCGCCACGCTCGCGCCCAAAAGCAGACGCGGCAACTGGCACCGGGGAGAAGGCGATCGAGCCATGACTGCCTCGCATCAAAATGTGCCGATGAACAGACTATTCCAGCTTATGCCCGCATTTGGAGCAGAACTTGGCGTCGAGTGCATTGGCGGTGCCGCATTCCGGGCAGAACTTCTTGCCGGCGGCGGCGACGGTGCCGGCGGCTGGCGGCGCGCCTGCCGCATTGCTCGCCCCATTGGGGCCGGCGGGGTTTGCCGCATTGTTGGCGGGAGTCGCGGCGGCGTTAGCGCCGACTCCGGGATTCGCGAAGTTCGCGGCGGGCGTGGCCGGCTGATTACGCAGGAAATTGTCGATCGCCGGCAAATCCTTAAGCAACGCATCATTCAACGCCAGACGCAGGATCTTGCCCTTGTCGTCCTCACTGAGCGATACGTCGGCATTGGATTGGGCGTTGGCGCCGAGGATCGCCAGCCCCATTGATTTGGCCGAGTCGGTGCGCTTGTATTCGCTGAAATTGGGGGCAAATGTTTCGCCGGTGGTCGGATTCACCAGCCGGATATCCACGCCGCATTCGGTGGTGATAACGGTTGAATTATTTTTGATATCCGCGCCGCCGACGTTAAACAGGCCGCCCACCTGGGCCACGCCAAACTCATTGCCTTTTTGCTCGCGCTTGACGCGCAAATTGGTGACTTTGCCAAGCAGCAGGAAATCGACGCCGCGCACCTGCCCCTGCTTGGCGAGTTCGCCGGGCTTGACGATCCCTTCGAGATTTTGCTCGTCGATCAGCTTTTGAAGCTGCGCCCGCTCGATCACATGGAACCGATTGCTCATCCCAAGCAGCGTGGTCATTTGATCGGCCGCCAGGCCATCAAGGTTTGCTTCGCCGGACATGCCCGCGCCGGTTGTCACCGCAAACGCAGGCACCCCCACGCGCGGCTTATTCACGCCCTGCGGAGCAGCCGGGTACTGGCCCACCGAAGCGGTCAGTTTGTCCCGACTGGCTGATTCCTTGGAGCTCGAACAGCCCAAACAAATTGACGTGCCGACCAACATCGCCGCTCCCGCCCGAATCCAATTGCTGAACATGCAAGCCTCCTTCAAAAAACTTCTTTGTTCATAACAAGCCGATACGCGGATGAAGAACCCATATCACAACATCCGGCAAATGGCTTGTCAAGAAGGGCCCCGCGACCCTTCTGGATTCCGTCCGAAAGCGAAGCACGTTCCGAGGTGATGGCGGCGATTTATCATATCGCGTACGACAGCGACGGCCCGCCAGGCGATCGGCTTAAGAATGATGCCGAATACCCCATATGCCTTGGATATGCCGCCCTGGTCGTCCGCGAACTGCTGCTCGCGGTGGACCCTCGATTGGTGTTGCAAGGTGGGGATGAAGTTGGGGTCGCCGTGGGTTTTGACAGCGGCGATTTCGTATCTTTGGGAAAAGTAACAAATCAAGGACTGTTGTTGATCGGGAACGGATAATCTGCCCAGTCTAAAATGGGTGGAAAAAAGACTGCCATGTATGAATCGGTGAGTCACGATTAGCGCGTGGACTCTACGCGGCCGTCACGCGACGGCAAAAAAGAGATCGCGATCAGAGGTGAAGCTCGACAGGCTTGTGGAGCCACCTCTCTCGTTGGATGGGT
>DASRLH010000471.1:0-3427 GCA_035648595.1 Tepidisphaeraceae bacterium
GGTAGCCGCGAATACCCCATCCGTGATACAACAGGCTTGTGGACATGAGTTTGTCTCCTTTCTGAAGCTTGGTAACTCCAGAGGAGACGGCCATGTCCATTTTTTTTCAAGCACTACCTACGCAAAAGCCGGAAGAACCCCAATAGAGGGTGATTTTTCGCAATTTAATTCAACGCCTATGCCACGCCCCAAGCGGCGGTCATGTTGCGTCTCGCGGATGTTCTTCAAAGGGCTCGATTTAGCCGATTGGAAAAAAGGCGGCGCGAAACGTCTCCTGCTGTAATGGAGCCATCCGATCCGGTGGGAGCAGGATCTCGCCGGTGTCGGCAGGCGAGTCACACTGCCTACCGTTCCCCATGCGGAGCAGCGCACGGGGCGTTGATACCGGCGGACTTTATCATGAATATATCGACGGGACCGGGGATGCGAAGGTACCTATCACTAAAGTGGCAGTTATTGCTCTGGGTGTTAGCCCTGCATGCTCCCGGCGCGCACCTCCTCGCAACGGACAATTCCGAACAAACGATTCAGCAAGTTGAGCGGAGGATACTATCCGCGCGGCGAGAGATCACTTCAGCCGAATTCGTGTTTGATGTGAACTCTGACCGCCGCGGTGGAGTCACCAGAAGGGGGTACCATAGCTGGATCGCACCGAACGGGTTGGCTCGTCAGGAGCGCATGGCGGAGGATGTTGCTTATGTGAGTATCTTCAACGAGACGACGGCCTTCTACTACGCTGGCGGTCCAGGGGCGTTTTCAAATCCCGATCGGTCTCGGCGAATGGCCATCCAAATGGTTCCAATATCACAGGCAAGGGCAGAGCGTCCACCATTCCTGATTGTTAACCCACTTACGATCATGTTGGCGCCCGTGCAGATCTCATTGCTGCCCTATTATGGGCTTGAGTCACTTATCGGCGCCCGCGGCCGACGAAATTTTCACTTCCACCATGCACTTTGGAATGGGCTCGACGCGATCATTGTTGATTTCGAAAAGGTGAAACCCGCAAATTTTTACGAATATGAAGTCGTTCCGTCCCGCGGCTACAACATCGTCCAGTGGCGGGCGCGCTGGGGCCTTTCGGACGCGCATAAAGGCGACGAACTCCTAACGTGCGAGCCAAAGCGAATGACCGGCTCGATTTGGTTTCCCGAAAAGCTGCACCTTGTAAGCACGAGGGACGGAGAACTCTACCTGGACGAGAATGTAACAATAACGCCAGTGTCAATTAATCAGCCGCTGAACCACGACATCTTTACCTTGAAGGGTGCCGGTCTCCCCCCAAATCAGATCGTTGTTCAGGGGTCGTTGTACGGGCAAAACCGCGCGCGGCAGGCAGCCAAAGCAGCGTCGCGTTCAACAACGCAAGCCGCCCATGCGCCAATCGGAAAGCCCTTACTATTCTGGGACGGAGCCACCTTGCGCCCAATGACCAAGGGTGACGAAGTGGCATATGAACTCAGCAAGCCGCAGAACATCGCACCGCACGCGAAGCAGAGGCTTTGGGGCGCGTCTGCTTTGACGCTTTGCGGATTTCTGGCGGTCGTCGGTTGGATGTGGCAATCGTGGCGTAAGAGGCCGCACAACATTTAGGCCGACACTCGCGCGGGCGTTCTCTGACGGTCGAATCCGGCGCCGCGAACGAGGCACGATGCGACCCAGCGCTCGAAGTTTCAGGCTACCTCTCGGCGTCCTCGCCTGCATTCACGTTGGACTCCTGGCATATGCGGGGCAACAGGACAGCCCGACCTGGGACGAGACGGGCCACTTCGCGGCGGGAGTGAGCCATTGGTATAACGGCGACTTCACGCTCTATCGCGTCAATCCGCCGCTCGCCCGCCTCGTCGCGACGGCGCCCGTGGTGGCGCTGCATCGGTCGCTTCCCTTCCGCCGCTACAGCACCAACCCCGGTCCCTTCGAGAGAGAGGAGTTTCCCGGCGGGGAGTTCATGGCGCGCGTCATCGGGCCCGGCTACTTCCACCTCCTGACAATAGCCAGGTGGGCATGTATCCCGTTTGGAGTGCTTGGGCTTCTCATATGCTTTTTCTGGGCCCGAGATTTGTACGGCCCAGCGGCAGGTTTGTGTGCCGCCAGCCTTTGGACGTTTTCACCGAACGTGCTGGCCCACGGACATCTGATCACGCCAGACGTCTGCGCGGCATCCTTCGGCGCGCTCGCCGGATACCTGTTTTGGAGGTGGCTCCGCTTTACTTCATGGCGGCGCTCCGTTGCGGCGGGGCTCGCGTTTGGATTCGCGCTCCTCGGGAAATCGACGTGGATCATTTTATTCGGCCTCTGGCCGGTGGTCTGGCTGATCTACGTTTCGAGGCCCCCCACGGTATGCCGCGCTCAATGGTGGAGAACCGGCGCTCAACTTGGCGCGATCATGATCATCGCATTGGCGACGCTAAACGCCGGATACGGATTCGAGCACACCGGAAAGCGCCTGGGAGACTACGCGTTTGGGTCGAGGCTGTTTGGAGGAGACCCCGCCGCCGGACAACAGCGCGCCGGCAACCGCTTCAGCCACGCTTTGTTGCGATCATTTCCCGTGCCTCTTCCGGCAAACTTTCTGCAAGGGATCGACAGCCAGCGCCAGGATTTTGAGTCGAACATGTTGTCGTATCTGAACGGCGAGTGGCGCAACGGCGGCTGGTGGTACTATTATCTTTATGCAATGCTGATCAAAGTTCCCCTGGGTACGTGGGGCCTCTTTGTCTTTGCCGTGGGAGCAACGATCATGTGCCGGCGATATTCGGCTCCGCTGAAAGACGAGGCGGTCTTGTTGTTGTCGGCAGTCGCGGTGCTTGTCTTAGTCAGTTCACAGACGGGAATAAACCACCATCTGCGCTATGTGCTGCCGGCGTTTCCATTTCTGTTTATATGGATCAGCAAGATTGCGCAATCAGTTGATTTCGGCCACATGAAGCTCGCGGCAGTGGCTGGCGCGGCGTTGGCGTGGTCCATCGGCAGCAGCCTATGGGTTTACCCGCATAGCCTCTCGTATTTCAATGAGCTGGTTGGCGGCCCGATGGGCGGGCATTATCACTTGGGCAATAGCAATGCCGACTGGGGGCAGGACCTATTCAATCTGCGGCGCTGGCTCGACAAGCACCCCGAGGCGGCGCCGCTGCACTTCGCCTGCGACATGCCGCTGATCGATCCGAAAATGGCGGGCATCGAATCGCTGCCCGTACCTATTGGGCCGCACTCCAGTCGTGCGGCTGATCTCAGCCCCAACAAATTGGGCCCGTTTCCCGGCTGGTACGCGATCAGCGTCAACAAACTGCACGACTTGGACAGGAACTTCGATTACTTTTTGGATCTTAAACCGGTCGGCCGAGCCGGGTATTCCATCTACATTTATGACGTGACCACCGCCCAGGTGAACGCGCTTCGCAAGAAACTTGGGTTGCCGGCGTTGGAA
>DASRLH010000472.1:0-4275 GCA_035648595.1 Tepidisphaeraceae bacterium
GCGAGCCGGGAACCGAGGATTGAGCAGGCTCGAATGCCACGCGGGCAGCATGACACAAACCAACGGCTGGCGCAATGCAGATTATTGCTATTGTCACGCCAAGCAAAATCCCGGACGCCTGTGGCGTCTCGCCCGTGCGGAGGGCGCGGCAGTGGAAGAATTACGATATTGCCAACTTCAATGCGCCATGCTTATCCCAGATCAAACGCCACATGATACAGATGGTTGCTCGCTTTTTCAGTGATGTAATGGTCATCCAGTCCTTTGATATTGATCGTGGGCCGGCCATTGGCGTCTTGTCCAAAATCGGCGGATTGCAACGGTGTCGTGCAATAAACGGTTCCTGACCAATTGTGATGCCAGCCCAGGGACGTGCGCAGCAACAGGACGACCCGCCCGTCGGGGAGCACGACGGCATTCACCGTGTGATCCTCCGACATGTCAGCGAATCCGGCCGGCAGCGCGATGGAAGGATACGCGCCGGCGGGATGAGTCGTCTTCACCCAGGTGGCCAATAAATCGCATTTGCGCTCGATGGAACGTTTGTGCAGAATGCCATAGGTGACGCCGATGGCAATAGTGAAGAAGAAACCCAGCATTCCCACCAGCACCCAACGCAGCAGGTGCGGCTGCGCCCGACGACCGGGCGGCGGAGTTGCGGGCATGATCGGCGCGTCAGTATGCATATGACACAACGGGAAATCCGAAATCCGAAGCACGAAATCCGAAACAAATCCAAATGAAGAAAGCACGAAAATGGGCACTCTCAATTCTTCGCGGGCAGCCGCGCAAGCCGCCCGCGGACAGTCTATGGGAAAAGCCAAAAGAAGGCCCAACGGACGCACCATTTGAATTTTCCGCTTTTCTTGCCTTTGAATTTTTCGGATTTCGTGTTTCGGATTTCGGATTTCGGATTTTCACCGCTCGATTGGGTTGAGGGCGCGGCCTACATTTTTCGCTCCAAATGAATCGCCAGCACCGTGACATCCGCCGGCGTGATGCCGCTGATGCGCAGGGCCTGGCCGAGGCTGCGCGGGGTGAAAGTCGTTAGCTTCTGGCGGGCTTCGATGCGCAGGCCGGCGATGGTCGCGTAATTGAGGGTCGTGGGGATCAGCTTGTTCTCCATCTTCGCGAACTTCTCGATGAGCCGTTGCTCGCGGACGATGTAGCCTTCGTATTTGGCGCGGATCTCAATCTGCCGGCCCACATCCATCGCGAAAGTTGCCAGAACGGGGATTTTGGCTGCCAGCATTTCCCAGGTGATCTCGGGGCGGCGCAGTCGCTCGAAGGCGGTTATTTCTGCGATGCGCGTGGATCGGAGCAGTTGCATGCCCTGCTCGACTGCGGTCCGGCGGCGGGAGAATTTTTCCCAACGATCGTCGTCCACCAACCCCAACCTTCGGCCGATGGGCGTGAGCCGGTCGTCGGCGTTGTCGCTGCGCAGATGCAGGCGGTGCTCGGCACGGCTGGTGAACATGCGGTATGGCTCAATCGGCGGCTTGGTGACCAGGTCGTCGATCAGCACGCCGATGTAGGCCTGATCGCGGCGCAGCACGAAATCCGCCGTGCCGCTGGCGACATATCGGGCGGCATTGACGCCCGCCATCAATCCCTGCGCGGCGGCTTCTTCGTAGCCACTGGTGCCGTTGATCTGCCCGGCGAGAAACAGGCCGCTCACGGTCTTGGTTTCCAGCGTCGAGCGAATCTGCGTCGGCCAGACCATGTCATATTCGACGGCATAGCCATAGCGCAACACTCTGGCATTTTCCAACCCCGGCACCAGCCGAATCATCTGATCCTGCACGTCGGCAGGCAGCGAGGTGCTGATGCCGTTGCAGTAAATCTCGTCGGTATCGAGGCCTTCGGGTTCCAGGAAAATGTGATGGCTGGATTTGTCGGCAAAGCGCACCACCTTGTCCTCAATGCTCGGGCAGTAGCGCGGGCCGGTGGAGGAAATCTGCCCGGTGTACATTGGCGCGCGATGCAGGTTGGCGCGGATGATTTGGTGGATGGCTTCGTTGGTGTTGCCGATCCAGCAGGGAAGCTGAGGAAGCGGAGGGGACCAGACGCTGCCGCCGGCGGCGCCCGGCGATTGATATTCGTTGAGGAACGAGAATGGCATCGGCTCGGCATCGCCGGGTTGTACCTCGAAGGCGGAAAAGTCGATGGAGTCTTTTTGCAACCGGGGCGGCGTGCCTGTCTTGAGACGGCCCAACTCCAGCCCAAGGCGCGACAGGCAACCCGATAGCCCGCGCGCGGAAGCCTCGCCAACGCGGCCGCCTTCGGTTTGCCGCTCGCCGGTGTGCATCAAGCCGCGCAGGAATGTGCCCGATCCGACCACCACGGCACGGCAGGAGAGGCGCGTGCCGTCGGTGAGGAGGATGGCGGAGACCTGAGGAGGGATGAGTGACGAGTGAGGAGTGCCCGGCGTAGAGTGCTGAGTGCTGAGTGCTGGGTGCTGAGAGGAGAGCGATGATGGGTGAGCGGCGCCTGCGGTGAGTGGGATCGAACCGCCTGTGGTAAGTGGCGTCCCACCATGGTTGCCCGCGCTGGTTTCGATCTCGGCGACTTCGCCTTGAACGATCGTGAGATTCGGGCATGTCGCCAGCAGGCGTTGGACTTCCAAGGCGTACTTGTACTTGTCGGCTTGGGCGCGCGGCCCCCAGACGGCGGGGCCCTTGGAGCGATTGAGCATGCGAAATTGAATGGCGGTGTTGTCGATGGCCAGGCCCATTAGGCCGCCCAGGGCATCAACCTCGCGGACCATCTGCCCCTTGGCCAGGCCGCCGATGGCGGGGTTGCAGGACATCTGTCCGACGCGGGCCGGATCGAGCGTGACCAGGGCGACGGAAGCGCCCAGGCGCGACGCCGCCCAAGCCGCCTCCGCGCCGGCGTGGCCGCCGCCGATTACGATGATGTCATAAACAGCGCGCATCACTATTGACCCAATCCCGTCCGATGTTGCGATCCACGTTGCCCACGCGCGGCGCGGGCTTCGATGCTCCCAGCGATCGAGGTTTCCGCTTTCCGGCCCGCAGTGCATCAGGAGAATCCCGACTCTACCTCAATTGGTCAGTTCGGAGTAATTTTAGGCTGCCGCCTCACAGGCCCCGCGTATCCAGCCCCATCGCGTCCGCGAGCAGTTCGGCGATGTGCCGGGTTTTAACCGGGACATGATGGCGGTTGCACATGCCGGCGATGTTCATCGTGCAGCCGGCGTCATTACAAATCACGGTGCCGGCCTTTGTCGCGGCGATGCACTGCATCTTATCCTCGACGATCGCGCCGCTGATGGCGGGGTATTTGGTGGCGAAGGTTCCGCCGAAGCCGCAGCATTGGTCGGTCTTTTCCATCGGGCGAAACTCGACGTTGCCGATCTGCTGGAGCAGGCGCACGCCTTCGTCCTTCACTCCGATGCCGCGCAGATGGCAGGTGTAGTGATAGGTGATCGGCTCGGGCCGGGGCAGGGAAAACGCCGAGAGATCGACCTTCAGCACCTTGTCCAGAAATTCGACAAATTCGTACGTTCGGCCGCTCACTTTTTTCATCCGCCCGCTCCATGCCGGGTCTTCATGGAACAATTCATGAAACTGCTCGCGCACCATCGCGCAGCAGCTTCCGCTGGGCGTGACGATGTATTGGCAATCCTCGAAAACCTCCAGAAAGTGTTTGGCCAGCTCGCGGGCCTGCGGATGAAACCCATTATTATAGAACGGCTGCCCGCAGCAGGTCTGCCCCGGAGGGAAGGAAACGGCGCATCCGAAATGCTCCAGAATCTTCGTCACCGCGATGCCCACGCGGGGATAAAACTGGTCCGTCAGGCAGGTGATGAACAGCGCGACATCGTGAGCCATTGTGCCCGCGAGGTTATGGGGCAGGGGTGGGGAAAACAAGAAGGGCGGATCCCTGAATTGCCCTGCGCCCCTTGGACCGCGGGTAAAACGGATTTGCGCAAAGCCCGCAAAGGCGCAAAGCCACAGAGGCAAAGTCAAATTCGGGGCAATGCACAAAAACTCCTTCACCCGCGGATTGCGATCTCAATCCAATGGATGTGAACAGAATCCCGTCAAAATCGACCTTTCTGACTCCGTGCCTTTGCGCCTTTGTGCCTCTGCGCAAATCCGCTGTCGGGCAGGGTCAGGGCAATCGCATTTGAGAAGTTCGGCATATGTTAGGTATCGCCCGCGCGGTGGGGAGTGTATGTTGGTTTCGTCGTCGCGAAGCTTCGCAGCAAAAATTGAGCTTTCACCCACGAAAGGAGCTTGCGCATGGACG
>DASRLH010000473.1:0-24708 GCA_035648595.1 Tepidisphaeraceae bacterium
CCCGCGAACGACGCTCTTTACCTATCCCGACGCAAGCATTATTTGCGGCGAACTTCAGTATGATCCGCGGGACAAGAGCCGCCAGACGGTGCTCAACCCGGTCGTCATCGTGGAAGTGCTCTCCCCCAGCACTGAGGCGTATGACCGCGGCGCGAAATTCGCCAGCTACATGCAGATCGAGTCATTGAAGGAATACGTCCTGTTCTCGCAGGATGCGCCCCGAATTGAAACGTTTCTTCGGCAACCCGAAGGGGCTTGGCGATATTTGCCCGCCGCGGGCCTGGAAACGATTGCGCGGATCGAGTCAATCGAGGTGCAGCTTGCACTGGCGGACGTGTATGAGGGTGTGACGTTCCCCGAGCCTTCGCCGCCGCCCGAAGCGACGGCCCAACCGTAGCGGGTGAACCGAGACGGGGTTGAGTCGGGACGTGGCACGATGGCCCGAGGCGCTCCGTTTCAACGCCCCGCTCGTCAAACCGGATGTGCGCGTTGCAAGTTCACCTGCTGGCGTTGCGAATCAGCCTTCCTTCCACGTCAATACCACTTTCCCGCTTTTGCCGCTGCGCATAACATCAAATCCCTGCTGAAACTCCCCATACGGAAGCCGATGCGTGATGACCGGGCTGATGTCCAGGCCAGACTGGAGCATCACAGTCATTTTGTACCACGTCTCGTACATCTCCCGGCCATAGATGCCTTTTAGGGTGAGCATATTAAATACAACCGTATTCCAGTCGATGGCCATCTCCTTTTCGGGGATGCCGAGCATGGCGATCTTGCCGCCGTGGCAGAGATTGGCGAGCATTTCGCGGAAGGCCGACGCGTTGCCGCTCATTTCCAGGCCCACGTCAAATCCCTCGCGCATGCCAAGCTCGCGCTGCACGTCGGCGAGCTTTTCGGATCGCACATCCACGACGCGGGTGGCGCCAAGCTTCGTGGCCAGTTCCAGGCGCCACGGATTGACGTCGGTGACGACGACATGCCGTGCCCCGGCATGCCGGGCGATGGCGGCGGCCATGCAGCCGATTGGGCCGGCGCCGGTGATCAACACATCCTCCCCAAGCACGTCAAAACTCAATGCGGTATGAACCGCGTTTCCGAACGGATCGAAGATCGACTGAACATCCCGATCGATCCCCGAAACGTGCGCGCCATCGGCCGAATCATGCAGCCAGACGTTCGTGACCGGCAGCGCCAGAAACTGGGCAAACGCGCCGGGCCGATTCACGCCAACCCCCTGTGTGTCCTTGCACAGATGCCGCCGGCCCGCAAGGCAGTTGCGGCAATGCCCGCAGACCACGTGCCCTTCGCCGCTGACGATATCCCCCTCGTGAAAATCGCGCACGTTAGCGCCCAGTGCCACAATGCGCCCGACAAACTCGTGCCCCACCACCATCGGCACGGGGATGGTTTTCCGCGCCCAGGCGTCCCAGTTGTAAATGTGAACATCGGTGCCGCAGATGCCGGTGCGCAGCACCTCGATCAACACTTCGCTGCTCCCAATCCGCGGCACCGGCACCACATCCAGCCAAAGCCCCGGTTCGCGCTTCTTCTTCACCAACGCCTGCATGGTTTCCTGCATGTTAAATAAGCTCCAAAAAAAGAGGAATGACCGCAGAGGCGCAGAGACGCAAAGAACGGAACAGCGGAGAACAAAAACGGAGTCAGCCTGTTGCTAAAGATCGAAACCCCACGTCAGTTCGACGAAACGAAAAAAAACTAAAACACCAAATCGCGCAAAAGAAGTATATGGCGTCGTCTGATCACGTCTTTCCGACCTCTGCGTCTCCGCGCCTCCGCGGTTATTCCCTCCGCGTTTTGCAGAATAGTAAGCCTCACTCGACCACCAGATCAATCGCCGAGAAATGCTCGTGATCGCTGTCGCTGTTTTCCGATTCCACGCGCACCAGGTACACGCCCGGCTTGTCGATTTTCAGCCGCTGCCGCAGGCCGACCTTGCCGGTGTCGGGTTTGAAATCCATGACGAAATGGCCCTGCGTGACGGCATTCTCCCGATCCGCCGGCGCATCCTGGGCCGCCTTCTTTTCCGGCGCCACGTAAAATCGCACCGTCACTTTGTGAAGCACGTTATGCGGAAAATTGCTGGAGAAAAAGAACTGGAGCACCAGATCCTCGCCCACCTTGGCATGACACACCGGCCGCGGATGCCGGCCCTGCGCCGGCGGCGAGGTGTCAGCGGACGCGCTGGCGCTGTCGGTCTTCCCCGTCACCGTCAGGTCGATATTGAAATGCTCCGCCCGGGCACTGCCGCAAAAGAGCAATACGGCCAGCACGGCGCAAGGCCACGCCATGACGCGGCGCGGAGCGCGAACGACGCCGTCCGCGGATGGCGCCGCATTGTGTGGCATGGGCGGCCCGCCCATGAGATGTGGCACCCGGCGCGGTTGACCGATTCTTTTTAGTGGGGAAGGCAACATTGTGACAGTCCTTTACTTGTGCAAGATCATTTAAGCAGAGTAATGAGCCGGATCCAGGAAGATAACGGGCGGGCCGCCCGTGCCACTTTCTTCGTGCCCTTACTTCACCACCAAATCCATCGCCGCAAAGTATTCCCGCTCCCTGGGTTGTGCCGGATCCTGCGCCTCGATGCGCACAAGATAGATTCCGGCACCCAGCGGGCGGAATTGCAGCTCGCCCGAGGTGATGTCCTTGGCGGCAAAATCCATGGTCAGCGCCGATTCAATTACAACGGACTTAGGTTCCAACGGCGGCGGCATCTGGCCCGGCTTGTCGATCCGCACCACGTAAAAGTGCACCAGCACGTCCTTCATCAACTCTTTGCTGCCGCTCGATACCTTCCATTTCGCCGTGAATCGCGCGCCTGCGGCGGCCTTCAGGGATGGCCGCTTTACGATCGCGTTGGCCTTCGCGGCGGGTTGTAGCTGGGCCGTCTGTTTCTTCGCCTCATCCGAAACTTCCAGGGAGATGACGAACGGCCCGGCGCGCAGCCCCGCCGGTGCGGCATACAACATCAACAGCAATCCAGCGGCAACCCATCGTATCATCGCGGCCTCGCTTCGATGGCGCAAGATGGTAACATAATTGCCCGCCAATTCACGCTTGGCGTTCACCCCTCCCACATCATCTGGTAAGCCGCCTCCATGTTGGCCGCGAAGCGCGAGGCGTCCATCAGCGGAGATGATTCCATGCGCTGCCGCAATGTGGCGCGAAGCTGCTGGAGGCGCGGAACGTCGGCCGCGAGCGCCGTGGCGATGTTGACGTATTCCACGGGGCCGCGCGCAATGAGGTCGGGCAGATCCAGGTGCGTTAGAAACCCGGCCCCGGCGCGGCCGACGGCGGTTTGGCCGCGCAGCGTTATCAGCGGCACGCCCATCCACAGCGCATCAAGGCTAGTGGTGTGGCCATTATAGGGGAACGTATCGAGAACGATGTCGATCCGATGATTCAGTTCCATGTACGCTCGCCACGGCAGGCGGCCAACAAACTCAATTCGCGCGCGATCAATCCCGGCTTCCTCCATCCGCCCACACATTCGCTCGCGGTGCGATCCATCGGGGGAAAGAACCAGTAAGCGCGAATCGGGAGTCGCGCGAAGCGCTTTGGCCCATAGATCCTGCACGCCCGCGTTCACTTTGCTGAAGCTATTGAGCGAGCCGAAGGTGGTGTAGCCATTGGCGTCGGCCGGAAGCGGGCCGACGCTCAAATCCGCCTCCAGCGCGCTGTAACACCAAAAGGTATCGGGCAGGCGGATGGATTGCTCGGCATAGGCGTCACCTGGAACGATGAAAATGCCGTTTGGATCTTCCGGCAATTCTGTTGCGCCGGCCGGCTTCTTCTCCCTCTCCCGGTACTCCGGGGGAGGGTTGGAGTGGGGGTTCGAGCCCAGAGGCCCATGCGTCGCGGGCCCCCACCGTGTCCTCCCCTGGAATATCGGGGGAGGGCAAGGCGCAGCAGAAACCGATGGACTTGGGGAAAAAACGACAGCCGGTTCGGGGGCGTTTTCATCCGGCCAGCCGTCACTCCCGTGCCCGGGCGGATCGAGGTGCGGATCAGTCAGGCGATAATCCATCGTGGATATGCCGGTCGTGCCGGGATACGCCAGCCAGGCCGCCTGCACCGGCGCGGGCTTGCGGGCGAAAACCAGCGGCCGCCCGCCCGCCATGTGCATCGTCAGATCCACCAAAATGTCGATCGCATCAGCGGCAATTAAATCGGCGAGTTGGGCATCAGAGAGATTCGCCGTGTCGCGCCAGGTGTCCGCCAGACCGCGGAATGTCTCGGTGAGGGTGTCGGGCGCAACGACGTTGGAATAGCAGAAGATTTCAAATTTACCGCGATCGTGGCTTTCCAGCAGCGGACGAGTGAAGGCCGCCATCGCGTGGCCGCGAAAATCGGCCGAGACGTAGCCGATCTTCAGCCGGCGTCCCGCGTCACGGCTGTTTGGGTGCGAAGGGATCAGATTTTGCAGCGGACGGATGTGCGCCAGATCAAACGCCTGATGCTCGCGCAAAATGGCTTGCGCATCCAGGGACGGATGGAAATGCAGGCTGAAAAGCAGGCAGGTATGGAAGGCGACGTTTTGCGGCGCAAGCCGCACCGCGGTTTGAAACGCTTCCACCGCCTCTTCGATCCGCCCTTGGTCGCGCAGCACGTTGCCAAGGTTATTGTAAGCCAGTGCATAATCCGGTTGCAGCCGCAGCGCGTGGCGGCACGCTTCCATCGCCTCGTCCAAGCAGCCCAGGCGATACAATGTGTTGGCCAGATTATTCTGCGCGATGGCGTGATCGGGGCGCATCGCGGTCGCGGCACGATAGGCCCCCGCCGCCCCCGCGAAATCGCCGGCGCCGTACAGGGCAACCCCCAGGTTGAATTGCGCCGTCGCAAACCCGGGACGAAGCGCCAGCGCCCGCCGATATTCCTCGGCGGCCTCCGCGGGTCGGCCCAAACCATAGAGCGCGTTGCCCAGGTGGTTATGCGCGTCGGCATGATTCGGGTCGATCTCGATTCCCCGCCGGCAAGCCCTTTCCGCCTCCTCAAAATCGCCGAGAAGGCTCAGGACATTTCCCAAATTGCTGTGGGCCTCGACAAATGTAGGCCGAAGTTCGATCGCCCGTCGATACTGCTCGGCGGCCTGCGCATTGCTCCCGATCGCGAGCAGCGCATTGCCCATGACATTGCAGGCATCGGCGTATTGTGGATCGATCTCCAGCGCCCGCCGGCAGGCGGAGATCGCTTCATCCGCGTTGCCGGTGGCCAACAGCACAAGCCCCAGGTTGCCCTGCAGCGCCGCCGATTGCGGCTGCGCTTCGATGGCCCGCCGAATCAACGGCAGGGCCTCGTCATTCCGCCCCACCTGATGCGCCAGCACGCCCAGCAGATGCAGGGCATCAGGGTGCTCCGGCTCGCGCATCAGCACATGCCGATACCATAGCTCCGCGTCATGCAGCCGGCCCGCGCGATGGGCCGCCAGCCCGTAGTCAATGGCTTGTTGAATGGTGGTGGGAGTCATCGCACTCGAAGGGGGCTATTCTTCCCACAATTTTGAGTCTTGCCGCACATGGAGTACGCGCGTGGCGCCGTTGGCTGATTTCACCTTTGCCGTGGCGATGTAGCCGGCGGCTGACGGTTTGACTTCGATTGGCGACACAAGCCCCTGTTCGATGGCGCGATCGATGTCTTTCGTGTCGGCGCCTTGCCGCTTCATTTCAATCGGCGGCTCAAGCCCCGCGCTCCCGTCGCCGCTCATATGCAGGTCGCGAAGCGAGCTGGCGTATCGCCCAAACCGCTGCTTGAACGCGCGCTGCCGGTAGTATACGTCCATCAGCGCATCGCGCGCGGGCAGCGTAGGATCGGGATGAAAGCCGGCTGCACCCGGGCCGGCGGTGGAGAATTGCACAAACCCCCATCGCTCCGGGCGGTGCATGTCGATGATGCCGGTCGGCGACCAGACCCAATTATCCTCCGCCCGCGATTCCTTGGGGATCTTGTGGTATTTCCCGTCGATGATGTCCACCAGCCATTCCACACGCGAAAAATCCATGCGCCACTGCTGGCCATCCTTCGGCGGGCACGAGATGCCGTCGGCGTAGCGCGCCAGGCCTTTCCAGGGGATCGCAATTTCCACCGACCAGCCGCGATCGGTGTCATGGGGGTCATTGAGTGTGCCGTCCACATGAACCGCGGATCGCAGGCCCGGGATGTTCGTGCCCAACTGGGGCTGGCCGTCATCCCGATACGGCTTGGGCAGCGTGAGCTCCCAAATCGTATTCAGCGCGTTCATTTCATATTCGTAGTAATTGTGATTGTCGCCGTTGGGATCGATGAAAATTTCGAAATCATTATCCTGAAAGATGATGTCATTCTTATGGGTGAGCGTACCCCAGACGTGCGGCTCCTGGAGTTGTGCATAGATGTACAGATTCTCATCATCCCAAAGCATTTTCGCGCGGGTGCGAAAGCGCGGCTTGGCGTGAGCCGCATCTTCGATGTCCACGAAATCCGCCGTCCACGGAGCAGCCGCCCACGCCGGTTCATCGGCGTTGCCGTCAATGGTGATTGGGGTTGTGGCGCGGCCGCAGACGTACCCGCGCGGGGTAATGGGCCGCATCTTCGCCCAATCGCCTTGCAGGTCTGCCGGCTTTGCGCTCGGGCTAACGCCAGAGCGCTGGCAACCGGATAAGAGTACGAGGAGAAAGATTCCCGATGCGCGCATACATATTCCCGGTGGAAGACGACGTAGGACAGCTCATTGGCTCGCGTTATGCGTGAACCGTGCGACAAAGTTTCCGCATCCCAATTTAAAAGGCCCTACTTGACCAGCACCATGCCCAAGTCCGTTTCCGTAGAAAAGCTCTCCGAATTCTCGCGGTGGGAAACCAGCACGGTAGCCCATCAAAAGCAAGCGCCCGTCGGGCAGGAGGTCCTCGAGGAACAGATCGAAGCACGGGTAGATATTCGATTCGTCGACGAATGCCATGTTTGTCAAAAACTCTGCCACGTCACCGTCTGCGACAATTTTCACCTTCCCTATCCAACTAAAGCAGAACTCTCGAGGCAGGGAACGGCTGATCTGCTTCTCCGCGAAGGCCGTAAGCTGTTCGATAGCCTGGTGCACCACTTGCTTGAATTCCGGTCGCTTCACGATCACCACCAGCAACGGCTACTTGATCCGCAACTCCACGCTCGTATCGGCGTCTCGCGGAATCTGCGCGCCCTTCTCGATTTTTTTGCCGCCGGCCACTATCGCCCCAATGGTATAGTCCGCATTGGCGGCAAGCTCGAAACTCGCCGACTTCCCCTTCGCCTGCGCGATCAGCCGGCCATCCTGGCGAACCTGAATCTTCGCGGGCGCCGCATGATTCGCCGCGTCCCGCACCTCGATCTTCAGATTCTGGCGATGCACGTAATATCCCGTCACGTCCACCGCGCCGTAATCCGTCGATTGCGGGTCCCACACCAATATGAACGGCGTGTGCGTCTGGCGGAACGAGGCGGCATAAATGCGATGTTCCGGCTTCGAATCATCCGCCTTGGCCGCCAGGTCTCCAAACCAGGTTTTATTGAAAGGCCCCGGCTCTGCCGCCCCCATGAAGCGCCATTGCCCATCCCATGCTTCCACCCAGGTATGGTTGCCGCTCTTGTCGGTCCAGAGCGGCGTGCCCGTCACCCGCGCCGGCACCCCCACCGCCCGGCAGGCGTCCGCCAGCAGAATCGACAGCCCCGAGCACGATGCATAATGGAGATTGATCGACTCGTAGGGGCTTTGATCCGGCTTCAGCCGCTTCGTCGCGTGGTACGAAACATTCAGTTGCTTGAATATCTCCCGATTCAGCGCCTGTGCGGCCTCGCCGGCGGTCTTGCAGTCCTTCACCAACGGCCCAAATCGCTGAATAAAATCGCCGCGCCAATCATCCCGACGTTCGTTGAGATTGGCATACGGAAGCACATCGTTAAAGAAGATTTCCTCTGGCACAGCCGCCGCCCAGGGAAACTTCGCCCGCGCTTCATACGCGAGGGCGACGTCCTTGAGAAGGAACTCGCCGGTGAGCGATTTGAGATCGCGCTCCGGCATGTTCGCCAGCAAAAACGCCAGCGCGGCCCGCTGATCGGGCTTGGCCGTCACGAGCATGTCGAGCCATTGCTGGCGATTCGCGTCCGCCAGACTCAATTGCTGCACGAGCCGATGCCGGTACTCGACCGGCACAAGCGCGACGGCGTCATTGGTGCCGGGAGGAATGTCGGCGGCATGCAGCGGCGGAATGAACAACGCCAGGAAAGCCGCCAAGAGTAGAGGGGTTGGAAATAGTCTGGCCATGTTTGGACGCTCCGTAAAAAAAGTGCGGCTCCTGTCGGTCCAACTGCGCGCACATGCTCGTATGCGAGAATCTTGCGATCCGCGGTTAGCAGCATTGTATCAGTCCTCCAGCGCCACCGGATCATCGGGCCGATCATACCGGATAACGCTTCCCTGCAAGCCTTCGCGGATCTCCTTCGATTTTTGCAATTCCTCCGCGGTATGAAGATGCGGGCCTTGATCTTCCTTGGGTTCGCTGAGAACCAAAACGCGCACCCGCCCACCGGCGGGGAAGGGCAATTGGCTCACATGCACGCTTCCCGTCGAATCCACCACGGCCTGGGCTTCATGTGCATTGATCGCAGGCATTGTCGCCGCCTTCCTGGTTTCGCCGATCAAGTCGGTTCAATCCGAAATGCCCGACGCCCGCTCGCGCGGCCTCTTTCTCGCCAAAGTGTACAGCCGCCGGCGATTCTGTCAGCCGGGCGGGCGCGGATCGTTGGTCAATGCCTCGATCTTTGCAATGATGCGACGCTGCTCCTGATTCGGCAATGTGCGGATCTCCCTCGCCGCTTTCGTTTCAATCTCCACCGTATATCGCATGTCGTTTAGAATCCCCAACTCCGCCTTGAGCCGGGCCACCGAGATCGTTTTTTGCTTCGAATCCCTCAGCCGTCGCCGCGCTTGCGCAAGATCGGCGGCGTCCTCTGCCGCCTGCCGTCGCTGCTCATGCATGGCCGCCCGCAAGGTCTTGTACTCCTTCTCAGGAACGATCCGAAACTTGCGACCATTGATTTGAAGGGTTCGGGTTGTCATTTCCACCGTCCGTCGTTCCGTCAGCCGCTTCTCCCCGCCCCAAGCCATCCTATCGCTCTGCCCGCGCACTCTCAACTTCATGCCTGAGCGCCGGCACGCTTTACCCATTTTGGTTCCCGTGGTCACCTGGCGGCGACGCCTCGGATTCATCCAATAACTCCCGCAATCGTTGGGCGAGTTCGGGCGGCAGACGATTGCACCAGCTCGCGTCGATCATGCCTAGTTCGATCATATCGATCAGGTGGACCTGGTCCTTTTTACGGAAAGCCGTCAACTTCACGCGGACCAGCGCGTCAAGGCTCAGGACGCGAAAATCCTTGCCTTCCTCGGACTCCCGCACATCCGGATTAGCGCTAGGCTCCTGGGGCCGAACCACTTCGCCGGCAAAGATAATGTGAACCGCTTGCCGCGCGGAGGCCGTGGCGGAGTCGAGAAAAAGATCAACCCCCGCCGAGTGGCGATACACGAAACCGGCGGCTTGCAGCGCGATCCGGGCGCGGTACAAATCGCCGCGACGAAGCAAGATATCGACATCGCGCGTGTTGCGCACGGCTCCCTCGTCCACCTGCGCCACCCACGCCGCCACGGCATTCCCGCCCGCCACCGCATATTCGATGCCCGCGTTCCGCAGCGCGGCGGTGGATCGCAACAAACGCTCGCGCACATTTTCCACGGCCCGCACCATCCTTTCCAACGTGTCGTCCCGAAGGGTGATTCCCGCCATGTGCTTCACTGTAGCCTCTGCCGCTTGCCGTCGCTGCTCGCGCATTGCTATCCTTCCATGGTAGCAATCGTAGCTTTAGAGGCGCCTCGAATCAAAAACTTCATCGCGACTCGCAACAAAGTATTCGCGACAATGGATCCAAAATGGCAAGAAAAAAGCAATCCGACGAGGCGCGCCTCGAAAGATGGGAGTCGGCCTTTCGCGCAGCGGCGGAAGCGGATGGCGGGCGCTCCTTTCGATCACACATGGATCGCCTGGATTCGCCGGCCGATCCCAGCCTCGTGCTCGAGGGCACAATTGAGGTGGTGGGAATGTGCGTGGCATTGCTTGGCCTCGGCCGCGACAAAGACATCCACCACTTCCTCAATCTACAAACATATGACCCCGCCAGCGCCGCGGACGCGGACTACGTATTCACGTTCGATATTTACGGGCATGCTTTCGCGCGGGTGCTGGTCGATACGAAATTGCATCTCATCGACCTGGCGGATCTCTACGGCAGCCCCTGGCACGCATATAAATCAGTTGGCTTTCGCCAGTTCTGGGTGTCGCACCCCGACTGGACGCCGTTGACGGCAGCGGAGGTGACGAAACTGACCGAAGACATAATCAGGGATTTCGGCTCCGAATATTCGGAAGACGACATCGAATTTTCGTTCGATGACTTTACCGACGAGAGCTATTTCCGCATATCGGTGCAGGATTTGGAAGAGTTTGATGAGACCTGACGGATGCCTGGCATTACTCCTTTTCGCGCATTCTCAATTTCACGCTTGAGCGGCGGCGCGAATGGGTGCGGCCCTCTTTCGTGGCACGGGCGGCTCGCCCGTGGACGCGGTACGCCGCGGCGTTGGCCGGTACTCCGGCCAAACAACCACCCGAGCGAAGCGACCGATGGCTTCACGCACGCGAAGAACGCTGCGCTCCTGCGCCTTCGACCGGTGTACTGGTCGAACATCGCGGCGCACCGCGACTCCACGGGCGAGCCGCCCGTGCCACCATTTCCGGCCACGCCCGCACGAGTTGATCGCATTCCGATCTCCAATTATATAGAATCGTTTATTGCACATGGCACATCTCCTCCTCCGATCAATGACTTTACGCGGAATTGGCTCTTACCTCCGGGGGGCCAGACTCGACCTGCGCCCAATGACTGTCCTTTGCGGTAAGAACGGGTCGGGGAAATCAACGTGGTTGCAAGCATTGGACCTGCTGGAAAAATCGGCTGGCTCCGATCAGTTTCCATTTGTGCTTGCGTCCGAGCGTTCCGCCGCTCACGACCACACCAACGCTTACATCAACACTTCGGAAGATGCACCCAAAGAACTTCAGGACGGCACCGAGGAAACGGACTTTGGCCCTCTTGGGACGATTGGATTGGATTTTGAGTGTCAGGCAGAATTTGACATTCCAAGTTGCCAATTACCGGCAAACCGAAACTTCAAATCGGAATCAGTACCGCAGGGACTGCTATGGAGCGGACGCTGCCCCGCCCGCACCCGCTTTAGGTTGCGCATCGCTCACCCGACGCGTTCCGGAGGCGACACGCCTCTCGAAGGACTCGTCGAGCTCCGTGTCAATGACGAGCACTACATCCGTTTTCGCAAGCCTGCGGGCGCCGACAGCTATTCATTCACATGCTCAACCGACTTTCTCCCAAATTCAGCCGACCGTGATCACCTGATTATTCGAATTGCCGATGTCGAGGTGAAACAAGACGACGTTAGCAAGCCGAAAGTCATTCCGCCGGATGGTGCGGACGATCCGACCCTTTGCGTGGAACTGGGTGAGCGGGCTATTTCCTGTATTCGCGGCTTGGCAAGCGTGCTTTTCGCCGGCTATTTTCACATCACCTCAATTCGCGATCCGCAGCACGAAGCCCCGTCAGATCGATCGCGTTATGTTGGGGCAAAAGCCAACACCACCTACGCGCGCTGGAAAGAATTTGCGTGCAACCCCGTCCGGGAGCCGCGCGGGGCGGGCACGGGTCGGGTGGATCAATCGTTCCTCGCAACCGACATAATCGGTCGGAACGCCGCGAGCCTTCTGCGGAATGGCGAGCATAATTCACCGCACCAGCGAATCATGAGCCTGGCGTCTGCCAGCGCTCGTGACGAGTTCAATTCATACATGGAACAGATCGTGAAGCTGAACTATGACGCTGAGACCGCCCGTCTTGTAGCAAACATTCTCAATAGCGTGCTTCATCAGCGCGAGCTTTTCCATGGCATCGCGGTCAAGCTCGAAGGCGACGAATTCGATTGGCTTTTGTCTCGCGCCGCAAAACTCAGTGATTACGAGGTGACCCGTCTCAACCGATTGTGGATCGAATCGCTTTTCCCAGAAGCGATATTCCACCTGACTGCGATGGATGTGGATTATTATGTTTCATTCTGGCTTTTACGCCTTGTCGGCATCACTGCACAGCTATCGCCCGGCTACCTCGCGAGGTTGGCCCGATTTACATGCGACGACCCCGGGGTGCATGGATTCCTGCTAAACTTCGCCAAATCGCCTCAGGTCGGGACGAACATACACGTTGCCGAAGAGCGGGAACGCTTCAGCAACGATTATTTCGGTAATAACTCGCAGTCCGTGTCCCCCGCCCGCCTCAGCTCCGGCTTTCACCAAATCGCTCCAATTCTTGTGCAGGCCGCACTCATACAACAGGGGGAGATACTCGCCATCGAAAACCCGGAGGTCCATCTTCATCCATCGCTCCAACTTGATCTTACCGAATTTTTGATCGGGGAAGCCGGAATAGGGAAGATCGTCATTATCGAGACGCACAGCGATTTGGTGGTGCAGCGAGCAATGCGTGCGATCCTGGAGGAAACCCTTCCGCAGGAATCGGTTCGCATCTATTTTGCCGACAAGGCAAAGGAAAGAGCAATCGCAGATTGGTCATCCTCCGTTCTTGAACGGATTCGGATCAACGAACGCGGGCAAATCGAGAATTGGCCCGATGGCTTTATGGATGACGACGTGAAAGAGTCGCGGCGACTGCTGGACATCATGTATGGTGACGGGCAGCCTCCGACTGAGCATCCGGAGGACTCTTAAGCATGACTTCCCCGATAAACCCGCCCTTCGATTACGGAGAAACACCCACGTTCCACTTTCTACATCCCGACAAGCAGGCTATCAAAATCCGCGAGGATGAACGCACCGTGCATTACGACATGCACGGCAAACCAAGGATGATGCTTATCGAAAGCATTTCCGATCATGTGCCGGACCCCGGCCATGTGGAGTCTGCGGTTCAAGGTTGCTGTGATGGAAATGGAGGTTATCATTATCTTGTTCGCATCTCACTTATTGGACCCATTGGACGCGCGTATCGCTGCTATAAAATGACGAGCGAGAACCCGCGCAATGATCCAAGACTTTACGAGGTTAACAAAGAATCGTTTGTTGATTTGATACCTTGGATCTATCCAGAGACTCTCGCATGTCGAGGCAATAGGAAGGTTATGGGCAAATTATTGGCAAATAAAATCGTCGTTGCTTCCCGCAGATATGCGCAGGGGCAGCGATAAGCGTTCGACCCTGAGTATTTGCCGACCGCAGCAGCGGCGGCGTCAAATAATGCCGATTTCCCTCTCCATTTCCCCCCTCGGCCGCTTGTTCGTCGAAGATTCACCCGCCGATCCCGCGCCAATGCCCGAGGCGACAGCCAAGCGAATAACTCCCGCCTTCTCTCAATCCCCCGCTCGCGGCTTGCTCCATCTGGCCACCGCGGAACTGCAAACACCCCTGCCGCCGGCCTTCGTCTTCGTTCGGGATTTCGCCCGGGATTATCTGACCCGGCTGTGCCAGACGCCTGGGCTGGATGCTGCCGGGGGGATCGATCCGATCGCGCCGCCGGCGGCGGATGTGTTGGGGATAATGGCGCTGCAGGCGCCGCCGATGCGGGGGCTCGAATATCTCAATGCGCAGGCGCTGGCGGGGTGGTGGACGGAACTCGATGCGCTGGTGCGGGAGGAGGCCGGGCGGTTTGCCGGGGGGGTGCAGGGGTATCTGCGCGAGAAGAATCCGCTGTGGCGGTTGGTGGGACGGGTGACGTTTCATCTGGCGGAGAACAAGCGCGACGCCGAGCATCCGTTTGCATTCATGGCGACGTACGCCAGCCGGCTGTCGGCGCAGGCGCGGGTGCAGCATTTGCCGTTGGGGCGGGCGCTCAAGGAGTATTCGGCGGCGAAGGATCGGGGGACGTTGCTGGCGTTGCTCACGCCGATCAAGGCCGCCGCCGAGCGAAGCGCGCTGGCAAAAGAACTGGCGGATTCGGGGACGATCTACCATGCGCTGGCGTGGACGCCGGCTCAGGCGTATCGGTTTTTGCGTGAGATTCCGATTTTCGAGGAAAGCGGATTGATCGTCCGCGTGCCGGATTGGTGGAAGGCCACCCGGCCGCCCCGACCCGTGGTCAGCGTGAAAGTCGGCGAGGCCTCAAAGTCCAAGCTGGGCGTGGATGCCATTCTGGATTTCAACGTCGGCGTTACCTTCAACGGCGAGCAGTTAACGCAAGCCGAGCTTGACGAGATTCTCAACGCCGCGGGTGGATTGGTGCGGCTCAAGGGGCAGTGGGTTGAGATTGATCGCGAAAAACTCTCGCAGGCGCTGGATCATTGGAAGCAGATCGAGCGCGACGCCCGGCATGGCGAAATATCGTTCTTCGAGGGCATGCGCCTTCTTTCGGGCGCGCCACTTGAAGGCGACCCCGCCGCCGCCATTCCCGAATCCACCCGCGAATGGACCGGCATCGAAGCCGGCGAGGCGCTGGCGAAAACACTGAACGCGCTGCGCGATCCCGCGCTGCTGGGCGCCTCCACGCCGCGTGATTTGAAAGCCGTGCTGCGACCCTATCAGCAAGTCGGCGTAAGCTGGCTGCGCTTCATGACCGGCCTGGGGCTGGGCGCGTGCCTTGCCGACGACATGGGGCTGGGCAAGACGATTCAAGTGATCTCGCTGTTGCTGCATTTGAAGCGCGAACGCGCGGAAGCCGGTGCGGCACGCTCCCCAAGCCTGCTGGTGGTTCCCGCGTCGCTCATCGCCAACTGGAAATCGGAGATCAGCCGGTTTGCCCCGTCGCTTTCGATCTTCATCGCCCACCCCTCGGAGATGCCCGCGGACAGCGACCCGGCGGTGCGCTCGTCGGTCGATAGCCATGATCTGGTCATCACCACCTACGGCATGCTCGCGCGAATCGCCGGGCTGCGCGAGAAACACTGGGGGCTGATCATCATCGACGAGGCGCAAGCCATCAAAAACTCCGGCTCGCGCCAGACGCGGGCCGTCAAGGAGCTCAAAGGCGCCGGCCGCATCGCCCTCACCGGCACGCCGATCGAAAACCGCTTGTCGGATCTCTGGTCGCTCTTCGATTTCCTCAACCCCGGCCTGCTGGGCGGCGCCAAGGCTTTTGCCAAGTTCGACAAGGACCTGGCGACGCGCGAGCACAATCCCTACGCGCCGCTGCGCGCGCTGGTCCGCCCGTACATTCTCCGGCGGCTCAAGACCGACAAAACCATCATCGCGGATTTGCCCGACAAGACCGAGGTCACCGCATTCTGCGGCCTAAGCAAGCGCCAGACGGCGCTCTACGCGCAATCCGTCAGCGATCTGGCCCGCGAACTCAAGGAGATCGACGGCATCAAACGCCGGGGCGTGGTCCTCGCGTATCTCATGCGGCTCAAGCAGATATGCAATCACCCCTCGCAACTCACCGGCGACGGCGCGTATGAGCCCGAGCATAGCGGAAAGTTTCACCGGCTGGCCGAACTGTGCGAGGAGCTGGCCGAACGGCAGGAGAAGGCGCTGATCTTCACGCAATTCCGAGAGATTACCGGCGCGCTGGCCGAGTATCTCCAGGGCATCTTCGGCCGCCCCGGCCTGGTGCTGCACGGCCAGACGCCGGTTGGCAAACGCCGGGAGCTGGTCGAGTCATTCCAGCGCGACGATGGCCCGCCGTTTTTCGTGCTGTCGCTGAAAGCCGGCGGCACCGGATTAAATCTCACCGCCGCCTCGCATGTGATTCATTTTGATCGCTGGTGGAACCCCGCAGTCGAAAACCAGGCCACCGACCGCGCCTTCCGCATCGGCCAGAAGCGCAACGTCTTCGTGCATAAATTCGTCTGCCGGGGAACCGTGGAGGATCGGATCGACGAGCTGATCGCCAGCAAAAGCGGGCTTGCGAAAGACCTGCTGGACGGTGGCGGCGAAGTGCTTCTTACGGAGATGAGCAACGATCAATTGCTGAAATTCGTGGCGCTGGACATCAACAAGGCGCAGGAGGCGTGACGAGGTGGTAGTACGCGGATCGTAGGGTTCGCTTCAGCGAACGCTGTTCTTCCACCACGGCCACGGTGCCGCGTTCGCTGAAGCGAACCCTACGCGCTCCCCCATCGGGTGCATCGATCGACACCGCATTCGTGATACTACGCCGGCGCCTCCAGCACCCGTTTCCATCGCCTGGGCATCGCCGCGAAGGCGGCGGTGTACGTGCGTTCCAACGGCGCCTGCACACACCCATTGGGCCGCAGGAACAACGGCATTTCAACGAGCGCCTCGCCAAAACCGAAGGGCTGGACGTAGCAGCGAATTGACAGCGCCGTCTCATACGCCGCGAGCGTGAACGGCTTGCCGGCAGGCGGCACATACTCCTGCCCTGCCACGTCGTCCCAGATGGCGGCATGAATGCCGTGCGGATCGCGCGGGCCGGGAGGGAGGACATCGACGATGAGCAGATGAATGCCCTTGTCGAGCAGGTACGACGTTTTTTCGATGAACGCTCGAATTGCGCTTCGGGAGGATTTATTGCCAGGCGAGACGATCTCGATCATCGCGGCGATCTGGTCGCCGCTGACGTGCCGGATGGCGATCGCCATCTGCTTGCGGCGATAGAATCCCAGGTCGGTTTCAGCCGTCACCGCAAGTTGCGGCTCGGCGACGAAGAGGTCAGCGTCCTTGGTGTTCGGAGCCCGCAAATCCTCGTCGCGGGCATGCGATCCTATGGCGGACGCAATCGGACCAATCCGCCCGACGTGTTGCTCTGGCAGCGCGTAATAATGCTCTGGAAGAATGCCCTCGTTCAGGCGGCGCGATACCTCAAGGATCCACGAAAGGTGAAATGCGTGAAAAATGCCGGGATCGAGTCGCTTCCAATCGTGAATAGGCATGGTTCGATCTCCGAGCTTTTGCGGATAATATGCGGACTCGTGGGCTGTTGCGAAAGAAAAATTCTTTTGCATCGCACCCGCCAACGCATTAGGATATTCAATCGAATCGTTTGGCGTCGTGCCAAACATTTTATCTCCGCTTTGAGAAGGGAGTCTCATCATGAGCTGGTATGGCTTTGCCCCGTATGTAAGCGTTGCCCAACGTCGCGCGAAAGCGACGCGGGAGATGAACAAGCTGGCGAAGAAGGGGCGGACAATTACGCCAGTGAAGATCGAGGGGTTGAAGATCGCCCGCACGTTCTGGGGGATGGCGTGGTGCGATCATCTGGAATCCTACAGCGATTTTGAGAACCGCCTGCCGCGCGGACGCACCTATGTGCGCAATGGATCGGTGGTCGATCTGCAAATCGAGCCGGGTCGCGTCACGGCGATCGTGTCCGGCTCGGAATTGTACAAGGTTGCCATCGAGATCGAGCCGTTGACCAAGGCGATCTGGAAGTGCCTCAAGGGCGAGTGCGGCGGGCAGATCGGGTCGCTGGTCGAGTTGCTTCAGGGGAGGCTTTCCGAGAGCGTGATGGAACTGGTCACCCGCAAGGAAGGCGGCTTGTTCCCCAAGCCAGCTCATATCAGCATGAAGTGCTCGTGCCCCGATTGGGCCGACATGTGCAAGCATGTGGCGGCGGTGCTGTATGGAGTCGGCGCGCGGCTGGATCAGCAGCCGGATTTGCTCTTCAAGCTGCGGAAGGTCGATCACCTCGAACTCATCGCCGAGGCCAGCGCGGCGACCGTCGGCGGCGCATCGGCCCCTGCCACCCAACAAACCATCGCGGCAGATGATTTGGCTGATGTGTTCGGGATCGAGCTCGACGCCGGGGTGGCGCCCGCGCCCGCGCCGCCCCGGCCTCCCGCCAAAGCCGAGGCTGACGCAACGCGCACGAGAACTGCGCGGCGCGCGAAGAGACAGCCGGGGAAAACTGTCGTGAAAAAAGCTGCTCGCATCGCGGCAGTGATTGAACAAACGCCACCCGCGAAATCCGCGCGCGGCCGGCGCAAAGCCGCTGGCGATGCCGACGCCCCTGGCCACTCGCGGAAGAGCTCACGGCGGCGCAAAACGGCGGCCGGCGGCGCGCGGGATTGAGAGCTTCCAAAATTGCGGCGATACTTGCACGGTAACACTTCAGCCGAATGCAGCGCAGTCGTGGTACTGTGGAACGAATGGGGCCAATGTATCACGGGCGTCCCGCCCGTGCCGAAGGCATGGCAGTAGAACAATTGCGATATTTCCAATCTTAGAGCACCAGGCACGGGCGAGACGCCCGTGATGCGAGCGGCCCATTCGACGCTCGATGTGCGCATTCAATCGTCGCAGTCGGCTGAAGTGTTACGAATAATCGAAAAACGCCCCCGCAATCTCCGGATTTCGCTGTCGGCATCTCCGTTACGCTCCTGCTATAGTAGGTTGGTCTCAACCGTCCCAAGGAGCAGCCCGTGAGCGACAGCGTCAATCCGCCGCGACATACCAATCGGCTCATCAATGAGTCTTCGCCATACCTATTGCAGCATGCGCACAACCCGGTGGATTGGCATGCCTGGGGACCCGAGGCGTTTGAGATTGCCCGCCGGGAGAACAAGCCGATCTTTCTTTCCGTCGGCTATTCCACCTGCTACTGGTGTCATGTCATGGAGCGGCAATGTTTCGAGGTGGAAGCGATCGCCGCCGAGATGAATCAGCGGTTCGTCAATATCAAGGTGGATCGGGAGGAACGCCCTGATGTCGATCAGCTTTACATGACCGCCGTGCAGGTGCTGACGCGCCAGGGCGGATGGCCGATGAGCGTTTTCCTCACGCCCGACCTGCGCCCCTTCTACGGCGGCACCTACTTTCCGCCAACTGATGCGCATGGCCGACCAGGATTTGTCAGTGTTTTGCGGGGGATCGAGGATGCGTATCGCGATCGGCCGAAGGACGTCGAGCAGACCGCCGGGCAGTTGGTGAAGATACTGGCGGATGTGGCCGAGCCAGCCGCGCCCGATGAGCCCATCACAATCGACGAAGCGTTTGTCGAAGACCTCATTCGCCGATCCATTTCCGATTGCGATGCGCGATTCGGCGGTTTCGGAGGCGCGCCCAAGTTCCCGCGCGAAACGCTTCTGGAGCTCCTTCTGACGTATATCCAACCGGCTGCCCCCGCGCAAGGCTCCGCCGCGGCCAATCCTCCGGCCGCCGCGCCAACCCCCCCGCCTGGGGCCGCAACTCTTAAAGGCGAAATTGCCGGCATGCTCCGGCACACGCTCGACACCATGGCCGATGGCGGAATCCGCGACCAACTCGGCGGCGGGTTTCATCGCTACTCGACCGATGCCCGCTGGCTGGTGCCGCATTTCGAGATCATGCTCTATGACAATGCCATGCTGGCCTGGTGCTATGTCGAGGCGTATCGCCAATTCAAAGAGCCGCGCTATGCGGCGGTCGCGCACGGCATTTTTGATTTCATCCTCCGCGAGATGACCTCGCCCGACGGCGCGTTCCACACCGCCTTCGACGCCGAGGTGGATGCCCAGGAGGGCCTTTCGTACCTGTGGACCGCCGCCGAAGTCGAGGCGATTCTCGGCTCGGACGATGCGCGGCTGTTCAATCACGTTTACGGACTTGATCGCGGCCCCAACTTCGCCGATCCGCATCACTGCACCGGCGAGCAGGACAAAAACATTCTCCATCTCCCGCAAACGATGCAAGCAGCGGCGAAGGAACTAAAGACGGACCCCGCCGCTCTCGAATCGCGCCTAGTCCCCATGCGGCAAAAGCTATACACGGTGCGACTGAAGCGAAAACAACCGGGCCTCGATACCAAGATCATCACCTCATGGAACGCGCTGATGATCCGCGCGATGGCCTTCGGCGGCCACGTACTCGGCGAGCCTCGATATCTCCAGGCGGCGGCCCATGCCGCCGACTTCCTGCTGGGCCGGCATCGCGCCCCCGGCGGCGGCCTGTATCGCGCCAGCCGGGATGGAAAGGCCAAATACGCCGGATTTCTCGACGATTACGCGTATCTCGTGCAGGCGCTGCTTGCGCTGTTCACCGCGACCGGCGATGAGAAATGGACGGCATCGGCCGGCGAGATCGCCGCCGCGATGGTCGAGAAATTCGCCGACGCCAACCTTGGCGGCTTTTTCTTCACTGAGCAAAACGCCCCGGATTTGATCGTCCGCCAGAAGACCGGCACCGACAGCCCGCTGCCCAGCGGCAACGCCGTCGCCGCGATGGCGATGCTTGAGTTGGGGCAGGTCGCCGAGGCGCAGCGCACGCTGGCTGTCTTCGCGAATCAGATCGCCGGCAATGGCGAGGGAATGAGCGCAATGGTGCAGGCGGCGCTGCTGTACCTTCGGCGTGCCGAGACATTCACCATATCCGCCGACGCGCGAGGCGCCGGCGCGACTCGTCCGCCTTCTCCGGAGCAGATTGCACAGAGGGTTGTGGCCGTACACGGGGCCTGGGCAAGCCCCACTGAGTTGCATGTGCGTCTTAACATCCTTGAAGGATTTCACATCAACGCACATCAAACCACCGGCTCCGCGCCGCTGATTGCCACGTCGCTGAAACTTGTGGACGCGGATGCCGGTGCGGAGATCCTGTATCCGCCGGGCAATCCATTACGCCTGGCGCTTAGCGATGAGCCGATTCAGGTTTACACCGATAACGTGACGCTGGTCGTGAAACTCTCCGCCGCGCCTCCATCGGGAGATCCGCTTAAAATGACGCTGGCATATCAGGCCTGCGATGATTCGAGTTGCCTGTCGCCGATCACGAAATATCTGGAAATCGCGGTGTGAATGACCTCATCGTATCACGGGCGTCCCGCCCGTGCAGACTGCGTTAAGATTGGCTGAACCGTGATTCTTCAACTACCGCGCCATCGGCACGGGCGAGACGCCCGTGATACGTTGACGTGTTTTCCTTCCACGAGATCCATCCCACGAAGCGGCTACAGTTCCCACAAATTCTATAGGCTTCCGAGCATCACGCCCAGTTTCACGCCGACCAATCCCAGCGCGAGGCTGCCAAACAAATAGGTGAGCGCCTGGACGTTGGCGCGGGCGGAGAATAGCGCGTTGGTCTCGAACATGTAGGTCGAGAAGGTGGTGTAGGCGCCGACGAAGCCGGTGGCGATGGCGAGGGTAAGCGCGATTGTGTACTCGGTGTTGGGCCGTTTGCTCATGAACGTATAGAACCAACCCAGGAATGTGCTGCCGGTGACATTGATGATGAGAGTGGCGATTGGAAAGCTGATGCCCGCGGGCCCGCGCCCCACTAATAGCGACACGCCATAGCGCGACAGCGCGCCGACGAATCCGCCTCCCCCGACGGCAAGGCAATTGATGATCACGTTTCTCATCCTGATATTTTCCGGCCTATTTTGCGGCACGGCGGCTCGCCCGTGGTCTTCGCAAGGCAGTCTCAATCCTCGGGTCTTTCGCCCGCCTCGGCCATCTTCACGATTTTGGGATCGAATCGCGCGACGACTTCCACCAGGTCGCTTTGGGCCTTCATCACTTCGTGGATGTCCTTGTACACGCCGGGCGCCTCGTCGATGCCCGCCGACAGCAACTGCACGCCGGCGGCTTCCAGCGTAGGCTTCACATGATTCCAGCGAAACATATTGCGGGCGGCGGTGCGGCTCATCAGCCGGCCCGCGCCGTGGCTGGCGCTTTGCAGGGATGGCTCCGAGCCCTTTCCGCGCACGACGAACCCAGGAGTCGCCATCGAGCCGGGAATCACTCCAAGCACGCCCTTGCCCGCGGGCGTCGCCCCCTTGCGATGAACGATCACATCCCGGCCCCCATGGCTCTCCTTCCACGCGAAATTATGGTGATTCTCCACGGATGCAATGCATATTGCGCCAATCGCCTGCGTCACGCGCTGGTGGATCAAGGCATGATTGGCTGACGCGTACTGGCCCATGAGGTTCATGGCGGCCCAATACTCCTGCCCGTCCGCGTCATCGAGGCTGAGCCACGACAGCCGGCGCAATTCGTCGGGAAGCTCGGGATGTCTGGTCATCGCCAGCTTGGAGTAAAAATCCGCCACGGCAGCCCCCGTGCCCCGGCTGCCGCTGTGGGAAAGCAGCGACAAATACCGCCCCGGCTCAAGCCCAAGGTCGGGATGATCCAGAGTGAAAATCCCAAACTCCACGAAGTGATTCCCCGACCCGCTCGTCCCCAACTGCCCGCGCGCCTTCTCGAAGCTCTTGCGGGTGATCGGCGATACCGACCAATCCTCCTCCAGCACCTCATGCTCCAACGGCTTCTTAAACTCCACTCCCACGCCAAACTTCGTCTCCCGCTGCAAGGCCCGCACAAGCGGCTCATTGAGCCGGACCAGATCGCCGGCGGGAATGTCGAAAACCGAAAGCCGCATCCGGCAGGCGATGTCCACGCCCACCGCATACGGAATCACCGCGTTATCCGTCGCCAGCACCCCCCCGATCGGCAACCCATACCCCAGATGCGCATCAGGCATCAGCGCCCCCGACACCGCAATCGGCAGCCGCGCCGCCTGCCGCATCTGATCCGCCGCCTGCGCCTCGATCCCGTCGCCCCAAACCCGATACGGCGCCGGCTCGGGCCGTTCGATAAACGTCGGCCGCTCCAGCGCCTCGCGCAGCGCCAGCGCCAGTTCGGCAAACTGCGGATGCGCCGCATTGCCAATGGGATCAGCCAGCACCGCCTTCAGCTCCCGCACGAGCGCGTCGGCATCCAGCACCTTCGACGCCGGCCGAATCAGCCGAAGCGCAATGCCAACGGCTCGGCCCGGCGTGAAGCCAAGCGCGATCAGATCATCGCCGGTGAATTTCCGCGACATATATGGGAGGTCTTACGAGATTTCTGCAAAAAGTACAGCCCGCGGAAAGAATGAAGGACGCGGGGGAAAGGATGAATGATGCGAGCAAAATCACAGGGTGCCGTTGCGCTTTGCGACAGTTTGTGGCGCTGGTGCGCTGACGCAAGCGCACCAATATCAAAACCTTGCTTTAATGGTTTCGCAACCACTTGCTGCTACACCAGTTAATCGCCGCCAGCTTGCGAACAATTCATGTTGCGCTTTTGTGGCGCGCCACACAACCCGAGCCGTTGCGTGAATGCGCGCCATGTACCCAACGGCGAGGCGCGCCTCGCCGAATTCTCGCGCTGTGTCTCTACCCATCGCGCTCACGCATGGTGAGCGCGGTTGTACAATTCCAGCCATGCGATCACGCCGAGACAAACCGTGGAATTCATGCCGGATGGGAATACCGAGACGGTATTCACCAACTACAACGGCGAGCCGATGCTCGTGGATCAGAGCAACGGGTCGCAGCACAGCGACACGTACTATCGCTACGACGGCCAGGGGCATGCGATCCTCGAAGCGCTGCCGTCCGCCGTCACCGGGTACGATGCGACGAATTATCTCGATCTGGTGAATTACGTGAGCGGGGCCGCGACGTACTTATCCGCGACTTCGGGGTTGATCGCGACCAACGATTACTACAACGTCGGCTGGCAGTTCGCGGGACTTGCCGGCGTGAGCAGCAACGGGAGCGGCATCAGCGGAACGCTGGCCGCGCCCGAGGGTACGCAAGCGGCGTTTCTCACGGGCGGCGGGACGATGACGCAGGCGGTGGCCGGCTGGGCGGCGGGCTCGTATACGCTGAGCTTCAAGGCGGCGCAGTCCGCCGGGTCGGGGCAGACGTTTGAGATACTGTTGGATGGCACGCCGTTGACGGTGGCCGGTTCGTCGGTGATTACGCCGGGGGCGGCGTATGGCATTGCCAAGACGACGGATTCGTTCACGGTTTCCGCCGGGACGCACACGATCGAGTTTGAGGGCCTTGGGAGCGGTTCGGACACGGCGCTGATCGACCAAACGGCCATCAGCGGTACCAGCGCGCAGGTTGCGGATGCGGGCTTCGAGAGCCCGTCGCTGGAGTCGGCAACGGTGTCGTACGATCCGCTGGGCTCGACGGGAACCGGCGGGGTCACGGGGTATTATGAGGATTCGGCGATTCAAAACGGCACTTCGGGCACGCCGGTTCCGCAGGAGGCGGTCGGCTACCTGAGCCACGGGGATTCGAGCGGCGCCGCAGTCTACCCGCAGGGCACGGACACGGTTTACCGCAACAGCGACGGAACCGGCGCGGAGGTGACCAGCGCGGCGTACACATGGGCGACAGGCAGCAACCAGGTCCAGTCGGCGACGACGACGCTGCCGGTGATTTCGTCCTTGCAGAACGGGTCGGGCACCGCCAATTCGCAGAGCGTCTTCCTGGATGCGTATGGCAATCCGATCTGGACGAAGGATGCCGCCGGGCACGTGAATTATGCGGCGTACGATCCCGCGACCGGAGCAGTGATCGAGACGATCACGGACGTTGACGCGACGCTGCTGACCGCGCCCCAGGAGGCTTCGTTCGACGCGACCGGGTGGGCCGACCCCACCGGCGGGCTGAATCTGGCGACGAGCATGCAGGTCGATCCGCGCGGGCGGGATACCGAGGTGACGGATGCCAACGGGAATAAAGCGTATACGATCTACGATGACGTGAATCATCAAACGATTACGTTCCCCGGCTGGAACGCCACTACGCATACGACGACGGGGCCGGTGGTGGTGAGCGGCGAATACTGGCCGGCGAGCGGGGCGGGCGCGGGGCAGCAGACGGTGTACGATCAGGCGC
>DASRLH010000474.1:0-14566 GCA_035648595.1 Tepidisphaeraceae bacterium
CGCCAATTCCGCTCGCTTCCCCCGGAGTACCGGAGGAGGGAATGCAAATCGCCCGCCTGATCCTCTATTCCGCAACCGCGGGCGCCTTGGTCTGAACTTCGCGCTGCTCTTTGGGCACGATTTCCAACGCGGCGGTGACGATGTCGCTTTGCTCCTTGTCGTGCATGTTGTGCGAGCCGGTCGCGGGGCTGGCCGCTTCGTCGCGGCCAAAATAATTGAGCACCGCAGGGTCGGGCAGCAGGCCGCGGAGGTGGTCTTCCATGAAGCGCCACGCGCCGCGATTGCGCGATTCTTCCTGCACCCAGGCGATCTCCCGCGCCTGCCGATACCGCGCCAGGATCGATTGAATCTCCTTCTTGGGGAATGGATACAGTTGCTCGACCCGCACGATCGCCACGTCCTTCACGTTTTCCTTCTCGCGCGCCTGGTTGAGAGTATAGAACGCCTTGCCGCTACAAAACAGGATGCGTTTGACATTGTCGCGATCGGGCGCGAGCGGATCATCGAGCACGAGATTGAAGCCGGCGTTTGTAAAATCCTCGACCTTCGAGAACGACGGTGCAAACCGCAGCAACGCCTTGGGCATCATATTGATGAGCGGCTTGCGGAAGTTGCGGTGCATCTGCCGGCGGAGCAGATGGAAATACTGGGCGGGGGTGCTGGGCTGGCAGACCTGCATATTGTCCGCGGCGCACAAAGCCAGGAAGCGATCCAGATAAGCATAGGAATGCTCGGGGCCGGCCCCTTCATATCCATGCGGCAACAACATCACAAGGCCGTTGCTTAATCCCCACTTGCTCTCGGCGGCGGCGATAAATTGATCGATGATCGCCTGCGCGCCGTTCACGAAATCGCCGAACTGCGCCTCCCAACAGACCAGATTTCGCGGGTCGGCGGAACTGAACCCATACTCGAATCCCAATACCGCTTCCTCGGACAACATCGAATTTAGGATCGCAATCGGCGGCTGTCCCTCGCGCAAGTTGGCTAATGGAATGTATTGGCGGCCGGTCAGATAATCATGCAATACCGAATGGCGGTGGCTGAACGTGCCGCGCTGCACATCCTGGCCGGTGAGGCGGATGGGCGTGCCTTCCAGCAGGAGCGTGCCGAACGCCAGCATCTCGCCGCAACCCCAGTCGATGCCATGTCCGTTCTTGATGACCGCTTCGCGGCGCTCGGTGAGCAGGCGGGCGATCTTGGGATGGGGCGTGAAATCGGCGGGCACGCGCGTCGCGGATTCGGCGACCTTGTTCAGCACGTCGCGGGAAATAGCCGTCTTGGCATTGGGGTCGTACGAAGCATGCAGGAAACTCTTCCACAGGTTATTGATGCACGCCGACCGCTGGCGCGGCTTGTATTCCTGGGACAATTCAAATGCCTTGTCCATGCGCTCGCGGGCAACTTTTTGCATTTCCTCGAGCACTTCGGTCGTGATCTTTCCTTCGGCCAGCAGCTTTTGAGCGTATATCTCGCGGGTGGTGGGATGTTTGGCGATCTGGGCGTACATGACCGGCTGCGTGAAGGGCGCCTCGTCCTGCTCGTTATGCCCGAATCGCCGGTAACACCATACGTCGAGCATGACATCGCATTTGAATTGCTCGCGGAACGCGGTGGCCAGGCGGGCGGCATGGATGCAGGCTTCGGGGTCATCGCCGTTCACATGGAAGATCGGCGCCTGGATCATCTTCGCCGCGTCGGTGGCGTAGGGTGTAAAGCGGCCCTGTTCGGGCGGCGTGGTGAAGCCGATCTGATTGTTGATGAGCAGGTGAATGGTGCCGCCCGTGCGCCAGCCGCGCAATTCCGAAAGATTCAGCGTCTCAAAGATGATCCCCTGGCCGGTGAAGGCGGCATCGCCGTGAATGAGCAGGGGGACCACCCGGTTCTGATCCTTGTCATTCCGGTAATTCTGCTTGGCCCGGACAATTCCCTCAACCACCGGATTCACAAGTTCCAGATGGCTTGGATTGGGGCTGAGGCTGATGTGAATCGGGCGATTTTGCTTGGTGGGCCGGTCGTTGGCATAGCCGAGGTGGTACTTCACGTCGCCGTCGCCGCTGCGGCCGCCGGTCTGTTCGGGGGCGATGGTCTCGGCAAATTCGCTGAAGATCACTTCATAGGGTTTGTTAAGCACATGCGCCAAGACGTTGAGCCGTCCGCGATGGGCCATTCCCATGCAGATTTCGTCGATGCCCATCGCGGCACCGTCATCAACGACGCTGTTCAGCAGTGCGATGACCGACTCGGCGCCTTCGATCGAGAACGTCTTTTGTCCCTTCCACTTGGTGCGCAAAAAGCGTTCGAAATCCTCGGCGGCAACAAGCTGGAACATGAGCGCCCGCGATTCCTCGACAGAGAGGGCCGGCTTGTTGAGGATGGGTTCCATGCGCTGTTCGAGCCAGTCGCGCTGGGCCTTGTCGGAGATGCCCATGTATTCGACGCCGAGCGTGCCGCAGTAGGTTGCCTGGAGCCTTGCCAGCAAATCGCGGAGTGTGCCGTCAGTTTGGCCCTGGAAATCGGCGCGGCCCACCTGCAGGTCGAAGTCGGCCTCGGTTATGCCAAATCGCTTGAGGTCCAGCAGCGGGTGACTGGGTCGATCGTGACCCAGTGGATCGAGACAGGCAACAAAATGGCCCAGTTCGCGATAAGAATGGATCAGGTTCTGGACGGAGATATTAATATTGGGCGGGGGGGTTGCGGAGGGTTCGCCGGGCAGCAAGGCCGCACGGCCCCCGGCATCGTCGAACCCGGCAAAATAGGCCTGCCAGGTGGAATCCAGCGCACGCGGGTCGCGTTGGTATTGCTCGTACAGGCGGTCGATATAATCAGCGTTCGCACGATTCAGAAAATCAGGGCGGTGCATTTGGTTTTGGCTCCCTCGTCCCCGGACATTTTGAAATCCCGGTTAATCTATACTACGCAATATATTAGCCGCCGGCACGTCAATTCAAATTTCTGTTGTAGTCTAAGTGCGACCTGTCGGATCATCCAAGGCGAACGGGATGACCGATTGGCGGTTGCAATCCACACGCGCCGTGCAAGAAACGGCAATTTTGAAAAAACCCTTTCGCGCGCCCACGGCGTCGCCGCGCGCAAGGGCGGCTGCTTCTAAAGGATGATCGGCTATAGCCTAGCGCAAATCTTCAATTCGAGGAATAGGCGCGCCAGCCGAGGCCGGCGCGTCGCTGCCGAGTTCCGGCAAATCCAATGGTATCAGCGTTGCTAAACCATTCGGAATGCTGAGACGGAGGATGGAGTCGACGATTGAAATTGCCGACTTGGCCGCCTCAAGAACTTCTTCCAATGGAATTTTGAATTGCAAAGGAGTAGGGATGCAGACCGGAACACACAACCGCGGGTTCGCGTCGATGAACCGCGAAAAGCAGCGTGAGATCGCCCGCAAGGGTGGAAAAGCCGCCCACGAGAAGGGAACGGCCCACGAATTTACCGCTGTCGAGGCACGCGCCGCCGGACGCAAGGGCGGCGAGCGAATCAGCGCCAATCGCGAACACATGTCGCGCATCGGGCGCTTGGGCGGCAAGAGTTCGGCGGGTCGCCGCTCGGCAAAAAATTCCCCCGAAACCAATGGCAACGCCGCTGTCCCAGGTAACGGAAAACTACGTCGCGCCTCGGGACAGGCGACCCAGACAATGGAAGAAACACGATCTTCCACCCGTCAGGCGGAGTGATGCCGATTCAAATGTCGCTCGGCACAGGCACATTGAGAGAGATGTGACGCGAATCGGATATCAGGCTTGTTAAAGGTCAAGGTCGCCCGCAGCGACAATTTGGCTGACGCCTAAAGCATAACTGCCTCCCGCGTAAAACGCTGTGGAGGCAGCTTTGTTGTCTGGGTGCCGGCACGTCGGAACATGCACCGGCACTGTTTTCCAAAACATCTAAGGCCGCTATCCCCGGAGCAGCCCGCGCCGGCGGGCTCTGTAGATCCCCCCACCAATTCCGAGCATCACGAGACCCACCAGTCCGCTTGAAAATGCGGTGGGGACGGGAATTAGAAGCGGTGGCGTGGAGCTTTTAGCCGCTTCGATCTTGAGGCCATCGGCCGCGGCGGGAGTTCCTGATAGCGTGGTTGATGATGGTTGCAGTGCCAAGAGTGCGTCCGTGTTTTCCATCGACGCAGTCGCATATGAATTTTCAAAGCTTGCCGAATGAATCAGATCGAGGGAGATTGGGTCAGCCGATGAATCGGAGCCGGTGACGGCCACATTCCCAGCGACGGGATCATTGAGCTTGTCGCTGTGCACACCCGCGGAGGCCGCCGTTGAGATTGAGAGGCACACGACGCCGACACCCGTTGCCAGCAGACGCCCGAAGCGTCCTCTGGAACTCGGCTTTTGCCTGCCCGGCGAATCCGCCGGAATACGTTCATTCGATCTCATACGGCCTCCTTGAACCCTGGCCTGCCAACGAACCGGTCACTGTCGCACCCGTCCGATTCGCTACCCACTTTCATTGAACCAACGCAGAACCAGTGAACTTGTCCCACATCATCCTATCCCATCACGCGACAAACGCAAGATTTTTTTTGAAATGTATGGATTTTTTTGGTTTCGTAATTCGACCAATGATTAAATCCCACTATCACCGACCAAAACGGCTTCTCACCAACGTCTCATGCAAATGGACGATTGGGTAGCAAATATAGTCCGATAAGTATTTTATTATCAGTCAGTTACATTCCACATTCGCCTGCTCATTGCCCTTATTTCCGTTTCCATCCACTAAACCCATTTCCTACGGTGGGCGTGTTAGCAAACCTAATGCCGGCGCAAAGATACATGCGTCCCAAGTGATATCGGACAGGCTTTGATAAAGGGGGTAATTTATACCGCCGGCCAATTGGGCAGTAAGACCGGTTGATATGACGCAGCCATTGAGCCGAGTCAGAACGTACCGGCCAAGGCGTCCCGCACCACTTGGAACTGTTGGCGAAGAGCCGGCGAGAGCGGCGGGTTGGATTGTACAAGGCGCTGAATCCGCTCAAACAAATCTTTAGCCTGCTCCCGACCCTTGGGGTCTTTGGAGAGCAAATCCGCAAGCCCGATCATCGCTTCCAAACTGTTTGGGTCTTTTGTCAGGGCGGTGCGGA
The DNA here is from genome assembly GCA_035648595.1 of Tepidisphaeraceae bacterium. Lineage (GTDB taxonomy): Bacteria > Planctomycetota > Phycisphaerae > Tepidisphaerales > Tepidisphaeraceae > RYN-428. Next base: position 5,111 of record DASRLH010000474.1, read on the forward strand.
AGTTGTCAGCGGCCGCGGCGTGATCTCCAGATCTGGCTTGAATGCGCGCGAGAGTGTCGTAATAGCTTGCGACATCAGGCCGGGCGGCCACCGCCAGTTCCGCCCGCTTGCGCGCCTCGGGCAAGTCCTCCGCCCGCCCCTTTAGCCACAACAAATACGCCAGATCATTCTCCGCGTCGGCTGATTTGGGATTCGTCGCCAGGACTTGGCGGTAGGCTTTCTCGGCGGCCAGGAAATCGCCCTGCGCCTGCGACACCAAGGCTTTGAGCAGCCATGTCTCCGGCGGGCAGTCCGAAGCCTTTAGCAGCGCATCCACCAGCGGACGGGCGCTCTCCAACGCCTTTGCCGCGCCAAATTGCACGCCGACGTTGTACCAGGCGTTGGCCAGTTGATAGCGCTCCGGGCCGGATTCCGGCGGGGATAGTGCGACCAATTGGTTAATCCATGCCGACGCATCGTCATACGCCTTCTGCTCGGACGCCAGTTCAAGCCAGGCGATGCGCCATTCGCGTGATTTGAGCGCCAGGGGCTTGAGCAATTCGGCGGCATCGGCGCTTCGCCCCTCCATAATCAGCGCGCGGGCGTACAACTCCACCGCCGGACGGCGGCTTTGTGCCGCGTCTGGCCCCGAAACGTAGGGCAGCAGTAACCGCAGCGCTCCCGCCGGCTGGCGCTTGGGTTCCTTAAGAAAAATCCGGGCCAGCGCCAAGTCCGGCGCATAGGGCCGCTCGACGGCACGCTGCCGCCACAGAAGCGCCTCTTCCTCCGCCTTGCTCCATTCACCGGAATTGACGTAGATGCCAGTCAGAAGCTGATGGGGCTCGGGACTGGCCGGAGAACTTTGGGCGGCGCGGCGGGCGATGGCGGCCGCAGGGCCATATTGGCCGCTCAAAATGAACAGATCGGCCGCCTGCGTCTGAATCGCCAGGTCATTCGGGTATTTTTCCGCCACCGCTCCCGCCTTGGCGGCCAGCGCCTGGGCCGGCAGTTTCTGCGATTGCGCCTCGGCCACCGCTGCGAGCATTTCGGCGCCGCCGGCACGGAGCGGGTTATGGGAAATCAGGTCCGCGAGCGGCTGGAAATCCGGGGAATTCTCCAGCGTTGCCAGCGTGCCGACCTCGCTTTGAAGGGCCCTTAGAGCTTTGCTCGAGGGCAACTCGACCAATCCGGCGGCAGCGTCGGCGGCAGCCTCGGTAAACTGCCCGCGCCGAAGATGAAAACCCGCCAGTGCCGTCCACGCGCCTTCTTCCCGCGGGGCTTGGCGAGTGGCTGCCTGATAGTGGTTGGCCGCATCCAGATGACTCGTCCATCGCTCGGCGAATCGCCCGCGCAGCAATTCGAGCGCGCCGGGCTTCATGGGGATCTGCGCCAATTTCGCCAGGAACATTTGCGCCGTCCCCATGTCCTTGCGGGAGGCGAAAAAATCAGCGCCATCGGCCCACATGCGGGGGTCGGCGGCACGGGTGTCGAGCAGGCTTTTGTACAGCGCGGCGGCGGCATCGGGTTTTGCGCCTCGACGATACAGTCGCGCCAGCATCCAGTCTCGCTCGACGGCTGCCGCGCCTTGCGTTTTTTCACTCGCAAGCAGCGAAATCGCCTTATCATCGTAACCTTGCTCAATATATGTCGCGGCCACGGCGTGGCGCGCGTCGGATGTCAGCGCTGGATTCCGGGCCAGCTTATCAAGGTAAAACAGGGCATCGGAGTTTCTTTGGCTCGCGATTAACAGCCGCACCAGTTCCGCGGTGATGGCCGGATCCCCGGGCCGGGCCTCGGAGGCCGCCGTCAGCTCCGTAATCGCGCCGGCATTATTCTTCAATCGCTCCATCGCCAGGGCGAGCAATCGGTGCGGCTCGACCAGCGCGGGAGCCGCGTGCGTGACCTGCGTCAGAAGGTTCACGGCCTTCGCGCTGTCTCTGTCGTTGGCGGGGCCGCTGAGCAGCCACAGCCCGCGGGCGATGCGCCAAGTCAGCGCTTCCTCGCCTCCTGCCGCCTTCAGGCGGTCGATCGTGCGCGACCAGAAGGTGCGGTCGCGCGCCAGCGATGGGGCGCGCAAAATCGCTTCCTGCACCAGCGCGTCATTGGGAAACTGCTCGCCCAGGGCGATCCATTCCTTGAGGGCGTCTGGATCGCGCGCCGCCTCGCGATATTGCGCCGCGGCCAGTCGCCAGGCGATGTCGCTGTCACGTCCCCTGGCTGCCGCCAGCATCAATTGCAAACCATCGGCAGGTTTTCCCTCTTGAAGAAGAGCCCGGCTTTGGGCCAGGGCGATCTCCGGAGTCAGGCCGGCGATCCGCTGGGCCGCGGCGCGCACGCTTTCACCCAAGCCAAGTTTTCGTTCGTCACATACTTCCGCGAGCCGCAGCAGAATATCAGTCGGGGGAGCCGGCTCTCTCTCGAGGGCCGCTTTGACGGCAGACATCGCTTCTTCACGCTTGCCCAACTGGGATAGCACCGACACATAAACCGGAAGAGTCGATTGTTCGCCGGCTTTGTGAAGCTCGGCCAGCATCGGCAGCAGCTTTGCGTATTGCGCGCTGCCGCCATCGCGCGCGACCGACGCGTAGGCGGCCAGAGCCAACGCCGTCTGGGTATCCCGCCGACCCGGGGCGCGCGCGACGGCCTGTCGCGCCGCAGCCAGCGCCTCGGCGGGTCGCGCGCCCGCCGCAAGCGCCAAGGCGCGCTGCACATAAGGGGTCGCCCACCTGGGCGCCAATTGAGAGGCCTGAGAAAACTGCTCGAGTGCCAGTTCGCTTTCGCCGCCGTGCATCAACCCCTGCCCATAAAACAGGTGTAGAACCGGGTTGGCGGGTTGCCGAAGGACTGCCTCCCGCAAGCGCGACACAAGCTGCACGGACGGCAACGGCGGCGACGCGTAGATCGCTTGCAGCGCCATTGCCCAGGCTGCCGACGCGGCATCAGAGCGCACCGCTAACGCCTCGACCAACCGCTTGCCGTCCGATGTGTTTCCGATGTGGTACAGCGCCAATGCCCGATAGCCCAGAAGTGTGCCGTCGCTTTTGGGATTTGAGGGATCCTGGCCCTTGAGGCGGTCCACCAACCCATGCGCGTCGGCATCTTCCCACAGGGTTTGCGCCAAAAGGCGTTGCACCGCCAGGTCGTTCAACAGTCTCGCGGCACGTTGAATAAAAACATCGGCATCGGAGTACATGCCGGCCCCGTCCAACAAACTCACCAATTCGATGGCAAACTCCGCATCCGGAGGCGTGCCTTGGGCTGCGGCGCGCAGGCAATTGTGTTCGTCGATATCGCGCTGGGTGATTGCGTACGCAATCGCCATGAGCAGATCAAAGCGCGGATCGTTTGGATGGGTTTGGCGAAGCCGCTGCGCATGGCCGATCACCTCGTCATCCCCCACGCCAGCCATTTGCAACAGACGAACCGTCGTTACCTGGCCCGGAAGATTCAACGGCGCCGCCTGATTGAACTGCCGGCAAATGGCCAGCGCTTCCTTGTATTTATGCTGATTACTCAACGCCGATGTCTTGCCCACCAATGCATCCACGTCGGCCGGATGGGCCGCGAGAATGGAGTCCGCCAGGCGTATGGCCTCCGCGTTATAGGCGGTGCGGACGTACAGGTTAAGCAGTTCGTGCCGCGCCTTTTCATCGCGGGGCCGCAGTTCCAGGTAGTTTTGAAACATCTGGATTCCCTCAAACAGATGCTGGTAATGCGGCATCTCAACGCTGATCCGAGACTTGCCGTAGGCGTACAGCGCATCGGGATCGGTTTCCTGGGCCCGAGCCTTGGCCAGATAATTACCCAGGAGCGTGACTGATTTGCCGTATTCGCCGGCGTGATAGCTGGCCATCGCGCTGGCACGCAGCTTTGCCATCGTGGCGGCATTCCGGCGCTGCACCACTTCAAACGCGGCAAAAAGACCGGCGACGATCACCGCCATGACGGTAAACAGAATCAGCAGGCGATGGATCGTCTTGGATCGGATGTTCATGGCGTCAACAACGTCTTTTACCAAAGGCCGGAGGATTTCGGAACGGACCAGACGCTGTTAATCGCCAATGAGCACGTTTGTAACACTTCAGCCGTTTACAGCGAACCGGCCCTCTTGGGAATCGGCCCGTCACCGTATCACGACGTATCACGGGCGTCTCGCCCGTGCCTGGTGCTTTGAGACTGGGAATATCGTGATTCCCTGACTACCACGCGATCCGCACGGGCGAGACGCCCGTGATACGGCAACGGGCCGAGCCCACGTTCTCTGCAATGGACTGAAGTGCCTAAAATCGCGGGCATGCCTCATTTGCCTGATGAAATCTCCCTGGCCAAGTCAGACGCCATTCATCGCGCGCTGCTGACGGGGCTGTTGGCCAACGTCGGAGCCAAATCCGAGGCCCATGAATACAATGGCGCGCGCGGCTCAAAATTTAATATTTTCCCCGGCTCATCGCTGTTCAAACGTAACCCCCAATGGGTGGTTGCCGCCGAGGTCGTCGAGACCACAAAGCTGTACGCCCGCACCGTCGCCCCGACCCGCCCGGAATGGATCGAGCGGGCGGGGGCGCACCTGGTTCGCCGGATGTATTCCGAGCCGACCTGGAATCCGCAAACGGCGCATGTCGTGGCCACCGAGAAGGTGAGCCTCTACAGCCTGGTGATTGTCGCGGCGCGGCAGGTGCATTATGGCCCCATCGACCCACGCACCTCGCGCGAAATCTTCCTTCATCACGCTCTGGCCCTGGGCGAGTTTCGCACCAATGTCCCGTTTTTCCGCCACAATCAGGCGCTGCGGGCGCAGGTCGAGCGGATGGAGGCCAAGGGACGGCGCAAGGATCTGATGGGCGAGGATCAACAACGCTACAAGTTCTTCGACGCCCGCGTGCCTGATGGCATTTACAACGGCCCGCTCTTCGAGCGCTGGCGGCGCGAGGCGGAAGCCGACGCGCCCAATCTTCTGTTCATGTCGTTGAGCAACATCCTGGCGCCCGGCGCGCAGCCGCTCTCCGAGGCGCTGTATCCCGATGAGATTGCGCTGGAGGGGCTCAAGTTGCCCCTCGAATATCGCTACGACACCGGCTCTCCCGCCGATGGGATCACCGCCCTCATTCCGATTGCCGCGCTGGGGCAGGTGCCCGCGGAGCGATTTGAGTGGCTGGTGCCGGCGTATCTTCCCGAAAAGATCGACGAGTTGATCCGGTCTCTGCCCAAGGATGTGCGCAAATCCTTCATCCCCATCGGCGATACCGCCCGCGAAGCCGCCGCCACGCTCACCTTTGCCCAAGGGTCGATGTATGAAGCGCTGGCGCTGTTCCTGGGAAAGAAGATCGGCACGCGCATCCCCGCTGATTCGTTCAAGCTCGAATCGCTGCCGCCATTCCTGCAAATGAACTTTCGCGTGAACGACGCGGCGGGAAAGCAGATCGCCGTCGGCAGGGACCTGGCCAAACTCCGATCCGATTTGCAGGTGGAAGTGCGCGACAGCTTCGCGCATTCGCCGCGCTCCGAGCATGATCGCGATCACCTCACGCACTGGGATTTTGGCGATCTACCCGATCGCGTGCCGGTGAAGCGGCATGGAATGACGCTTTGGGGCTACCCCGCGCTGCTCGATCGCGGAAACAACACCGCCATCCGTCTGCTCGAATCGCCCGAATCCGCCCGCCGCGCCACGCGGGCCGGCGTTCGGCGGCTGTTCATGATCCAGCTTCAAAAGGAAATCGAGTATCTCTCCCGCCATATCGAGAACATCGAGCAGATGTGCCTGAACTTCGCCACCGCCGGCAACGGCGACGCCCTCAAGCGCGACCTCATGGACGCGATCGTCGATCGCGCACTGTTTTACGATGGCGAGCCGCTGTTGGCCCAGGCAGAGTTCATTCGCCGGGCCACCGATGGGTGGCGCCGTCTCACCAACACTGCCACCGAACTGGGCGCCTTGGCCGGCGAGATATTGGCCGAATATCAACCGATTCACCGCGAGCTGTCTCGCGTTTTTCCGCCATTGATGCAACCTGCCGCGCGCGACATGCGCGACCAGCTTGCCCACCTGATCTACCCCGGCTTTCTAACACAAACGCCTTTCGATTCGCTGCGACATTTGCCGCGTTATCTGAAGGCGATCGCCATGCGAATGAAAAAGCTCACCAACGCGGGGCTGATGCGAGACGCCGCCGCGCTTGAGCAAGTCGAGCCGTTCTGGCAGCAATACAAACTGCGGGCACGCGAGTTTCATCGGCTGGGCCGATTCGACGCAAACCTGCCGGCCTTCCGCTGGATGATCGAGGAATTCCGCGTGTCGCTCTTCGCCCAGGAACTCAAAACCGCCTCGCCCGTTTCCGTGCAACGGTTGGAGCGGCTGTGGCAGTTGGTGCCGGCGAGATGATCTTCTATGTAGAAGCGGCGTCCCCGCCGCGTGCCTTCCCGACAGGCGCCGCGCTCCCAAAAGCGACGAGGACGTCGCTTCTATGTAGACGCGGCGTCCCCGCCGCGTGCCTTCCCGACAGGCGCAGCGCTCCCAAAAGCGACGAGGACGTCGCTTCTACGTGTAGACGCGGCGTCCCCGCCGCGTGTCTTCCCGACAGGCGCAGCGCTCTTAAAAGCGATGAGGACGTCGCTTCTACGTAGATGCGGCGTCCCCGCCGCGTGTCTTCTCGCCAGGCACAGCGCTCCCAAAAGCGACGAGGACGTCGCGTCTACGTAGACGCGGCGGCCCCGCCGCGTGCCTTCCCGGCAGGCGCAGCGCTCCCGAAAGCGACGAGGACGTCGCTTCTACATAGAAGCGGCGTCCTTGCTGCGTGTCTTCCCGGCAGGCGAAGCGCTCCCAAAAGCGACGAGGACGTCGCTTCTACGTAGACGCGGCGGCCTTGCTGCGTGTCTTCTCAGCAGGGGCCGGCCCGCGCGCACGTTTGATGCGTTCGCCCGGGAGTACGTCGGAGATTTTTGGGTGTCGTGACGCTCGCGAATCTGGCGCTTCTTGGGCGTGGTCACTTCAGTGACCATGCCGGGCGCCGTGTGGGAGGCCAGTTGTGCCAAGTCAACCGCGCACGCGCAAGTAGCGGCGCGTCACGGAGATCACCCATTGCGGCCGGTGCCCGGGTATTGCGCCGTCACCGTTCCGGCGGTTCCCCCCCGGACGGCAAATTCCCCGATCACCGTCATCTGCCTGGGCCCGGCGGCCGCGACAAGGTCATCGAGAATCTGATTGATGACGGCTTCATAAAAAATCCCCTTGTTCCGAAACGCGAAGAAATACAGCTTGAGGCTTTTCATTTCCACGCAGCTTTGATCCGGCAGGTATCGCACGGTGATCGTGGCAAAATCGGGCTGACCGGTCACGGGGCACAGACTGGTAAACTCGGGGAACACAAACTTAATTTCGTAGTCGCGCTCCGGTCGAGGGTTGTCGAAAACCTCCAGGATGCAAGCGGGGTTTGCCAGTTGCGCGTCGGTAAGGACCGATTTGTTGCCGAGCTGTGTCAGACGTGTGGCCATAGGTCACTATTATAGAAGCCGGGGGGACAGTCGGCAGGCATGTTTTGCAATGCGCCCCCGCTCCCATAGAATCCACCAATCAAGGAGACACCATGGCGAAAGCGAAAAAACAACAATCCACTGACGACGATGCCCCTGTAGGCGCGGCACCCGATAAGGCGCCCAGGAAACCCGCCGCCAAAGCCGGCAAGACAAAATCGGCGGGCGGAAAATCCGCGCAGGCGGCTGCCCCCGCGCCCGCCACCCCAATGATCGACACCAATCTGGCGGCCTCCGCGGCGGCGAAAATGTTGATGCATAAAGACGACCTGGCCGCCGCCCACGGCGACGCCGGCGCCCCCAGGCCCGCCGAGAGTGCTTCATTCAAGCACCTTAAAGAGAGCCTGCACAAGCCCGGCGGGCAAAATACGCCCAGCTTCCTACAGAGCCTCACGCCCAACAAGAAATTCAACTCCTCGCCCAACCGCCATCAACAGGTCGGCCGCAACCAAACCTTCGGCGCCGACGTAAATCGCACGGGCGTGCCGCGAAGAACGGGAGGATAAAAACCACAAATTCGAAATCCGAAGCACGAAATCCGAAACAAATTCAAAAGCATGCAAAGCGGAAAATCCAAAACGCGCGTCCACGGGTTTTGTTTTGGGCTTTCTTCGTTTGAATTTTGATATTGTTTCGGATTTCGTGCTTCGTGCTTCGGATTTTGACGCGCCGCGGCGCCCATCCCTTACGCGACTTGAGTGATCAGTAGTTCGCTAATGCTGCGCGGGTCAAAGTCGATACGTTGCTCGAAGGGGCCCGACAGATGGGCACGGGTGAGGGCGACAATCCAGCCTTCTTCGATGATCAAGTCATCGATCACGCGACCATCTGCCAGCGTGGCCCGGCAGACGGCGGTGTACTTGCGCTTGGGCACGCCATGCGCCTGCAGAAACGTTCGCCATTCTTGCGGGAGAACTTTGGCCAACCGGTTCCTGGGGGATATGCGGGAATGCATGCGAGCCTTATAACGATCTTCCGGCGAGGGGGAGCCGGTGCGTGCCACTATTCCCGGCCACGCCAGAGCCGGCCGCGCACCCGTAGGGTACCGTGCCAAAGCGGCCAGCGATGGTATAATGAGCGAAGTCTTATCGAATCCTCTTCCCATGCACGACACCTCTTCACGATCCTCCATGCCGGCGCCGGCGGAGCCGGCGTGGGATGTGGCGCGGCTTTTTCCGAGTCAGGGAGACTGGACGCAAGAACAATATCTGGCGCTTCCAGGCAGCCGGCTCATCGAGTTCGAGGACGGGCGGATCGAGGTGCTGCTCATGCCCACGGAGTTTCACCAGTTCATCGTGGCGTTTCTTTACAACTGCCTGACCGCCTTCATTATGGCTGCCGACGCCGGCAAAGCGCTTTTCGCTCCTTTTCCAGTGCGATTGCGCGATGGAAAATTCAGAGAGCCCGATGTTCTGTTCATAAAGAAGGAGAATTATGTGCGCCGCAAGCCGCAGTTCTGGGAAGGGGCGGACCTGGTGATGGAAGTGGTAAGCCCCGATGATCGACGGCGCGATATCGACTTGAAACGCCGGGAGTATGCGCAAGCCAGCATCGCCGAGTATTGGATCATTGATCCCCGGCACGAAACGATCAGCGTCCTCACCCTGGAGGGCGAAAGTTACAAGGTCGCCGGCGAATATCGCAAGGGACAGCAGGCGGGCAGCGCATTGCTCCCGGCGATCAAAGTCGATGTCACGGCGACATTCAACGTCGCGTGATCCAGATGACACTTCAGCCGCCCCCCCACTTTTGTAACACTTCAGCCGAATGCAGTGCGGTATGATCTGTGAAACGAATGGGGTCAACGTATCACGGGCGTCTCGCCTCATCTTTCGTCACATTTTTTTGCGTCCGCCAGCGAGTATAACATATTGGTGGCATTATCGTTCGATTGATTCAAAGGAGTATTGGCATGGAAGCCAGAGCGAACAAGGTACGAAGGCGTTC
>DASRLH010000475.1:0-25076 GCA_035648595.1 Tepidisphaeraceae bacterium
ATCGAACGCCTTCGTACCTTGTTCGCCCTGGCTTCCATGCCAATACTCCTTTGAATCAATGGAACGTTAATGCCACCAATGTGTTATACTCGCTGGCAGAAACAAAAAAATGTGACGAAAGATGAGGCGTCTCGCCCGTGCGGACGGTGTGGCGGTCGGAAAATCGCGATTCCCGATCCACCGCGCAACCGGCACGGGCGAGACGCCCGTGATACGTTTACGGTTCTGTTCGACGCATCCGCCTGATCTCCTGGATAATCGCGAATCCTGTCGCGCGAAAACCGATCACTTCGGCGTTGCCGATCCCGGCTCGGCTTCAATGGAATCAGCCAGTACGGTCTGGATGCCGCCGGTGGGTTGGGCGAGCATGTGGCCGACGATGCGGACGGCTTTGCCGTCCAGTCCCGTGGCGACATCGCGGACGTGGGAAATGTCCACGCGCATGCCGCCGGCGCCGCGGTCGCCGATGAGCCGCCAGGTGGTTTGGCCCTGGGAATCGGGATGGCTTTGCAGCGTGCCGGTCAGGGTGATCGGCTGAGGCTGTTCCTTAGGATTGCTCGCCTGCCCGGCGGTCGTCCCGCTGCCGCTCGCGGTTGGAGAGGATGCCGGCGGCGGCGGATTAGTTGTGTGCGAGCAATTATGGCAGGCTTGCAGGCTCAATCCCATCAGGCAGGCGGCGGCAGTCGTCAGTGTTTTTCGCATGCGGGTTCCCTTTCGTAATTCGCGCCACGCAACCGCTCGACCAGCCGAACCGTTCGGGCGCGCACCGTAGGATACCCGACGATGTGAAATCACGCCGCGCGAAATCCTCCTTTGCAATCCAGTTGTGGGCGCGAGTTTTCAGGAAGGCGTAGTGGTCGATGCCGGCAGGATTTTGGTGGGTCGATATCAAGCCGGGAAAAGACGACCGCAATCGTGACACGGGCGTCCCGCCCGTGCATGTTGCATGGAACTCGGGAATATGTCGTTTTTTCCTACTTTTCAGCGATCGGCACGGGCGGGACGCCCGTGTCACGTTGGATCACAACCGTCGGCCATTGCGATTCATCCCGCCCCAACACCTGCCCGTCCATTCGGTCATTTGGCCCCATGTACAGATCGTCCGCCATCGCGCGCAAGGGCGAAGTGATTGGCGACGTTGCCGCGATGTTCTCGTGAAACGGCGCAAATTCCCGCGTTTGAAACGCCAGGGCCTGCCGGGGTTTCATCCGATAAACAATGGATCGAGGCCGGCCCTCCGCGCCGCAGCGCAGGCGAACATTCAGGTCATCCGCCTGCCGGCGATAACCAAAGACGGGCCACGCCATCGGCAGATCGTTGAACTCGCCCTCCGATGGACGAAGAACCGCACGGTAGGTCCAGGTATCTCCCTGGGTGGTTGAGCGGGAAAGGACGATGACCGACCCGCGGGATTCAATATTCACCGATTGCCGGGCGCGCCACGGAAGCGCGACACCCGTGCCAATCGCGCACAACAGCAACACCGCGACAATCCTCCAACGCGGTCGCAATAGCGTGGCGGCGGCGATGAGAATCGCCAGCGCGATTGCGTATAAAACCACCCGCCGGCGCAAACCCGCCGGCCATCCGCGCAGCCAAAGCTGCGTGGGGGCGTACGCGGTCGGCATGTACGCCGAAGTAGGGCCGGCAATGTCCGGCTGCACGTACCAATATCCCCCCCGCCGGCGCCAGGGCCATCCGCCGCCGGGCTTGCGGTCGGATATGACCGCGACCACCGTGCCCATTGAGAGCAGGCCGCGCAATTGCGATTCGTTGACCCGCGCCGCGGCCGATGCGTCGAGCACCAGCCCATCGAGCGCGCCCCACGCCTCGATCGGGCCCGGCAGCGGCGCGGTGACGTCCAGCGACACGCCCACCAGTTTATTCTCCGGGAACAGCGGCTTAAGCGCATCGGGATCGCCGCCGGCATAACCGATCAGCCGCTCCCCGGCCTCCAGCGGATGAAGCGGCAAATCGATCGCATGCCCGCCCGCCGCCATCGCCCAGCGCACCTCGCTGATTTCCCTAATCGCCAGCCACGGAATCACCGCGTCGATCCGCGCATTGGCCGCGGGGATTTCGGTGGCGAGCGCACCGTTGGCACTCAGCGTAAGAACATCCATAGCGCCATTCGCGTGTGCCGCGATGCGCACCGGCATATACCTGCCCGCGCGATAATGCCCCTGGAGCGGAAGCGAAATCGTCACATCCGCCGCAATGGAAGTTGCGGAAAACGCCCAGGAAAAAATAAAAGACACAATGACCAGAAAAACGACACTGGATCTGCCCGGCAAACGCGTGTTTCCAGTGTTGTCGCGCATCTACCGATCCAGTATACACCAAGGCGCGACCCCATTGGCGTGCGCGCAATTCAGGCTCAACTGTGGGGGTGTGTCCACTTTGTGTGGCATGGGCAGCCTGCCCATGGGTGCGGTACTCCGCACCGATCGAAAAAATGCGATTCTTGCTAAATGGCCCTGCGCGACTACGCGCTGTTCGTGGATCGCACACCCAGGAAGGTTTCGGGTAAAGCAACCTCAATCGTGACACGGGCGTCCCGCCCGTGCGCGTTGTATGAAACCTGGGACCTCGATTTTCCCGATTCTTTGGCCATCGGCATTGGGCGGGACGCCCGTGCCACCAATTCAGGCCACGCCCAAGTGGGGTGTGGTGGTTAATCGCAACGGTTTGGTACCCTGACGGTGGGGCAGACCATCATCGAGTATCGAAATGCTCCAACGGCAAACCGAATCCGGCGTCACCTTTTACTTCTCGCCTCTGCTGCGCGCTCGGGGCGTGGCCCATGCGTTCAGCACCCGGCTGGGCGGATTAAGCCCCGCGCCCTTCGATTCACTCAACCTTGGAAATCCCAATGGCTGCGAAATCCAGGACGACTACGAGCGGATTTGGGAAAACTACCGGCTGCTCCATCGCGCCGCCGGCTGCGCCGCCGACGAGAAACCTTGCCGGGTGCATCAGGTGCATGGGGCGGGCGTGGTGCGCGTACGCGGCGGGCAGGCGTTTGACACGCACGCCAAGGCGGATGCGATTGTGGGGGACGATCCAACCCGCGTCCTGTCGGTGCGCGTGGCGGATTGCGTGCCGATTCTGCTGGCGGATGAGACGGGCAGGACAGTTGCCGCCGCGCATGCCGGCTGGCGCGGCGTGGTTGCCGGCGTCATCAACGTCGCATTGCGAGAGATGTCCAACGGCGCGGGAGTGGCGGGATTCGTGGCCGCCATCGGTCCCTGCATCGGGCCCGACGCATTTGAAGTTGGGCCAGAGGTGCTGGAGGAATTCGCCCGCGTCTTTGGCGCCCGGGCCCCCTGCCGGCGCCGCGCTGATGGCAAGGGGGATGTTGATCTGCGACAAGCCGTTCGCCTGCAATTGCTCGCCGCCGGAATCCCCGACAGCCAGATCGATTCCACCGACCGCTGCACCTTCCGCGACCGCGACGAATTCTTCTCCCACCGAAGAGACAACGGCGTCACCGGCCGCATGGCGGCGGTGATTCAGAGCGGACGAGCCCGCGACCCAAAGAAAGAGGGAAACCACGAATAGACCCAGCGCGGCCAAGGCCGCAACCAAAATCCGAAATCCGAATACCCGAAATCCGAATGTCGGAGGGATGTCGCAGCGAAAAAGTCCCGCTCTTCATGCGTGAAATCCGCGGTTAAGTTTCCGCAGCTTGAAAATCTTGTCGCCACACAAAGAAATGAACGGATTGTATTACGAATAGGCACGAATAATTTATCTTCATTCGTGTGCATTCGTGTCCATTCTTCCGGTCCAGGGACATACCATAATCGGTAGTGGTATACTTTCAACTTTCCCGACGTTTTGACGCGGCAATTTTATAATCCGTGATACGTCCACCACGCCGCTTTTCTTCCCGCTCCATCATTTGCACAAATTCAACCATCGTCCATTCGTGGTTCGCAACACCCGACATGACAGCCGGTGTTGTCTTGATTGTCATATGCTTGCGGATGAAGTTGTAGTGGAAGTAGTGAATAGCAATCGCGTATTCGTGATTCTCTGGCCTCTTTGAGAAGGCATTTGTCAGACGGGTAAAACGGCGCATTCCCATCCGCATCGAAAGGTTTTGGCGTTCAATGAATGACGTGTTGATATGCTTCCGGTCTGGACTTCCGACTTCAACCACGGCCCGGCAAGAGACGCATTCGGGAGGGCTGTATCGGGCATGCCCTTGCCGCTCATTCGCGTATTCCTTGATGAGCATTGCGTAATCAATTTCCGTCCCAAAGGCACGCGCCACGGCATCGCGGTAGACTTGCCAACCATCGCTCGTTAGTTGAATCCGATCATTCAACCGGCTCGCAAGATCGGCAACGAATGGACGGCCCGAACCGGCATCGCGCCCGCCGACGTGCCAGTTGATTGCCAACTTGGAGTCGGCATCCATCGCAACCCACGTCCATGTATCCCCGTATCCTTTGCCCCAATTCTTCTGTTGGACGTTCTTATCCTTGCTATGGCAGAACGACCAGATTTCATCGACCTGCACGCGCTTCGTTGAAAGACGGCAGACAACCGTATCGTGGTAGTTGAGGGCAACTGTGCCCGCGTCGGCCAGGAGGCGCAGGATCGTAATCTTGGACACGCCGTACATGCGGGCCGTGGAAGCCATCGAATTGCCTTCAACGAGGGCCGTAAGGATTTGGGCACGATCTTCGGTGGTTAACTTGTTCATGGCATTATTGTAACGCAACTTGCGTTACTGTCAAGCATATTCTTCTTGACTGTAACGCTTTTTGCGTTACAATCTAATTATGAGCAAGGAAGACAAAAAAACGGTTCCTTTCAATATACGGGTCGATTCAACCGAAAAGGCCGCGTTCGTGCGGGCTGCGGAGATTTCCGGGATACCGATCTCGGCGTGGGTCCGTGAGCGCCTACGCTCTGCGGCATATCGCGAATTAGACAATATTGGGGAAGCTGCACCATTCCTTTCACCTACCGCTGACGGGGGGAACAGATGAATGACCTAGAACCAGCCATCGAAGTGGTAAGGACAACCCTCGGCGGTGCGCTAAGAAGTGCGCCCTTGCGCGTGCCGAACTTTCAGCGGGAATACTCCTGGACTCCAGCCCGCGTGAAAAAATTATTCGACGATCTCAACAGCGCCATGGCCAAGCGGCAGGCTTCATACTTTCTTGGAACCATTGTGCTTACTCCTGGAAAACCACCCGCCGTTGTCGATGGGCAGCAGCGGTTAGCGACGACCTGTATTTTCCTTTCCGCCGTTCGCGATTCGTTCCTCAGCCTTGGGAAACTGCAAGACGCGAAATCCGTTTACGATGACTTTTTATTTGTGTGGGACAGGACGCAGCACGACATGGTGCCGCGACTGGTAATGAACACCGATGACAGACAATTCATGTACGATAGGGTGCTTCTGCCGCCTCATGAACGAAACCAAGATTTAACTCCGCGACTCCGGTCACATCACTTAATCAACGAGGCCGCAATCGCTGCCGCCGCACGCGTAGAAAAAATAGTCGGAAGCTCTGATAGCCCCGCTGGCAAGATCGATGCCCTCAATGCGTGGATAGATTTCATCGACAAGAGCGCGGTCATCGTCACCCTTATGCCGCCGAACGCGGCACGCGCGTTCCAAATGTTCAAGACACTTAACGACCGAGCGCAGCGGACAACGCAAGCCGACATGATAAAGAACCATCTCTTTGAACATGCGGCAGAATGGGTTGATGAGGCTCAGGCAAAATGGTCAACTGTGCGAAGTACCATCGAAACATTGGCATCCGTTCAAAGCGAAGACCCGCTGATGACGTACTTGCACACCGCAAGCATCCTTGAGAACGGCCCTGTGGAAACCGACGAGATATTTGAAAGGCTTGAAAACCAAATCACGACCAGAAAAGAGTCATTAAGATTTCTTGAATCACTGGCAGAATACTCCACTGCATATGCCGCCATACTTACACCCAGCCACGCGAAGTGGGGGCCGTACGATCAACGGGTCCGCAGATACATTGATAGCATTTCTCAAGAAATCAAAATGACATTCATGAGGCCGTTAATGCTCGCTATAGCTGCCCACTTCAGTAAAACAGAAACGAGGCAGGCTTTTCGCGATATGGTCTCATGGGTTATTAGATTTCTTGTTTCTGGCGGCAGTCGGAGTGGTGCGACGGCAAAAATAATTGGCGAGGCGGCACACGAGATAAAAAGGGGAAAGATCAGAACGGCGCAACAACTTCACGATTCGGTAAAGAAGATAATACCCAGCGATGTTCGCTTTCGCAATCACTTCATAACGAAATCGCTGAACAACGGTCGGCAGGCCAGGTTTATCTTGCGTGAACTCGAAAAGCACCTTCGCAGCGGATCGGCTGATGCCCTAGATGACCCCACTACGGATACAAACACACTTTCCTTAGAGCATATTTTGCCCAAAAATCCTGAGGCGACGGGCTGGGACTACATCCCTGCCGAACAGCGAAAAACGCTACGATTAAGAATAGGAAATATGTGCCTGATAAATAGTAAAGACAATGGGGCAATAAATGATAAACCATTTTCGGAAAAGCGACCGACCCTACAAAAATCCGAAAATCAAAAACTGACGAAGGATGTACTCGAAAGAACAAAACCAGCGACTGAGATTTGGGATGCTCGCCACATCACTGAGAGGCAAACGATGATGGCAGAACTTGCAGTAAAGCATTGGCCAATAAGGGGAGCATAGGCAGTATCACGACTTTTTCCCCGCCGCATACCCCGCCTCAAACGCCGCTCTAAGCAACGCCATGCCCCGCTCATCTACGTCGCCCACGCCAGCACTCCACGCCTTCCATGCCCGCTCCAAGTCGGCAGGAAGGGCATCGGAATGCCGGGCAATCGTTTGGCCCACGACGCGCGCTGCCACTTGGCTTTCATCCATCGCTTGTGTCTTGCTTCGCATGCCCTGATTGTACCAGCGATCCACGGCAAAATCCGATGCGTCATTTCGTCACCGTCCCGGATTGTCAAAGTATACCACTACCCCATAATCATACCAACCATTCGCCCAACGAAGTGTCTAATCTACATAAGCGCCCCAAGGCTCTTGCGGGCGAAATACACAGATTGTCCGCCTACCATTGCGGCGGCACGGAGGATCCGATCAAACGCGCCAGGCGGGCGGGCAGCCACAGGCCATTGGAGTCGAGGACGGCGGAGTCCTCGAGAGGAATGACAGATCATGCGAAGGCATCAACGGGCCCAGTGCCGCCAAGGCGGACGAGGATCGCGTGAGGCTGACGCGGGCGGGCGATCAAATCGCGCCGCGCCTTTGATCGAAGCGCTCGAATCGCGCCAGTTACTGAGCGCGGATTTGACCGGCTTGTTTGCCGGGCATGTGCCGGCGGCGTTGCCGCCGGGGGGGATGAATCATCTTTCCGTCGTTGTTCGAAATGTGGGGGATTCGCCGGCCAAGGGGCCCGTGACGGTGCAACTATACGCCTCGGCCGATCCGACGCTCGACACCGGCAGCGATGTTTTGCTTGGCAGCGCAACACGCGGCATCAATATCAAGGCCGCCGGGCGCGCGCCCGTCAACATTCGCTTTGCCTCCCCCGCCGGCCTGGGAGATGGAAGTTTTTATCTGATTGCGAAAGTGACCGGCGGCGCGGGGATCGGGGACACGAACACCGCCAACGATGTGGTCACCGCCTCGGCGCCGGTGACGATTCGTCAGCCATTCGTGAACCTCGTCACGCAGTTTTCGCGGCTGCCGTTGCAGCCGGGGGCGGCCAACGGCGTGCTGCCGGGTTCAAACGCGGTGGTGCGCATTACCAACGCCGGCAACTCCGCGGCACGAGGCGAGGCGACGGTGAGCTGGTTTTTGTCAAAGGACCAGGTGCTGGATTCGGGCGATCTGCTGCTGGCATCCGCGCCGCCGCGCCGGCTGACGCTGGCGCCCGGGGCGTCAACTTCTTTCTCGGCGCGGATCCATGTGCCGGGGGGGACGGCGGTAGGCACGTATTTTCTCCTGGCCCAGGTGAACGCGGGAAATGGGATCGCGGATGTTAATCCGATGACCAACGTGGCGGTTTCGCCGCCCATTTTGGTGGTGAATGCGGTGGCGCCGACGATTGGTTCGCCGCAACGCAAGAACGACAACAGCAACAATAATAACAATGAAGTGCTCGCCCCTTGCCCGTATGGCTCATCGTACGGCACGGGACTGCTGTTAGGCGGGGCAGGACTCGCGGCTAGTGACTATTACGTTTATGACGGCTCGGGCGGGGCCGCCGCCGCTCTG
The DNA here is from genome assembly GCA_035648595.1 of Tepidisphaeraceae bacterium. Classification (GTDB taxonomy): domain Bacteria; phylum Planctomycetota; class Phycisphaerae; order Tepidisphaerales; family Tepidisphaeraceae; genus RYN-428. The sequence continues at coordinate 8,291 of DASRLH010000475.1, forward strand.
GGTGATAATGGAGGCGCGGCAACCAACTCCGATCCGGGGAATGCTCAAAGCGGGGACCCCAACCAAACTCCAGCCGTCGATCCCAACTCCGGCGCCGGCGCCGCGGGCCCCACCGGCGACAGCGGCGGCGGCTCGGTCTCCAACGGCGGCGGCGCGGTTGACAACTCCGGCGCCGGCTCAGGACCGGTTGATAACTCCGGTGGCGGCGGCACAGGCAGCGACTTCAGCGGCGGCTCCAGCTCCAGCGGCGGTGACTTCAGCGGCGGCGGATCCTCCAGCTCTGATTCCTCCGGCGGCGACTTCTAATCCACGCCCACAACCCTACAATCCGCGCCTCATGGCTCACGACATCTATGAATCCCCGCTGGCAACCCGCAACGCCAGCGCCGCGATGCTCAAGCTCTTTTCCCCTGGTCACAAATTCGGCCTGTGGCGCCGGCTCTGGCTGGAACTGGCGCGATGTCAACGCGAGTTGGGGCTTCAAAAATCCGATGGATCGGAACGAATCAACTCCGATGCGATCGCGCAGATGCAGGCCGCCCTGGACGACATCGATTTCTCCCGCGCCGCCGAGTACGAGACGCGCCTGCGGCACGATGTGATGGCCCACGTCCACACCTTTGAGGAAGCCGCCCCGGCGGCCAAGGGAATCATTCACCTGGGCGCCACCAGCCAATATGTTGTGGATAATGCGGACCTCATCATCATGCGCGAGGCGATGACGCTCATCGCCAGTCGGCTTGCCTCCGCGATCGATGCGCTGGGCACGCAGGCGATGAAATGGAAGGATCTGCCGACGCTCGGATACACGCACTTCCAGCCGGCCCAACTGACGACCGTCGGCAAACGCATGACGCTTTGGGCGCAGGACTTGGCGCTGGACCTGGAAGAGATCGAGCATCGCATCGCCACGCTGCGTTTTCGCGGCGCCAAGGGGACGACCGGCACACAAGCCTCGTTCCTGGCGCTGTTCAACGGCGATCACGCCAGGGTCGAACAACTTGATCGCATGTTGACTGAACGCTTCGGCTTCCCGGCCTCTTTTGCGGTGGTCGGGCAGACCTACCCGCGAAAGGTGGACGCGGCGATCGTTTGCGCCCTGGCGGGAATCGCGGCCAGTGTCCATAAATTTTGCAACGATATGCGCTTGCTTGCGGGAATGAAGCAGATCGAAGAGCCGTTCGAGAAGGAGCAGGTCGGCAGCAGCGCGATGGCGTATAAGCGCAATCCGATGCGCTGCGAACGGGCGACCGGGTTGGCGCGATTTGTGATAAGCCTTGTCACCTCTCCCTTGCAGACGGCTGCCGAGCAATGGTTTGAGCGCACGCTTGATGATTCTTCAAACAAGCGATTGGCGGTGCCCGAGCCATTCCTGGCGATTGACGGATGCCTGCAAATCGTGATCGACGTGGCACGCGGCCTGGAGGTTTACCCGAAGACAATCGAGGCGGCGGTGCGCGCCGAGCTGCCGTTCATGGCAACCGAGGAAATCCTGCTGGCCGGCGGGGATCGCCAGGAAATGCACGAACGGATCAGGCGGCATTCGCAGGATGCGGCCCGGCGCGTGAAGCAGGAGGGGCTTGCCAATGACCTGATCTCGCGTCTGGAGAAGGATTCGGCGTTTAAGCATGTAAAATTCGAGGATGTACTCAATCCGACACGATATATAGGACGCGCGCCGCTGCAGGTGACGGACTTCATCCGCGGCGTCGTCGAGCCGATTCGGCTGCGTTATTCGCAAGGGATTGGTGAAAGGATCGTTTTGAAGGTGTGAGGACTGCATTTATCGGATTGCCCAGAGGAGTTGGGGGATTGGGCGATTTGGAGTTATCTGTAAATTCAACCCCCTTAAAGCAAATTTAATGTTGCTGTGGCGTTTGACCATAACCGGCCGCCGGCGTGGTCACTTCAGTGACCATGCCAAACCGCTCCAGCTATGTGAAAAACGCTGTGCTCCATGAGATTATGACGTTCCGGCGCGCGGGTCGAAGGGCGTTCAAAATAAAAGACGAAACAAAAGAATTTTGTGCAGTTTTCTATTGCATCGGCATGAACACCCGGCTATACTGCGTGTATTAGTGGTTGCCGAGTCTGATGATCTATCGAAGGAGCGGGCTGGATTTCTGTATAACGGTCGGCTCGAAGATGAAAATCTTCCGATTGTCCACGGAAATTTCTTGACAGCCGAGAATGCTTGCGGTAGGCTCAGTCGGCTTGATCTCATAAATCATTTGAGATTAAGCCAATTCTTCGAGAATGGGTGTTAAGTCCGCCGATGGCCGCGGTCGAAGGATTGTGAGAAATTGTGAGAATATGCGTCATGAGAAGTTTTAACGAGACGGAGGGTTCGATGCAGTGGTTCAAGGGATTTTGCCGTAAAGGCCGATTGACACAAGCAATAGCTGCCGCGGTCGTCGCGACGGTTGGGCTTTCGGGACTTGCCCAGGCAGGGGATGGACCGTTTGATTGGAGCATTCCATCAGATACCGCCCCGGGTTATACCCCCGCCCCATTCCTCACCGATGCAAATGCGTCGAGTGTTGCTTCCTTTTTCAATTCGGAGTTGGCATCCAATCCGAATGCCGTCCTGGCGGTGAAGGTGAATCAACCGCTGACGGGCGCGGGATTGCAGGTGTTTAACAACTTCAACGTCAAGTATGTGTTCGCTGACTACGAAGGCAGCACCGCTGTCAGCTTTACCCGCGCCTTGGCCGATAATGTCAAGGCGTCGAGCAAGTCGCCCAGTGCGTTCATCAGCAACTTCAACCTCTATTCGGTTCCCAATGATCCGACTCGCACGGGATCGCCGAATACCGGCGCTGCCAACAGCTTCTCCAATATTTTCGGCGGCACCGACTACAACGCTTCGGGCGTGACGATGTCCAGTCCGGCGGCATACCCCGGCAGCCCGGACTTCGTCTACAAGAACCCAAACCCCAATGCCGTCGGCCAGCAGTTCCCCAGCTTGCGAACCGCGTTCTTCGTGCTGCCGATTGACCGCGTAACGTTCACCACAACGTCGCTCCCGGCAGGTCAGGCGAATATCCCCTGGGTCAGCCGATTCAATGTTTGGGGCAATAACCAACTTAACAACGCACCGAATTTCACCGACTCGGCAACGGGCACAACTTACCAATACGCCTTCAATACCAACGACCCGGCACATCCGGAATACGCCAACCAGCTTCCGTCGGCGGGCGATTTCTCGGCCCAGATGCTGCACGACCGCCTTCGCGGCGCATCCTCCTACAACCTGTTCAACTATAGCACCCCCGCTTCCAGCGTGATCGGCTATAGCGCGGCCCAGGAACGCACCGATGCCTCCAATGGCTGGAACGCGGCTGGCAACGCAACGGTCAATGGGATCTTCTCCCGCAACAACTATAAGATCGCCAATCTGATCAACCAGGTGCCTATCAGCCCTGGCCAGTATGTCTGGTCGGCTTACTCGGGCATGGTGCTCTCCGGCGTGTACGACCAGAGCGGCGCCAACCGCCAACTCGCCTTGTTGCTGAGCAACATGGCGCCTACCGCCCAAACCGTGGATTTCTTCCCGCAGTACGGCGGCGCCTCGATCGACCTGAATAGCAACAACGGCTCGGGCACCGCGACCGGCCAGTTTTACACCATCGCACCCGGCACCCATCACCTGCTCGAGTTTAACCTCGTGGGCAGCCAGTGGGTCGCCTTCGCCGACGACAGCGTCTTCGCGGACGCGAATCGCAACGGCGTCGGCGTCCCGGAGCCAACTTCCCTGGCCCTGCTGGGCTTGGGTGGCTTTGGCCTGCTCCTTCGCCGCCGCGCCCGCCGGGCATGAGCCGCGATCGCCAAGGGAGTGGCGCGTTCGTCGATTGCATTTAAGATCAATTGAAATGGCCATGAGGCCGCCTCACTACGAGGCGGCCTTTTTTATTGGATCAAGGCTTCGCCCCCATTCGACGTTGCCACATCCCCACGAATCGGCACGAATAACCTATCTTCATTCGTGTGCATTAGTGTCCATTCGTGGTTTCCCTCTTTCTTTGGGTTGCGGGCTCGCCCGCTCTGAGCGTCTTTGCGACTTCGTGACTTTGCGGACTCTGCGCAAATCTCGTTGTGTTGCAGCCGAAGGCGGCGCCGGGTTTGATTCGCGGCCTCCTCACTTCCAATCCCGGTGTGTGTCGCTGATGCTGAATCATCCGGGCTGATCCGCGCCCTTCCGCCATCCGTTGAAGACCCCACCCCGTCTTGGCCGACATAATGGGACAAGGGCCGTTGTGAGAAGGATTGGATTTGCCCGTTTTTCAGGCCGCGCGGCGGCGGAAGAGATGCTGAATGCCACGCGACATTCCGGTGGGAAACGGTCGGCTGCTGGTCACGTTTGACGCCCGCTATCAGGTGCGGGACGTTTATTTCCCCCACGTCGGCCAGGAAAACCACGCCGGCGCCGGGCCCTGCCGGTTCGGAATCTATGCCGACGTGCCCGGCACGGGCAAGAGCCAGTTATCCTGGACGAGCGACCCCGCCTGGCATATTCGCCAGCGCTATCTCCGCGACACCCTCACGACGAGCGTAAGCCTGGAGCATGCCGGCCTGCGCCTGGCGCTCTATTGCAACGACACGGTTGATTTCCACCGCAACATCTTTGTTCGCAAGATCAAGGTTCGCAATCACGCCGGCCACGATCGCTTGGTGCGCATCATGCATCATCAGGAATTCAACATGTTCGGCCAGAAGGTCGGCGACACCGCCTACTTCGATCCCGAACTTCGCTCAATCGTGCATTACCGCGCCAAGCGATATCTGATGGTCAGCTTCTGGGCCAGCGGCGAGCAGCGGATCGACGAATACGCCACCGGCACGGCGGGCTTCCACGGCGCCGAGGGCACCTGGCGCGATGCCGAGGATGGGCACCTGCAGGGAAACCCCATTGCGCAGGGCTCGGTCGATTCCACCATCGCGCATCATGTGAATGTTCCCGCCGGCGGCGAGGGAACCGTGTATCTGGTGATGGTCGCCGGCCACTGCCGGGATGATCTTCTCGAGTTGCACAAATGGCTGGTGAAGATGGGCCCGCAAGGCGTGCTTGATCGCACCACCAGCTACTGGCGGCTGTGGGTGGGCGGCACCAACATGAACTTTGGCAACCTGCCGTTCAAGGTGGTCGAGCTGTTCAAACGCTCGCTGCTGGTGCTGCGCACGCAGATTGACAACGACGGCGCGATCGTGGCCGCCAATGATTCAGACATCATGGCCTTTTCGCGCGATACGTATTCCTATGTCTGGCCGCGCGACGGCGCGCTGGTGGCCAACGCGCTGGACATGGCCGGGTTCCCGGACATTGCCCGCTGGTTTTACAAGTTTTGCTCCAATGTCCTGACTGACGAGGGCTACTTCTATCACAAGTACAACCCCGACGGCTCCCCCGCTTCCTCCTGGCATCCGTGGGTGCTGAAAGGCAATCGCGCGATGCCGATCCAGGAAGACGAGACGGCGCTGGTCGTCTGGGCGTTGTGGCGGCATTATCACCGCTACCGCGACATTGAATTCATTCGCCCACTGTGGGTGGATATCGTGCAGAAGGCCGCCGACTTCATGGCCCGCTACCGCGATCCGCGCACGGGATTGCCGCTGCCCAGCTACGATCTTTGGGAAGAACGCTGGGGCATCCACGCCTTCACGGTTGCGACAGTGTATGCGGGATTGAAAGCGGCGCATAACTTTGCCGTCTGCTTTGGCGATCGCCAGAAGGCCCAGGTTTACGCCACCGCCGCCGCCGAGATAAAGACGGGCGCGGCCAAATATCTTTACAACGAAAGGCTCGGCCGCTTCGTGCGCCGCCTGGTCTCCAAGGACGTGCCCAAGCCGCCTGATAGCGAGCAGTATCAGGAAACCGCGCCCCTCAGCTCCGATTCGCGCACCGAGGCGCTGTTCGAGGTGGATGAAACGCTGGATGCCTCGCTCTACGCGATCTTCAAATTCCACCTCTTCGAGGCGGACGATCCGCGCGTCGCGGCCACCATGAAGGCGGTCGAGGAAAAACTGTGGGTGCAAACCAAAGTCGGCGGCCTGGCGCGGTATGAAAACGACTACTATCATCGCGTCAGCAATGACATCGCCAGTGTTCCAGGAAATCCGTGGTTTATCTGCACGCTGTGGCTGGCCGACTATTACATCGCCTGCGCCAAGACCGCCGACGAATTGAAGCGGGCGTTGCCGATTTTTGAATGGGCCGCGAATCACGCGATGGAGAGCGGCGTGCTCGCCGAGCAGGTGCATCCGTACACCAATGAGCCGCTCAGCGTCAGTCCCCTCACCTGGTCGCACGCCACCGTCGTCAGCACCGCCATCAAATACCTCGAACGGCTCGAGGAATTGCAGGCCTGCTCGCATTGCCACCATCCGATCTACCGCCTTCGCCGGCGCGGCACGGTGGAAGTGCACAACCAGGCGCATTTTGATCGGCTCGACGCGGAATTTGAGTCCGATGATTCGCGCGAAACCGCCAGCCCCATCGGCCATTTCACCCGCGAAGCCCCGCTCGGAGGCGCGGCCACGCGCGTCAGCCTGTCAATCGACACCCGCGACTGCATCGGCTGCGACGTGTGCGTCGCCCATTGCGACAAGGGCGTTCTTCGCATGGTGGACGGCAAAGCGATGGTCGAACTGCGCCATCTCAACGATTGCGATTTGGACGGCCATTGCGTGGATGTCTGCCCGACGAAAGTGATCAGCTTACAGGTGGTCGCGCTCGATCCGCCCGCCGAGCTCACCGCCGCCGAGGCGCTGTCGCTGGATGCGAGCGATCCCGCCGAGCACTGCGCCCACCGCGACCCCCCCGCCGACTCAGCCCACGCGGCTTAGCTCTGCGATGCAGGATTAGTACGCATTCGTAATGCTTGGGCGCGTTTCGTCCTCCAACTGGAAGACTTGCGCAGAGGCTCAAAGTGACAGAGGCGCGGAGCGGAGAAGATCATTTGGGTGCGGGATGAGTGCATCTATTTGTTCAAACACAATTCCACCTTACATTTAAGGCTTTGTTCCGAGTCGCTATTTTACCTTTGCGACTTCGCGCCTTTGCGGCCTCTGCGCTAATCCGTCCTGACTGATATTCGGCTTAAGCGATGACCGCTTCGACGATTTCCCCGTGCACGTCCGTGAGCCGCATGTCGCGGCCGCCCCATCGGTAGGTGAGGCGTTTGTGATTCATGCCTAGCAGGCGAAGCATGGTGGCGTGGAGGTCGTACATTTCGAGTTTGTTTTCGACGACCTTGTAGCCGTAGTCGTCGGTGGCGCCGTGGATGTAGCCGCCCTTGGCGCCGCCGCCGGCGAGCCAGACGGAATAGCCGAAGGGGTTGTGGTCACGGCCATCGCTTCCCTGCGCGAAGGGGGTGCGGCCGAATTCACCGGCCCATACCACCAGCGTTTCATCGAGCATGCCCCGGCTTTTGAGATCCTTCAGCAACCCGGCGATGGGCTGATCGACCGCCAGGGAGTTGGCGGTGTGTCCCTGCTTGAGGCCCGAGTGCTGGTCCCACCGGTCGCCGCCGGCTGCTGGGCAGGTGAGTTCGACGAAGCGCACGCCGCGCTCGACCAGCCGGCGGGCCAGCAGGCATTCGGCGCCGAAGGTTCGGGTGTGGACGAACGGCGCGTCCAGCCCATACAGTTTTCGCGTTGCCGCGCTCTCGCCGGAGAGGTTCATCAGCTCCGGCACCGCCGACTGCATCTCGAAGGCCAGCTCGTAATTGGAGATGGCGGATTCCACCGCGTCCGCCGGGCCCTGCCCGCGCAGCATTTCGCCGTCGAGTTTGGCCATCAGGCTGAGCTTATTGCGCTGTAGCCGAGGGTTGGCCTCGGTGGGCGCGATGTTGGCCACGGGCTGCGCTGCGGGCTTGAAGACCGAGCCTTGAAACGTGGCCGGCAAAAATCCGCTATTGAAGTTGTCCAGGCCGCCCGGCGGAATCAGCCCGCCGTCCAGCACGATGAATCCGGGGAGATTCTGGCTGGCCGAGCCCAGTCCATAGGTCACCCAGGACCCCATGCTGGGCCGGCCCTGCTGGCCGTTGCCGGTGTGCAGAAAATAGTTGGCGCCGGTGTGTTCCGAGAAATCGCTGGTCATGGATCGGATGACACACAGATCATCCGCGCACTCGCGCACGAACGGAAACAGGTCGCTGACCGGCAGGCCGCTCTTTCCGCCGGACTTGAATTTCCAGGGGCTGCCCAGCGTATTTCCATTGTTGTTGAACTGCGTCGGCTCCATCTTCATCTTAAAGGGCTGGCCATGCTCCCTGGTCAGCAACGGCTTGGGGTCGAATGTGTCCATCTGCGATGGGCCGCCATCCATGTACAGAAAGATCACGGACTTGGCCCGCGCCGGGTAATGCGGTGCCCGCGCCGCGAAAGGCTGCGCCGCGCCACCATACGCCCGCTGCCCCAAAAGCGAAGCCAGCGCCACCGCCCCAAACCCGCCCGCGCACCGCGAAAGCATCTGTCGTCGCGAGAGCGGCGCGGAAATGAATTGCCCGCAGTGCATGTCAAACATCCTTCGTCAATGGGCGATAACCGAGCTTCGTGGCCGCGCGGTCGGAAAGTACCAGCCGACACGGCCTCGATCGCGCGGCAATGAAATTGTAGCCGCCACGAACACGTACCTCAAAGGCCCTGTGCTGTTCGCGTGCGATGGCTAAAAAGGCGGAAGCGCACCCCGTCGCGAGAGCGTCGGACCGGTAGTCGAAGGTAGGTGGTAATTTATTTGGGACTTCAACGTGAATGTTCGTCAGCCGGCTGGCATAGGTGTTCGCGCAATTGCCGCAGCGCCCGTTTCAGCAACCCCGCGACGGCAACTGGCGTGCGATTCAGATGCTCCGCGATCTGAGACAGCGACCATCCCTGCCAGTATTGAAGCACCAGCGCCTCGCGCTGGGGCTCGGGCAATTCCGCCAGGGCGTCGGCCAGTCGCAGGGCGCGCTCCTCGCCATCCATGTGTTGGCTTGGAGAGGATTGGTCATCGGCCAGCAGGTTGCCCAGCCGCATGGAGGATTCATTGATCGAAGCATCCAGAGATCGTTCCCGCGCGATGTCGCGCTTGGCCCGCCCGATGCCGCGAAAGGCATCCGCCAGATTATTGGCGAGAATTTTCCGCAGCCATACCGCCTGCTGGGCCTGGGTCTGCCCGCGAAACTGCTCCTGCTTTTCGTGCGCTTCCAGAAGCGTCTGCTGGACGATGTCCGATGCCTCAACCCTGTCCCCCTTGCGCGGATCGAGCTGCGCGCGGGCCAGGAGCAGGAGGTAGGAGCGGTAGCGGTCAAGGACCGCCGAGGAGTCGCGGGATTCGGGGCTCAATTGGGTTCACGTTTCCATTTCAAGCTTAACACCGCGACTTCACTGCACCGGCAAGCCGGTTAAAGCCACGAGACGATCGTGGCTTTCCCGCCACAGCGGGCCCTGGAACTTTTGTGATCCAAGCCGTTGCACAACTCCATTTGCATCAATCGCAAGACCGGTGGTGACCTGGGCCCAAAGTTTGATTCGTTCGACTGAACCAAGCATTGCATGAGGGCTGGGCCACATGCGCACGCCTCGGTCATCGCTGCCAAACAGCATCGCGCCGTCGGCGGAGAAGCTCAGGCCGGCCGCTGACCATGCCGGTCCAATTCGCTCCCACGAGCCCACTTCCCATAGCACCGTCTGAGAGGTCTCTTCGCACAGAAGAATCGTCCCGTCGGGACTGATCGCCACGCGGCGCGGGGCGGTTTGCTGGGCAATCCCATGAACCAATCGCGGTGACAGCGGGCTTCCGGTTCTAGAATCCCAGAGGCGGACTGACCCGTCGTTGCAACCGGTGATGAGGCGGCTGCCATCGGCGCTGAATGCGACTGCCGCGAAATCGGACTTGTCATTTATGCTGATGCCAGGAGATTTCCATGATCCGGCCGCACGAAGTTCCAGCGTTCCGCCGGTTCGCACGGCCACGATCTTGCCGTCCGGACTCCAAGCGACACATACGTCTCCGCCGGATAAGAAGGTTCCAAGCGGTTTGCCGGTATTCAAATCAAAAGACCACGCAACCGTGGCGTCGGCGGCGATCATCTGCTGCGTCTCCCCCACGAATGCGATCGAGGTTGATGGTTCTCGCCTTGAGAGTTGGATCGGCTTTCCAATCAGTTGGCCCGTCGATGCATTCCACACCCGCACCCACCCATCCGCGCCAAGGGTGGCGAACCGAGCACCGGCGGCATCAAATACAGCATAGGTGGATTTTGCCGACCCGAACAGCGACACGGACTTTGCGGGCTTTTCAGCGGTTGAAAGGCGAACAAGCTGTGCGGTGCCGTCAGATGCAAGTGTTGCTACCCTCTTTCCGTCAGGACTCACGGCCACCAGCGAGACGTGTGATTCCACGGTCGAATGCGAGAGAATTTGGCCGTCGGCCACCCGCCAGACGCGAGTTTCCCTTGCGGTTGATGTTGCGGCCGTCATTCCATCGGGCGCGAAAGCTGAGGCGCGAATTTCATGGCTGTGAGAGATCGGCGCCCCTATCGGCTTACCGCTCTTAACATCCCAGACCCAAGCCAGCTGATCGTTACCGCCCGTGATCGCCCGTGTTCCATCAGCATTGAGGGCAACGCTTCGAACCATCGAACCATGTTCCAGCGGGCGACCCACGGGGCTGCCGGTGCGGACGTTGACGAATCGAGCGGTATCGCCGTCATTGATCAGAAGTGTTTCATCACTAGGCCCGAAGGCGACGGATTGAACGGGGCCCGGCAGGCGAATGATCGGGCCGATGGGGTGCCAGCCATTCATTTCCCACACCTGTCCGCCGTCGAAATCGGGATTCGCCGCACGGCCTCCGATAAAGACGTACCGCCCCGTGCGACTGACAACCAGAACCGTCGGGTCCAAACCTTGGGCCATGCGATCGTGCGTTTGTAACGCCAGGCCCATTGGCTGATGGCTTTGGACGTTCCATCGCTGAATGATGCCATCGTCGTTTGCCGTCACCAACGACTTTCCATCGGGTGCGTAGTCCGCGACGAGAATGGACGAAGCGCCGGGTAGGCCCGAGCCTTCTGGCAGACCCGTAGCCGCGCTGTAAAATCTGCCGCAAACGGGTGAAGCCGCCCTTTCGTCCGGTTCCACCTCAAGGAACACGGTTTTGCAGTCGGGGCTCAGTGAATAGGCGGAAGGATAATTCGAATCCTTTATCATGGGACCCAGTATCCGCATCGTAGCGGAAGAAAAGACCGCCATTTTGTTGCCCTTACTCAGAGTGAGCAACGATCCGGCGTCATGACTAAAAGTTGCTGGGGGGACGCATGAACTGTGTTCAGTGGCGCTGACGGCGATAAGGCCATGGACCGCGCGATCCCACGCCGATATCTGTAGCCGTATCGAGCGTTCGAGAACCGGATCATTGATTCGATGCGCCTCTTCGAGGCTTTGTGCGAGCCAGACAATTCCCTCCGCCGCTCCTTCCGACGAGCATTTGGCAAGGCTGCGCTGGAAGGAAAGTTTCGCGGCATCATGCTCGGCGCCGGACCGCAGGTCGCGTTCAGTATCGGCGAGTTTTTTGTTTTTGCCGGCCAACTCGGCTTTCGCATCACGCGAGCGTCCGATGGCGACAACGGCAACCGACAAGATCACCAGTGCCGCCGCCGTGGCGAGCAGGGCGAAGGCGGCGGTAGAGGCCAGGGCGGGTTTGCGTCGGCACCAGCGCCAGACGCGCTCGCCGGTTCCCACCGGCCGCGCCTCCACCGGCTCGCCATGCAGCCAGCGGTCCAGGTCATCGGCGAGCAGCGCCGCCGAGGCGTAGCGCTTGCTCGGCTCCTTCTCCATGCACTTGAGGCAGACCGTTTCCAGGTCACGGCCCACGCGGGGGTTGACCAGGGTGGCACGCCGCGCTTCGGTTTCGCGCACAAGCCGCAGCGTCTCGAGCACGGTTTCTCCGCGAAATGGCGGGCGGCCGGTGAGCAGTTCGTATAGAACCGCTCCCAGCGCATAAACATCCGCCGAAACGGTCAGCACCTTTTCTCCGCGCGCCTGCTCAGGCGCCATGTAGCGTGGGCTGCCGAGGATTGCGCCGGTGAGCGTGAGCCCGTCCGCTTCCTCCAGTTGCCGGGCCAGGCCAAAGTCGGTGATGCGCGGCCGTCCGTCCTCGCCGATGAGGATATTGGCGGGTTTGAGATCGCGATGAAGCACGCCGCGCTCGTGGGCATAATGCACGGCGCGGGCGACGTCGGCCATCAACCGGGCAGCCGCGCGGTGGTCGCCGGTGAAGCGCTCCATCTGGCTGGCCAGATTCCCGCCCTCCACCAGCTTCATCGTGAAATAGTGCTGCCCGCGATATTGGCCGACTTCGTAAATCGGAACGATGTGCGGATGATCCAGGCGTGCCGCGTTTTGCGCTTCGATTTGAAAACGCTTCACGTCATCAGGGGAGGCGAACTGCCCGGCGAGTATCATCTTGAGGGCCACGATCCGATCGAGCCGCCCCTGGCGGGCCTTGTAGACGATCCCCATTCCGCCGCGCGCGATTTCCTCCAATATTTCATAGTCGCCGAAATATCGCATCAGGCTTAGGTCGGAAGCGCCGGACGACCGTGCCTTGGATTCAGAACCCTGTGAGTCGATGCCTGGGGGACGAAATGAGTGCGTCAGCCGGCGGAAGCGATCCTGATCGCTGAAAAACTCCTGAAGCTCACGAGCAAATTGCGGGAACCGCAAAACCAGATTCTGTCGATCCGGCGGCGCGCCGGTTTCGGCGGCTTGCAGATACTCGGCAATCACCTCGTCCAGCGGACCGATTTCGCCAACCCGGCCCCGTGTTTCGTCGAGATCCAGCATGTTTATCGCTCCCGAAGATTGTATCCTATCGCATTACTTGAAATTATCTGCAAATTTTCGCAACGCGCTACATGAGGATCGGGAGAAATAAATCGGCGTAATCGACCGGCTGGCAATTGAACCGGGGCCGCGTCACACCAGCGGACCGCCGGGCGTGCAGGCGGAGCAGCATTCTCCGAGCGACACCTGGCCCTGACGCGCTGGATGAGGCTTTCGCCGTCAGGAAGGTAAACGCATTTTTCGACGCCGATTTCCTGACAGTGCCCATGGTTTGGCTCCTTGTGTGAAGTGCGGTGAGGTACGTTCCCAGTGTCAATAGGCGTCGTCCCGCGCCGAACAGGGCGCGGCGGATGACAACAGGCCGCGCCTATGGGGCGGCGTCATGAAGAATTTTGGCACATCGCCTGTAGTTTCCTCGCTCTAAGGGATGCCAGGTGAGCCTCTCTTGAACATCGAATGTCCATTTGAACGGCTGACCGTGGAAATTTCAGGTGGACAGATCAGCTCCGCCGACGCGCGGAGGTCGAATGAGAAGGAGTGAAGTGATGCGGGTTTTTCAGTTATCGCGCTTGTCTGGGGCGCTGTTTGCGGGGGCGGCGGCAGGTTTGTTCGCCGTCTGCCCGGGCCGTGCGTCGGTTGTGGTGGAGACCAACCTTTCGGTAGCCCCGCTGCCGGTGGACATCAATGGCAATTTGAACCCTACCTGGAACACATGGAACGCCAATGCGATTTCGGCCATCGGGTCTGGTTCAGCGACGGCCGGCGATACGTCCGGACCTTCCGGCTATATTGCCACCCCTACAATTCGCCCAGGAGATTATTTCTCAACCGCCGGGGACGCCAGCGCGGCGCCGCTGCCTGGCGCCAGCCCCTATTTCCCATCTTGGCGCGCCGTCGCCAATCCTCCGGGCTCCTTTGCAACTGAGCATGGCAGCGCGCTGTTCTTTCCATTCCGAATCCTTGGCAACGGACAAAAGATCGCGATTGGGAATGTCACAAACGTGATGTCCAGCAACGATCCGAGCAACTTTTGGGGCTTCGGCACCGGACTTATTAGTAGTAACGGCACGAACTACACGCCGTGGCGCGTTGGGGTCATATATGGGCCAAGTGGCAAAGCCGGGCCTGGCGAGACCCTTATCAACAACGGCCAACCCGGCTCAACGCCAGTAGACGAGATCGACGACAGCGGCGTCGCGGTCTGGCAGCAAATTTCCAGCTCCTACGGCGGTTCCCCCCAAAACCAAATTGACCAAAGTATTTCCGCTTTTTATGACCAATTTCCCATGACGCAGGTCACCAACACCTACACCCTCACCGATGGCAACGGCGCGATTCTTGGACAGGCCACCGCGACGGCCGATGTCCCCGAGCCATCGAGCCTGGTGGCTCTCGCCTTGTGCGGGCTGCTGCTGATCCGCCGACGGCGCGCAATTCCGCGCTTGGGCGCCGAATAAATCGCGGCGGCATGCATTTCAATCGAGATACGTCCGCTTGGGGTTGGGCGGCAATGGCTGGGCCGGGGACGCTTGCGTCTCCCGGCCCATCTTCATTGTCAGGCGGATTCCGATTCCTGGGCCGCGCGCTGCTCCTGGCGTTGTAGCTCGCTTCGACGAAAGCCCATGAGCGCGGAGATCAGGAAGACCGGCATGCCGCAGAAAAACAGCATGGTGTCGTGCTGATGGCTTATCGTGACCAGCAGCCCGCAGACGACCGCCATCGCGGCAAAAATTGCAAATTCAACGCGGCCGGGTAGACGATGCTTCATGGTGCGGCCCTGTATAAAAAAACGATGATCCGCTGAGTCAGCGACCAAGCCCCGCCGCGCCGCCCGAGGCGCGTGGGTCAAGAGGCAACCTGCCGTCCTGCGCCCGGATATACTGCAACGATGCCAATAAAACGACCGCCGCGCGGTAAAGTTCGCTTATGAATCCGCTTGGGCCGTTTTATTCATTGGATTTCGTCCTGCTGCTGGCGTGCGCGGTGATCTATTACAAAGCCGCCGAGATGGAGGATGTGCCGGGGCTTTTATGGTGTGGGCTGTCGGTGGGGACGTTTTTCGTGACCTGGCGATTGCTGAGGTGGGGCTTGCCGGGCGAGATACTGGGGCAAGTGGGATTGCTGGGCGCGATCACGCTCTTCCGCGTGTTCCGCGACCGCCAAAAGCCTTAAACGCGGAAAATTCAGATTAACCGCGGAGACGCCGAGACGCAGAGAAAACGGGGAACAATCAATCCTGTGTACGGACAATTACGAATAAATAGAGCTTGTATCGAGCAAGCGGGTTGTCTCCCATTCCGCCTTGAATTCTCCGCGTCTCCGCGGTGAAAAGTCCAACGGGAAGGCTGATTGCTTGCCATTGTCAATGCGGCATCGGGAATTTCTTGCAGAACTCCGCCACCTCATTGCGTATTTTTGCCAGGGCGGCTGAATCCGCCCGCTCCTGCACCGCGCGGTCGATGAAGTCGGCGACGCTCTTCATGTCCGCTTCCTTGAGCCCTCGCGTGGTGACAGCGGGCGTGCCCAGGCGCAAGCCGCTGGTGAGCGTCGGCGGGCGAGGGTCGTTGGGGACGCCATTCTTGTTGGAGATGATGCCGGCTTGCTCAAGCACCTTTTCCACCTGGGCGCCGGTCAGCTCGGCATCCCGGGCGCGAAGATCGACGAGCATCAGATGATTGTCGGTGCCGCCGCTCACCAGGCGATATCCCTTGGCGATAAGGGCATCGGCCAACGCTTTTGCATTCTTGACGATCTGCCGGGCGTATTGCTTGAATTCGGGCTTGAGGTCCTCGGCAAACGCGACGGCCTTGGCGGCGACAATGTGCATGAGCGGGCCGCCCTGGCTGCCGGGGAAGACGCTGCGCTGGATTGCCTTGTATAGATCATCGTCGTTGGTGAGGATCAACCCGCCACGCGGGCCGCGCAGGGTTTTGTGCGTGGTGGTGGTCACGACGTGCGCATGGGGGAACGGCGAAGGATGCGTCCCGCCGGCCACCAAGCCCGCGATGTGGGCGATATCCGCCATCAGCAGCGCGCCCACTTCGTCGGCGATCTCGCGGAACTTTGCGAAATCAATCGTGCGCGGATATGCGCTGTAGCCGCACAAAATCATTCGCGGGCGCAATTCCCTGGCCTTGGCGCGCACGCTGTCAAAGTCGATGGTTTCGGTCTTCGCGTCCAGCTCATAATGGCTCGGCTTATAAAAAATGGCGGACGTATTGAGCTTCATCCCATGCGACAGATGCCCGCCGCTCGCCAGGTTCAGCGAGATAAACGAATCCCCCGGCTGCATCATCGCCATGAACGCCGCGAGGTTTGCGTTGGCCCCACTGTGCGGCTGCACGTTCGCATATCGGCAGCCGAACAACTGCTTGGCGCGCTCGATCGCCAGCGTCTCGATTTCATCGTAATACTGGCATCCGCCGTAGTAGCGCTTTCCGGGATACCCCTCGGCATATTTGTTGGTCAGCACCGAGCCCGCCGCCTCCAGCACCGCCCTGGAAACGTGGTTTTCGCTGGCGATCAGCTCCAGCGTGCTCTCCTGGCGCTGTAGTTCCCGCGCCATCAACTCCGCCACCTGAGGATCAACTTCACGCAACGACGACATCGGCAAACCTCCGGAAAATCCAGAAAGCTGGACAAGGCGGATTGTAGGCTCACGATGAGACTTGCGAAACACCCGTGATCACTTCCTTCGGCACGACTACGGCAGATGATGATGCGGTGGGAAGTGGGGCGGAGCTGTTCAGGTTTACACTTCGCGACAGTTTGTTAATGCCGTTCGGCACGGCGATTGATGGCGGGGCGGCGATCCTAGCAAAAGCCGTATTGCGCTGGCGGCGGGTTCGTGGCACGATCCGGGACGATGGAACAGGAACTACAGGACAAGGACGTCCGGGGACTTAAGCACTTCAAGCGTCTGCTGCCTTTGCTGGAGCGTTTGCACGATGTCGGATGC
>DASRLH010000476.1:0-6544 GCA_035648595.1 Tepidisphaeraceae bacterium
GGTAGCCGCGAATACCCCATCCGTGATACAACAGGCTTGTGGACATGAGTTTGTCTCCTTTCTGAAGCTTGGTAACTCCAGAGGAGACGGCCATGTCCATTTTTTTTCAAGCACTACCTACGCAAAAGCCGGAAGAACCCCCTTTATTTCTCATTGGACAACTCAGCGTCGAAAACCCCCGGACCCAAAATCGCGTGTGGTCCAGCGAACGCGGTTTCCGGCTCGCCGAGGGCGCGCTCGACACATATCGCCCGGTCCCCGTGATTATAGGTGTAAATCGGCGGGGCCTGTCGGAAAACCCATATGATGGTGTTTCGAAGCAAAATCGTGTATTGATCGGGCGCAACTTCCCGCAAAGCATCCCTCCATATCCGCAGGAATTCGCTTCGCAGCCATTCTTGATAGGGTGCACGCCCTCCTCGCAGGCGATCAAACGCCCCCGGGTTCTTCAGCGTCATACCAATTCCGATGAAGTGTCGCTCATAGGTCGAATACGTACAAGGGGCGTCGATCCGGATGTCAATATTTGATTGCGAAAACTTTGTATATTCCGCCGCGGACGATTCGTGGCGATCGAGCGAGACCCATATACGGATAGAGTGGGCATTCACATTGGATAAAAGATTTAACATCCTCCCCACATCACAGCAAACCGCGAACAGATTTTCCGCAAGTTCGTCACCGCGATCGGCGGACAGTAGCGCCGTGTGCGTATGAACACCGACCGTGTATGATGCAAGGCTTTCGATTCGCATGGGTTAATCCAAAAACCTTAGAACCAGTAGCTGACGTCCTTCGCTGCATCCTGAACGATAAGGTCAAGCAGGCCCCTTGCTGCCTGCGGACTGCTGTTACTGCTCCGGCCATCAAGTATCAATTGCCGGATGTGCGCGGTGTACTCTGGATGCGGGCCATGCCCAGCTGGCGTTATAATTCCGTTTTCCGTTCCATTGAAGTCAAATCCGCCTTTTGCCGCCAATCGGATGAACCTCGAGATCACCGAGTCCTTGAGCAGTTCAAGCGGAATCCCATGGTGGGCTTCATTTCCAGCCAGCGCCGCGCTTCCGTGTTCATTTTCCATCGCATATCGAAGCTGTTGGCGCGCCCAATTCGGAAGTTTCATGCTCTTTTCAAGAGCTTGAACAGGATTCGTACAAGGGCTCACATTATGGGCCACCACGCCGTCGCTGGTGACGAGATAGCGATGGTCTGTCTCAACATCAAGGTTGTAGACGGTTTGCACCGTCGATTCGGGTATAACTGAGAGCACCGTGGATGCGCCGTTCTTGTCGGCGAGACGTTCGCCATCGCGCAGATCGCCCGCATTTACCCAGGCGGCGCGGTCAAGGGACCATAGCATGTGTCCCGCCGTCACCTGAAGCGGACGGGTTTCGCCCGCCAAATGCACGCCTACTATGTCGTTGCTGACATGCTGAAACGTGCCCAAGACAACGCGGCCAGTGCCGGCCGCGACGGTCGGACAGACACCGATGCTCACGACTTGCGCCTCCCCGCCGATCTGCAACTCCGGCAGCGACAGGTTTATCCATCCGCCCGCCCGCGCGTTCTCGCTGCCGATCCAACTCAACGGCTCAAGAAGTTGCATCTGATAGTCATTGCCGGGGTTCTTCGGGTCGGGCATGTCCAGGGTGACATCACGCCAGGTGGCCGGATCGACCGCGGTCGCGTTGGGATCGCCTGTCGCATTTTGGGGCGCGCCGGGCGCGGAGGGATCGGCAACTTGCGTGAGCACGCGGTCGCCAACCTTTAGCTGCTCGATTGGCGTCCCGCCTCCGGCCGTCAGCACTTGCGTTCCGGCGACGAAACAGTTTGCGCCCAGCGCTTTGCGCTCGGCCCGAGCCGCCTTAATCAGGAACAGCACTTGCACCAAATCGGCTCCAATGCGAACCCCGTCCTCATTGACGCCAAAGGTGCGCGCCAGCGCCACCGCTCCACTGGATGCATAACTCGCGGCTACGCCGGCCGCGAGATTCTGCACCACTTTCGCGGTCATCTGCTTGGCAAAGGCCGCGCATCCCTGCTCCGTGAGAAGTTCGGCGCCCGTCACCGCGAAATTCGCCCCGATTGCGATCGTTCCTACGATTTGGATTTCCTGTTCCAGTGCATCGTGCGTCTCGCGGGCTGCCTCGACATTAAGCGTTGCCTGCGCTGCCAGAAAGTCCGCTCCGGATCCGAAGGCCCCGAGCGCGCCCTCCCATTTGATGAGTTGCCGCGGGCTCAGTTTGAGGCCCGCTACGTCGATGGGTAACGCCTGGACGGCGGCAATAACATCGCGTTCGCTTTGCAGGTAGAATAACTTCACATGCCGCAGGTATTCAGCCGCCGCGTTCTCGGTTTCAATGGCCTGGGCGGCGTAGACAGTGTATGCGCTGTTCAAAGCATCAAGTTTGCTCATCGCGTCTTCGAGCATGCTCTCCGTCGGATCGGACCCGGACGCTGCGATCACGCGTGATTCTTCGCCGACTTCCGCGAGCCGCTGCATGACCGCGCCCAATTTTTGATGGGCATCATTGTAGGAATTCCATAGCCCATCGAGGCTGCGCGGGAACGCCTGTACCCTCCAATCGGCCTGATTCACGTCCGGCGCCCCCGGCGGCGTGTATCCCACGTCCAACTGCACCCACTGCACCTGCGTCACCGGCCCCTCGCGCACCTTGAAGCTGAAAAAGTCCCAGCCCGCATACGGCTTCCCGGTCGCCGGGTCCGGCTTGGGAACGTAGCGGAACGACCCATCGTTATTCAGCGTGACATGCCCGTGGCTCGCATCCTGGCCGAGCACGAGCGTCGCATCCTTGCACGACGGCGGCAGGAAGGACGTATAGCTGTCGGGGAAGAAGCTGGGGCTGTCTGAAG
Organism: Tepidisphaeraceae bacterium; assembly: GCA_035648595.1. Lineage (GTDB taxonomy): Bacteria > Planctomycetota > Phycisphaerae > Tepidisphaerales > Tepidisphaeraceae > RYN-428. Next base: position 2,875 of record DASRLH010000476.1, read on the forward strand.
GCACCGGGTAATACAGATGCGACCCGCCGGCGGACCATTCATTGGCGGTTGACTCGATGGGGTTGTAGGTGCGGACATTGTACGTCCACGGCAGTTTGATCAGATTCCCGCGCTGCTGTGCGACGTTGAATAAATAAGTGCCGGTGTAAGATGGATTAGAGGCATATTGCAGGTCATTGAAGCTGACCGCGCCGCCATGCGGGCCTGTTCCCGGCGCGGGGTCGAGGGTGATCGTGCCATGATCCACGCCGCTGAAGAACACTTCGTCGCCGGCGCCCGAAAGCAACGTATCGGCGGCAATGTCGCCCGGCTTCATTGTCATTTGGCGGTCGGGAGCAACCATTTGTAGATGCGAGACGATTTGAATGCTTCCGGCGGGCCCATCCTGAACGCCGTCATTGGCGCTGAAGGTGAAGCTGTCAGTGCCCGCAAACGTCGTGTCGGGACTGTAGAAGTATTCCCCAGTTGCCGGGTCAACCTGCGCCGTACCGTGCTTGGGGGCGTCGATAATCTTATAGGTAAGCGCGTCGTTGTCAGCGTCACTGACGGCCAATTGGCCGTCGGTGACGTTGTAATACATTTGGCCGTTGTGAATCTCATCGTTGTACAGACTTTGGTCAATATTCACGCCCAGGTCGCTGATGGCTACGGGTGCTGCGTCGGTTACGTCGATGGCGACGATCGTCGGCGTGCCGGTTTCGCTGGCGTTGGCGGCGGTATAGGTGAACGTGTCCGTGCCGATCCAATTGGGCGAGTTTGGCGTGTAGGTGAAGCTGCCGTCCGGATTAACGGCGAGCGCCCCATTCGCAGGCTGCGTAAAGCCGGTGATTTGATATGGATCGCCATTCAGGTTCATGTCATTTGCCAATAAGCCTCCGCTCGCGGCAACCGATAGCGTATGGCCATGCACAACCTGAAACGGCGAAAGCGTTCCGCGGGCGTTGCCGCCTGCGTTATCGTCGTCGAAGGTGGTCGGTGCGCTGACGGGATGGGCGAGCACCGTCGCGCTCGGCGAGGATTCGTAATCACCCCGAAACGCGACGACGCTATAAACATTGTCACGATTCAGCAGCGGATCCATGTCGGTGTAGGATGACGCGCCGGCGCCCACTACGTCAATGGCATAAGTGTCGCCGGTCCCCGACGACCATTCGATCTCGACGCCATCGGCGTTCGTGGCGTTATTCTGCCATTGCAATGTCACGCCGTCGGGCGTGCAGGAGCTGACGAGCAGATTGGTCGGAGCGGCGGGGATCGACGTGTCCGGCGGGGCGTTGGGATCGGCGGCGGCGATCGTCGCCGTCGAGGTGGCGCTGCGGCCATCGGAATCCGTCACCGTGAAGTAGCCGTAGTATATTCCAGATACGGGGGGCGTGAAGGTGATGGTCTGGGCATTATCGGCGGCGATCTGCTGGCTCGCGGCGTTGGTCACCAGCCAGTGGAATTGTCCGGGATCGCCGGGCACCGGATCGGTGTAGTTGCCGTCAAGGGTGATTGGCACGCCCGCTGTACCCTCGACCTTTACCGCGCCCGCGTCCGCCGTTGGCGCGACGCTTGTGACGATCGTGTTCGCCGAGGAACTTGCGGATGCTCCTGAGCTGTCGGTGATCGTGACGGTGGTGTTGAACGTGCCGCTGGTGGCGTACATGTGGGAGGCGACGATGCCTCCGCTGCCGCCGTTTTCGGAGAGGTCGGCCGGCTCGGTCGTGCCGTCGCCCCAACTGATCGTCGCGGCGTGGGTGTCGAAGACGTCGCCGTCCGTGAAGGTGGTCGCGAGGTTGACGCTGGCGCCTTCGCTCACCGTCTGCGCCGTCAGCGGCGCGAGCACCGGCGGATTGTTCGTGACCGTGACTGATGCCGTCGCCTGCGCTGTGGTTGCGTCGCTGCCGGTAAGGACGAGCGTCGGCTGATAGTTGCCGGCGACGGCGTAGGTATGCGTCGCGAACACACTGCCCGAACCCTGTTGCTCGCTGACCTGCGCGGTATCGGTGATTCCATCGCCCCAGGTGACGGTCGCCGTGTGCGTGGAGGCGGAGTTGGTGGAGTCGAATGAATCGTTGAGCGTCACGGCGTCGCCGGCGCTGTAGCTGGCCGCCGCGATCGCGTTGAGCGAAAGCGCCGGCGACTGCGCGACCGCGTCCGCAGGCGCGCTCAACGGCGAAGCGCCCGAGGGGACCAGCGCCGATACCTCGTAGTAATCGTGCGCGTTGGCGGGGAGCGGGGCGTCAACGTAGCTGTCGCCCGATGCCGGAACCGTCGCCAGTGGCGTGTAGGTGGCGCCGCCGTCGGTGGACCGGTAGACCTTAAAGCTGCTGGTCTGGCTGCTGTTATCAACCCACGTCAGGGCGATTTGGTTTGCCAGGATATTCGAGGCGGCCAGGCCGGAGGGCGCCAGCGGAAGCGTCCAACTGTCGATCGAGCCGATCACCGTGTTGCCCGACGGTTCGGCGGCGACAAGCTGATACCAATAATGTGTGCCGCTCATCAGCGCGGCGTCGGTGTCATTGTATTGTCGCGCGGATACGGCGAGCGTCGCAATCGCCGCGAAATTCGTGCCGTCCGGCGCGCGATTGAGTGCAAGGCTGGTGGCATCGGGCGGCACGCTCGGCCAGGTGAAATCAATCGCGCCCGCCGACACCGTTGTGACATTCAGCCCCGGCACGTTCGCCGGCAGAGCCCACGCATCGGCGGTCGCAGGCGAAGAAACGACGCCCGGCGCGGTCGCCTCGACCTGATACCAATAGTGCATCCCTTGCACCGCGCTCGTATCGGCGTAGCTGGTAACGCCGGGGCCCATTGTGGCAAGCGGCGCGAAGTCGATCCCATCGTCGGCGCGATTGATCTGCACGCCCGCCGTGGCGCTGGAGGTGGTGTTTGTCCATTGAAGATTGATCTGCGTTCCCGATACCGCCGAAGCGCTCGCGCCTATTGGCGCCGCCGGTATCGCCCAGGCGTCGTCGGTGCCCGGCGCCGACAGGCGCGCCCCATCCGTCGCCAGCACTCGATACCAGTAATGCACGCTCTCGGTGCAGGTCATGTCGCGATAACCAATCGCCAGAGCATCGAGCGTTGCAATCGTGTTGAAGGTGACGCCATCGGTCGATCGCTGGACCTCCAACTGAGTGGCGGCGATTGATGCGCTGCTCCAGGCCAGATCAATCTCCGAGGAAGACACGCTCGTTGCGGTCAGCCCCGACGGCGCGGCCGGCGGCGTCCAGGCATCCGATGACGTAGGCGCGGACGAATCGCTCGCGGCGTTGATCGCGCGAACCTGGTAGTAGTAATGCAAATCCTCGCTCAAGCCGGTGTCGGCATAGGTCGTTGCCGATGGGGCCAGCGTCGCAAGGGGATAATAGTCGGTGCCATTGGTGGATCGATCCACTTGCTGGTTGACGGCGACCGCCGAATGGTTTACCCACGTTAGATCGATTTCGGCTGCCGACGCGACGGATGCCGTCAGCCCGGATGCCGCCAGGAGCGGCGTCCACGCATCGGCGGTCATGCTCGCCCCAGTCCCACTCAGGGGCAACGCCGTCACCTGATAGTAGTAGTGCACGCCCTCGCTCAAGCCGGTGTCGGCGTACGTCGTCGCGGTCGCGGCCAGCGTGGCAATGGTCGTGAAGTTGGTGCCATCGATCGATCGCCCAACCTGAATCCCCGTGGCGTTGCT
>DASRLH010000477.1:0-4901 GCA_035648595.1 Tepidisphaeraceae bacterium
ACCCCGAACTGACCAGCCGCCCCCTGCGCCCCCAGCCGATGTTCCTGGGATTCGTCAAGGCGGCCATCCAGTTCGCCGAGCAAAAGAGATCCCCACGCGATTCCAAAGCGACGGTGGTGTAGATCAAAAAAGGCGGTGACATTCAGCCGATTGCAGTACGCTTTCACTCGCGCGACGAAGCCGTCATCGTATCACGGGCGTCTCGCCCGTGCCGATGGCGCGGTTGTCGAAAAATTGCGCTATTGCCAATCTGAACGCACTCCGGCACTGGACTTCGGCGACGCAAGTGCGTCACACCTGACACATTGACGCCATTTGTCGCTCCTTGCGATTTCTTTCGCTCCTCATCTCCATAAAAATGTTGAATCGCCCCATTCAGCACGGATGTGCCCGCCTAACTCAACCGTTGCTCCGGCGACTTCGCGCGCGTCCTTCCGCTTCAATCCCAACGTCGTAATCGCGGCCTGGCCCCTCAACTCGGACGCAGGTCAAACCTTCATTCCTCCGCCTCTCTGCGCCTCCGCGCACTCTGCGCAAAATTCCCCCGCGAGAAAAAATGCGTTTATTTGGTAATGCCGTGATTCCCTCCTCCATTCGTGTCCCGATTCGGCGCAACCTTTGCTTGCCCCCGATTTGTTGGGGTCGATTCGCGGCGGCGTCGCCACGCTCGGCCTCTCTGGGAACTAGCCTCGGAGGTCTACTGTGAAATTCTCGAAACTCGCCGTCGCCGCGTCACTCGCCATCGGCGGAATGGTCTTCGTCGGCTGCGGCACTAGCAGCAATCCCCCCGACAACGGCAACGGCATGAATTCGGGCGTGAGCGATTCGGGCGGCATGGCCGGCCAATCCGGCGCCGGAATCTCCGGCAACGGCGCAGGTGCAAACGGCACCGGATCGTATGGAACCTCCGGCGGCGCCAATGGCGGCGGCGCATATGGTGGTGGTGGCGGAGCAGGCGGAACCGGCGCCGGAATCTCCGGCGGAGCCAATCCCGGCACCGGCGGAACAGGCGCGGGAGTCGGCGGTAATTCAGGCACGGGCGCGGGTGGCGGCACCGGAATCGGAACCGGCGCCGGAGCCGGCAACAATGGCGCTGGCCGTGGCGGCGCGGGAATCGGCGGTACCAATGACGGCGGCGCGGGTGTCGGAAGCGGCACCGGCAACGGCGGCGCGGGCGTCGGTAACGGCACCGGAACCGGCGGCGCTGGAACCGGAACCGGCACGGGCGGCGCGGGGCGATAATCCCTGTGCCCGACCTCGCTTCAGGATTGCGCGATGACGTGCAATCTCCGACGAATAGAGTACGTTGATCCTTTGTAAGTTAGGGCGCGTCGCGGTTTACGCGGCCCGCCCTAACTCTTTTTGAGAATTGGACACGATCATGAATAAAAGCTATTTTGCGAATCGGTTCGCCGGCGCACTACTCGTCGCCGCTTTGAGTGGCATCGGCATCATGGGCTGCAACGGCCAGGGCCACGACGGCGATCATGGCGCGCCTCCCACTCCCGAGCAGCGCATCAACCAGGATGGCGCCATCACTCACACCGACGACGCCACCTCCAATAGCAACCAACTGCAACGTCCCACCGGCGGAGCGGGAACCGCCGCCGACGGCACAAGCCCCGGAACACGCTAAAGAACACTGCGCGAACATGCGCCGTTGACATCCTGCATCCGTGATCTCGTCCGAGATCGCGGTTGATTGAACGCATGTCCATGCGTGGTTTAGATCTGGAACAGTGACACGGGCGTCTCGCCCGTGCTTACGGTTGAGAAGTAGGAAAGATCGATCTATTGCGAGTTCCAATGCAAAGCGCACGGGCGAGACGCCCGTGTCACGATTGAGGTTGGGTACCTTTCACGGTCATCGCTGGAGCGCCCTCATGCTTTCAACATTTTTTCCCCGTTATCTGCTGCCTATGTTGTTATTGGTTTCCGTTGCGTCGGCTGCCCCGCCGGCCGCCACGCAACCGGCTGGTGATCGGGCCGCGATGGAAAAGGGATTTGATCGCACGATGAGCAATGCCGTGCTCGTGGGCCACTTCACGGTGGATGGCAACAAAGGGCCGGCCGCCGCGGAACACTACACCCTTGGCAATGTCCGGAAGCTCACCGGCAAACGCTGGCTCTTTGATGCGCGCATTCAATACGGCTCGCACGATCTGACGCTTCCGCTCACGCTGACGGTCGAGTGGGCGGGCGATACGCCGGTGATAACCGTCGATAAACTTGGCTTCCCGGGAATGGGGGAGTACAGCGCCCGCGTCGCCGTCTTCAACGATCATTATGCCGGCGTCTGGACGGGCGGGCCGACACATCAGGGAACGCTCTCAGGCAAAATCGAGCATCCTGCCGCGCTGAAAACGCGGAGTTAAACACAAAGGCACGAAGACACAAAGGCGATGAAAATCCGAAATCCGAAGCACGAAATCCGAAACAAACTCAAAATTCAAAGGGAGAAATCCCAAAACAAGAAACCGCCCCGGACGCGCCCTTTTGAATTTTCCGTTTTTCCTTGCTTTTGAATTTGTTTCGGATTTCGTGCTTCGGATTTCGGATTTTCCCCCGTCCCTTGCGTTTACACACGGGATCAAAGGACACACATCATGGGCGTATATGAAGGCCGCGGACAGATCGCCAAGGGCGTCAAGGACCTGCTCAATCGGTGGTACGAAACCAAGAGCGAGTGGGACGATCCCATGAGCCAGCAGATCGAGAAGGATTATCTGGTTCCGCTGGAGATCGACTTGCGCTCCGCCGTCGGCGCGATGGAGCACATCGCGCACGTTCTCTCCCAGATCCGCCGCGATTGTGGAAGCTGATGATCCGCGCCATCGCCATCGAAACCTCCGGCCGCCTGGGCTCCGTGGCCTTGGCCGAAGATGGAATTGCCGTCGCCCACGACACCTTCGCCCACGGCTTGATGCACGCTGCCGAGATGGTCCCGCGCATCGACGCGCTGATCAAAGCGCGCGGCTGGAAACCCGCCGACGCCCGCGAAATATACGTCTCCGCCGGGCCCGGTTCGTTCACCGGCCTGCGCATCGGAATCACCTTCGCCAAAACACTGGCCTACGCCACCGGCGCCCGTGCCATCGCGGTGCCGACGGTGGAAGTATTGGCCCGCAACGCCCCGCCAAACGCCCGCCATGTCCTGATCGTTCTCGACGCCAAACGCGATCAAATCTTCACCGCGCGCCTCACGCGCATCGCAAGCGATGGCTGGACCTACGACGAGCCGGCCCACCTTGATTCGCTGGCGAACATGCTCGCGCGAAGTCCCCGGCCCATCCATCTCATCGGGGAAGGCATTCCCTACCACGAAAAGTTTCTCCCCGCCGCCGACCCCGGCATCATCCTCACCCTCCCCGATCGCTGGCGCGCCCAGGCCGGCAAGGTCGCAACAATAGGATATGCCATCGCCCGATCCGGCGTGCCCGCCGACGCCCAATCCTTGGCTCCCATCTACATTCGCAGGCCCGAAGCGGAAGAGAAATACGAGGATCGATCGATCCGCCGCTTCAACGCCGGTACCTGCTGACAGCGGCGTCATAAACAACGCCCCAACCTCACCTGATGCGGATACGCCTCCCATTGCGACGACCCTGCGGCGACGAGAAGATTCGACTACGCCGACTCACCCGATGGTTTACACTTCGCTACACTTTGTGGCGCTTTTGCACTTGTTCATTTATCGTAACATTGCTTTATCAGTTCCGCAACCGCTTGCCATCGCGGGAGTTAAGCGGCGGTGCGCCGCGAACAGGACGTATTGCGCGAAGCAGGGGCGCAAACACGGCCTCAGCCGTTCTCCAATTCTTCACTTTCCTCCCGTTGCTTCGGACGGCACATGATCGATCACCATCACGCGCCCGGCCTTGCGAACCGTGTGAATGACCGTTTTCGTCTCGTACTCGCCTGGGCATCCTTCGATCGAGCATTTCATGGGGCCGCTCTCCTTTGCGTCGGCGTAATCCACTTCGGGGGAAGCGGCGTCCTTAAGATCGCATCGAGATCGTTCATTTGGCTGCCTCTTCGACGATGGCGATCTTGGCCTCGGTCAGACCGTAGAGCCGGTAAACCAGTTGATCGATCTGCCGGTCCGTCGCGTCGATTTCGCGCTGAATCTGCTCCCGCCGTTGCGGCAACTGCTCGGCGGAAAGACGGGTGTGGAGGGAGAGCATGGTGTTGACGAGGGGTTCATGGGGACGGGAACACGAGTAATTGCTGTTGGCTAAAACTTGCTGCCAACTCCGGCCAGCGATCCGCGAAAGTCCGCGCACTGATTCGTCCTAATTCACTGGGTTCAATCTTATTTAGTCCACCCCCATATACGCGCCCTTCGCCCCGGAGTTCATGGCCGGTGACGCGCCCCAGGAGTTCATGCACGTCAGCGGCGCGTTCAGGATGATTGCGTAGCATGACGGCAAGTTCATTGCGCGGATAGAGCATTAGGTACAGGTTGGTCCCGATGGCTTTTGAGCGGTTCCAGATAAAACGGAATGGCTGTTTGTCGCCGGAGCCGCGACCCATATAGGTGCAGAGGAACGGACTTGGCTGGCGTTGTTCCTGCTTGTACCACGGAGTCCGTTTTCCGACGAGGTAGCCGTCCTTGACGCCAAGGACTTGGGCGGTCCGCAGATACTCCCACAGTGCCGGGTAGCGCTGCTCAACGACGTGTTCCGGCAAATCGCAGTCGATCACGCACAGTTGGGGATCGAGGCTCGGATACCCCTCTTGGTCCGCGTCAATGATTGTGGCCTTACTGACCGTTGCGCAATGAAGTTTAAACTTTTGGTATGTTCAATCCGGCCTGTTTAAAGAATGCGTGGACTAGCCAGCACTTGTTTCTGAGGCGGTTTACCGCCATATGGAGCTGCTCGTGAAGCTGTTCGGCATCT
>DASRLH010000478.1:0-6879 GCA_035648595.1 Tepidisphaeraceae bacterium
TCGTCTGTAAGGGCGGCGGCGACACGCGAGAGATCACGCGCTGTATTCGCACTATCGGCGAAACGCTCCGAAGCGGCGACGGCAAGGGGCAGGGGGAAGACGGCGATTTTTGGGAACAGCAGCAGGACCGGATGATTTACAACGGGGTGGAAGTGGTGAAGCTCGCCACCGGCAAGATCACCGCACCGGACCTGCAAAAATTCATCACGTCGGCCGCTTATAGCCCGCAACAGATTTCCACGGAGCAGTGGCAGGCGGGCTTTCACAACCAATGCCTGAAGGCTGCGTTCGAGCGCCGCAAGTCCGCGATCGAAGGACACGATTATCAGCTCGCCGTCGATTACTGGCTCGCTGAATTTCCGCAGATGGCGGACAAGACCCGGTCCAGCATTCTCGCCGGCGTCATGGGCGTGCTGCACGTCTTCAACACCGGCATTGTCAGGGAACTGGTTTCTACGGTCACGAATGTCACGCCGGCCGACATGTTTGAAGGCAAATGGATTCTGGTGAACCTGCCGCCGGCGGCCTGGGGTGACATCGGCAAATTCATCAACGCCGGCTGGAAGTATCTGACGCAGCGGGCGAATCTGCGGCGGCATGCGGGTCCGGGGAGCCGCATCAACGTGATCTGGTGCGACGAAGCACAGCAATTCGTCAACAGCTTTGACGCCCACTACCTCGCGCAGTGCCGCTCGCACATGGGCTGCATGGTGTACCTGACGCAGTCGCTCCACAGCTATTACAGCGCGCTCAAAGGCGAATCGGGCCGGCATCAGGCCGATGCGCTGCTCTCGAACTTTCATCACAAGCTCTTTCACGCCCTTGGCGACGTGCAGACGGCGGAATGGGCGGCAACGCTCGTCGGCCGCTCCCTCCAGACCTTCGTCGGCGGCTCGTCGCAGAATGAAGGCGATGGATTCGGTTCACTCTTTGGACAGGACAACTACTCGGGCAATTTCTCCGAGCATTACGAGCAAATTCTTCAGAACAACGCATTCCTGACCGGCTTGAGGACCGGCGGCCCGGAGAGCCGGTTCCTCGCCGACGCGATTTTGATTCGGTCAGGCATGCCGTTCTCCAACGGCGCCAGCTTCCTTCATTGCACCTTCAATCAGAAAGGCTAGTCCATGAGTCAGCAACAACAGCCACAACGTCCCCCGTTTCAGGACATCCGCGACGGCCTGAATTTCCTCTGGCTCGCTGTCAACGGCTACGCAACCGGCATCCTGCCGTTCATCCGCAAGGACTTCGGCACGGACTTCTTCCGCCTGAATGCGCTCATCGCTCTCGGCGTGATGCTCCTCTTTGGCGCGATGGAAAACTCGGACGACATGCTGACCTACATGTTCGTCTGGGCCTTGGTTGTTGCGGCACAGCGGCTGGACGCGGCACGGGCCGTGAAAAAAGGCAAGATCATCCACAGCCGATACGTCGGCGACTCCTGGCTCGCCTACAAGCTCGCTCCCAAAAGCAGGCGAAAAACCGTCCAAATGCTCATCGAACCGGCGATCTGCCTGATCGCGGGAGTGCTCATCATTCCTTACTCCCCGGGCGTCGGCAAATACCTCATCGTCGGTTGCTTCGCAGTGCTCATGTTCAACGGCATGCAGCGCGCCGTCATGGAACAGCGCGTTCGGCGAATGCACGACGCTCATATCGAACAGCAAGCGACGGCCCGGATGTTCCGCGGCCAGGAAGAAGATTTCTAACACCCTAACTGGAGATTCGCATGTCAGAGAAGCAACAGAAGATCGGTGCCGGTCATGTCAAAGCCATGATGCGGCAAGGCGCCAAAGAAGTGGCACAGGTGCTGCCGGCGTTTCCCGCCCACGGCATCCAGCCCGTGGAGGAACCGGGGCTTGCCGGCAACCTGACGCCGCAGGAAGTCGCCCACGATAAGGGCGCCTACGAAACCATGCTCGGCCGCTACTCCTCGCGCGACGAGCAGGAACAACAAACCAGCAACAGGGATTTGGAACGGTAGTCCAATCCCGCATTCACCTTTTTCTGAAAGGAGCCTTGTATGTCATTTGATCCATTACGTGCGGTAACTCAGACGATCGGCCACATGGCAAGACAGGAACGCAAGAAGGGAAACGACAGCAAAGCCAGCGGCTGGATGCTGATCGGCTTCGGCATTCTGACGCTTCCCGTGCCCCTCATCGGCATCCCCCTGATTTTCATGGGCATCTACAAGCTGTGCTCGTGACAAATCGCTTCGCGTGGTCCCGCCTGTTCGCGGGCGGGACCACGCTATCGGTAACGAATCAGATTTCCCAAGCAGGTCCATTTACTCGGAAGACATTTATGGAAGACAGCATTTTATTATCGGTGGCGCGGGTTGGTGTTCACGTCGGCATGCATCTTATCGGCGAGAACTCAGAGCCGACCCGGGAGCTGGACGGAACGGCCCTTGCCAACGCGATCATCAAATCATCCGTGGATCAAGCGAGCGAGATAGTGAGCAAGCTCGGGATTGTGCGCCAGATTGACGTCGAGCGTGGCGAATTCGGACTCATCGTCGGCATCATCGCTCGCGAACTCTTTAGCCTCACAGAGGCTCTGACTGACCGGAAGCTCTCGCTGGCCGATAGCTCGCTCGACGTGGGCGACACCTGCATGCGGGCGTACGTGGCACTCTTACGGTGAGGCCACCATGGAATACACATCGCAACAAGCGGTACGGCAGGTCCTCAAGGAAGCGGGCGAACATGATCGCTTCTTCGACTTCTCTGATGCCGAGCGGCTGACCTGGATGATTGAGCGCGCGTACGAACTAGGCCGCTCGGAAATCGCAGCGCGGACGGCCGCGCGTAGTCGGAACCTGAAACCTTCCCCATGTTTACCGAAACATCAAACTTCTCGGTGAAAGCGGCTGCGCAACGGCTGGGCGTAAGCGTCTCAAAGCTCTACCAGCTCGCCGCGTCCCGCAAGATCAGCCATTACCGCATTGGCGGAAAAATCCTCTTCTCCGAAGCGGATGTGGACGCCTATCTGGCAAGTTGCCGCGTGGGTGCGATTGTTCCTGTTACAACCGCCCCACGCGTCCAGCTTAAACTCAAACACCTTAAGCTTGCCTAAGCGGTTGCCTTCCTCAATTGCTGCTGCAAGAACGCCGGGTTCTGCGATAGGTGCTGGTAGGTCTTCGCCAGGGTGGAAGGGTCTGCATGGCCCATGAGCGTCGACACCGTGATGCAATCCACGCCCTGCATGAGCGCATGCGTCGCGAAGGAATGGCGAAGACTGTAAAGGCTGAATTTGATTCCCTTCTGCTTCTTGATTCGCATAAAGCGGCAGTTCGTGGCATCGGTCGTCCACGGCTTGCGATCAACGTTTCTGAAGAGCATTCCCTCGGGGTGCTTTTCCATCAGACGCTTGGTGATCTCCAGTGCTTTGGGCGTCAGGTAGACGATGCGCGGCGTCCGCTTGTTTTTGGATTCGGAGGCCGGGAAGACCCATCGCTCTCCGGCGAGATCAACGTGCCGGGCTTCCACCCGCAAACTTTCCTGCGGCCGGCAGCCGGTTTCCCAGGTGACGGTCAGCAGATCCTTGAACTCCTGATCGGCCGTGCGGTCAAGGAGCGATTGGTATTGCTGCGGGGTGACGACCAGTTCCTTCTTGCCTGCTCTGGGCTTCTTGAAGTGGGCCAATGGCGATCGAAGGACATAGCCCTGTTCCTCCGCCCACGCCATGGCGCGCTGAATCGAGCGGCAGTAATTCCGCTTGGTGCCGCTGGCGAGGTCGGGATAAGCGTCGATCCACTTCTGAACGTGAAAGGGCTTGAGTTGATCGAGGGTGAGATCCGCCGGAATGGCGTTGAGGAAAAGCTGAAGCCGGTCCTTGTACCAGCGGTAGGTGTCCGGATGCCGGTGCTGCTCGACGTAATCAAGGAATGAATCAATGACGACAGCCACCAGCTTGATGGCTTCAGTCGCGGAAAGCACGGGCAACGCCTTGGACGTCAGCTCATGCCAAGCGGCAAATGCGGCGTCTTTGTCGGCTCCAAGATTGATCTGCCTGCCGCCGTGCCAAACGTACCAAAGGCCACGGGGAGCGCGAAAAAACGGTTTGCGGAAGCGTGCCATCTGAACCTCCAGCTAAATCGCAGGCAGCCGGAAGGTTGCTGAAGCCTCGGTGAGTTGACGCTCATCGGGGCTTTTTTGGTGACACGAATCGGTGACATCACAGGGTAGGCGGTGAACTCCGCGACTTCAACCCTTTGTCCTTACAAGCGTTCCCGGTGGGGCTCGAACCTACAACCTTCGGCTTCGGAGGCCGACGCTCTATCCAATTGAGCTACGGGAACAACGGGCCGCCAAGCGGCGCGCCGCGATGACTGTTCGCCACGACGGTCGCGCCAGGAGGCACGTTTTTCAGACTATCGCGCGACCACATCATTGTCCACCGGCCCGGCGGAATGTCTGGCGGGGACGACGGGTTTTCACGGCATGCGTCGCACCGCGCAACCACCTGGAGAGGCCGGCGGATCAGCCGAGCGGCGGGCGCGATATTATCGGCGATTTGACTTTGCGCGGATTGGTCCGGGGTTTGAGATACTCCCCGTATCAACCACGGGAGGCTCGAATGATTTGTGTTGCTGAAAATGCCGGGAAGAATAGTGCCGCTGGATCCTTGATCGCCGGACGGCTGCGGACAGTGTGTGTGAAGCGCACGTTGCCCAGCCGCGGGGCGACTTCCAGCGAGCTGCGCTCCGCCCGCGCGGCTGCCGCACAGGGGCTTGACTCACCCGAGCGAACCATGAACTTCGTGGTCGATCGATTGCTTAAAGAGTTAACGTGGTAAGTGGCATGGGCGGCCCACCCATGTTGGGATTTCGAAAACCACGGGCGAGCCGCCCGTGCCACGAAGAAACGAATGATCCGAATGTATTCCTTCAAGGATATTCCGCGAAATCTTGTCGAGGCTGCAAGAATATTTGTAAGATCGACGGAGAGGACTGCCACGAATGGGCACGAATAATTTGTCTTCATTCGTGTGCATTCGTGTCCATTCGTGGTTTCCCTCTTTCTTTGGGTTGCGGGCTCGCGCGCTGTGGGTGCCTTCGTGTCTTTGGTGAATAATCCGGGCTGATCGCTCAGTTCGTAAATCGCTCCGCCAGCACGCGCTTCAGCACCTTCCCCGTCGGCGAGCGGGGAAGGTCGGTTACCACTTGTATGTCGCGCGGGATTTTCCACTGCACCATGCCGTGCTGGCGGCAAAAGTCGCGGAGATCATCGGGCTTCACGCTCTGCCCCTCGCGCGGGATGATGAACGCGGCCACCACTTCGCCGCGGCTGGCGTCTTTCTTGCCCAACACGGCGGCCTCCGCAACCGCCGGGTGCTGATTGAGGATCTCCTCGATCTCGCGCGGGCTGGCCTTTTCGCCGGCCACGATGATGAGGTCTTTCTTGCGGCCGGTGATGTGCAGATATCCGTCGGCGTCCATCAGCCCCAGGTCGCCGCTCTTGAAGTAGCCGTCGGGGGTGAGGGCGGCGCGGGTCTCATCGGGCAGGTTGTTGTATCCCTGCATAATCATCGGGCCTTTGAGCCACACTTCCCCGGCTTGTCCGCCGGGCATGGGATTGCCATCGTCGTCGGCAATGCGCACCTGCGCGCCGGGGATCAGTTTTCCGACGGAACCGGGGCGAATCGCGCCGGGCACGTTGAAGGCGATCGGCCCGATGGTTTCCGTCAGACCGTAACCCTCATAAATCGGGATTCCGAATTTTTGCTCGAATCCCTCTCGGATCGCGCCCGGCAGCGGCTCGCCGCCGCTGAGGGCCGCGTAGAGCGATTTCACATCTTCGGGCCCCACGTTCTTGAGGCGCATCATCGCGCCGTACATGCTCGGCACCGCCGCGATGATGGAGATTTGGTGTTCCTTGATCGCGTTGATCACCGCCAGCGGGCTGAATCGCGCCTGGTAATACACGGTCGATCCGAGGCGGATGGGCGCGACCATGGTCGCCAGCAATCCGGTCGTGTGAAACAACGGCAGCACTCCAAGGAAGCTGTATTTGTCCACCAGATGCGCATGCTCGATGGCGGCTTCCACGTCGCTTTCGAGATTGTCGTAGGTGAGCAGCACGCCTTTGGGCATGCCGCTGGTGCCGCTGGTGTACATCACCACGGCCAGGTCATTGGCCGACACCTTCGGAAAAACCGGATCGATCTTGAAGGGCGGAGATTGCGGCAACTGCGTCAGGTCGATCACGTTCAACGGCAACCCCTCGATCTTGGGGCTCAGCAGCGGATGCGGCACGGTAATGACCGTGTCGATGCCGCTGTCTTTGACGATGTGGGCGATTTCCTTGATGCCCAACAAAAAATTGATGGGCACCACGGTCTTGCCAGCCAGCAGCGTCCCGTAGAAACTGGCGACGAAGCCGGCGCCGGTCGGCAGCAGCAACCCGACGCGCGGCTGGCTGGTCTGCGTGCCCAGCAGCATCCCCAGCCCCGCCGCCGCCTGCGAAAGCTGCTGATACGTGTAACTTCCCCGGTCATCAACCACCGCAAGGTGCTCGGGCTGCCGATGGGCATTGGCGAAGAGCGGTTCGAATATCATCGCCACACAATATCCTGTGAGACTCCGATGCGAAACAATGTTTGGGAAAAACGCGATATGAAAACTGACGCCCGCCGGGAAGGCCATGCCGAAATCCGAAATCCGAAATCCGAAATCCGAAACAATATCAAAACACGAAATCCAAAATCCAAAACGGGTGCGTTCCGAATTACAGCATTTATCATGTTGGTGTATCGTTTCCGTACGACGGGTGCCACAGGTCGGCGTACTCGCAGACCTGTGCCTCTTCGCTCACCGCACAGGTCTCGGGGTACCGCGACCTGTGGCACCGAAATCGGAATGACGATCGAAGC
>DASRLH010000479.1:0-4706 GCA_035648595.1 Tepidisphaeraceae bacterium
CAAACGAGAGAGGTGGCTCCGCAAGCCTGTCGAGCTTCACCTCTGATCGCGATCTCTTTTTTGCCGTCGCGTGACGGCCGCGTAGAGTCCACGCGCTAATCGTGACTCACCGATTCATACATGGCAGTCTTTTCCTCCGCCCTTTTCCTCCGTATCACCTTTTCCTCCGCCGTGTTTGCAGCATCCGCACTCGGGGCAGTGGTCAGGAGTCGCGCGCATATCATAACCGCATTCGGTGCAGCGACCCTGCATCCGGCGACGATATCGCGCTCGCCGCCCAAGCAGGAAAAGCATCAACGGAATCGACGCCAACAGTTGAAGAAACCAGAGCGGAATCAGAAACACTTCATAGTCCACCGCGCCGCGTGTCGAGGGCGCGGTTCCTCTCTGCCCGCGCCATCCAATTTGTTGCGCGAATCCGCCGATCCACAGGGTTGTAATAAATTTCTCCCGATCCGGGAGGCCCAAGTCTCTAAGAGACCTGGGACGCTCATCCTCATCGCGCTCCCATGGGTCGAGCGATTTGAGGCGAGAATCCGCGAAGCGGCCACGGCCGATGGAGCAGGACATTGACGTAGGTAGCGATGTGACGCTCAATGGACCGTGGCGCGCGCCACGGTCGAAAGCGAGTAAAATTTCACCGTGACTCGCCGATAGAGTGAAAACCGTTTCGGGAAGTGATCTACAGGCAACGGTTGCGCGTCCCGCATAGCTCAACGGCCATGCCACGGAGGCTGCCGCAAACGCGGCACATACCAGTATGGTCTTGGCGTTCCGCCACGAACCAGCCGGATGCTGGATTTCCTGAAATATCGGCATCTCCCGGACCCCGCCTAGCCTTTTACGAAAACGGTCAACGGGTTCCATACATTTGTCCATGAAGGTTCGGGAGTCACCACACGAAATTGGTTCGCGGCTTTGTTCCCATAATCGGTCGGCTTGCTCGAATATGTGTAACCAGTCGGGAAACCCTTGTCGACGACACCAAGCTGGTAACCCCAAGTTGCGATCTGTAGCGAAACCCAGCAAACACTCTGGCCGGGAGGGCGAAACATTATGTAGAGGCTAAATGCCGAATTCACGGTAAGTGATGTCTTTGTACCAGTTGGCGCGGACGGCGCGTCGATCCAACTATGCGTTGCACCGGTTGCCCAACCGTCTTGAGAATTGAACGGATCCTCGAACTTCTGATTTAGAGGCCAGACGAGGTCCAGAACGTCTTCGCTAGCCGGGAAACGGCTCTTGTAGGCGGTGCTGTCCTTCGCCTCGAAATATGTATCGGTGCCATGCAGTAGTTGCAAAAAATTGAAAACTCCAGGGGCGAATCCCGTCGGCACAGAAACGTTGGCAATCGCCACAACTCCCCAGTCTACGTTCTTTGGGTCGCGCGCACCGCGCAGAAGTCCGACGTTCGCCCAATTACCGTTCGCGATACCGGCCGTGCCCACCTTCAAGGACGTGTTTGACACGGTCGGTTCAAAAATCTTAAAGGTGGTTGTACGCGTGCCGATGCCGCTCACGGATAAACTGACCGGATTGGTGTCCGGATTCACCAAGTCTTTCGTCGAGGTCCAAAAGAAGATTACTTCGATCTGGGAAAGCCCATTGTGCGTGGACGAAACGCCGTTGTTGGGCAAAACCGCAAGACCGTTGTCCGTGCGCAGCGGCGTGCTAATTGTAGGCGTTATGGTCGGGTTATAGTTGTGCAATACCCCGCCAGAAATAGGAACCCCCCAATGAAACTTCGCTGCCGATGGGAAACCCCCTGGCGCGAGAAAGTTCGCCTTGAGATCGACCATCTGTCCGACCATCCAATTGCGCGCGACATCCCCCACGTCTGCTCCAAGTTGCCCGCCGTTTGGATTGCTCTCCGCCAGTATTTGTAGCTGGCCGTCGGAGGCCGGCCCCGACACCACCGGCTGAGTCACCGGCACCGGTTGCGTCCCCGGAGGAAGCTGCGGCGGCGTTCCGGTCACCTGTCCAGACAGCTTGAACTGCAACACATTCGCCTTCGTGTTCCCATTGATTGCTCCGACCCAATAGGTCGCGCTGCTCACGCTTGGGGCCTCCGACAGACTGTAGCTGGTGCTGTTCCCTCCGATGAGAGGTATGCTGCCGGGAACGGGCGAATCTGTCGGCCATAGATAATCGTCCGCCGCATCCGTCGTCCCGAAGGTGACGGTCAACCCGACACCCGCCGGGTGAGGGAAATAGAACGTCACCGGCTGGGGATTTTGCGTGCCGTCGGAACTGGCGAGCAGAAGGTCGTTGGCTTCGCCTTTGTCGATTACCGCGCCCCATACGTCCAGCGTGAAGGTTGAAACCGCGGCGGCGGTGCCACCTTTATCATATAACGTGATGGTGGGTTGGTAGGAGCCGGGCGCGATGGGGGCGGGGAGGTTGAAGGCGAGGCTTCCGCTGGCGCTGCCGCTCGCCGTTCCGGCGTGGGGGCCGGTGCCATCGTGCAGGTCGATGAACGCCGCCCATTGGTCGGAGGTCGCGCCGCCGGTGAAGCTGGCGTTGATCGTCAACGATTGCCCCGAGGCGACCGCCTGCTCGGGCGGCGCGGCGATTGTCGGCGTCGAATCCGCCGTGCCTACGTACTTATTCTGCACCGAGCCGTAGCTTGGCGTGACGGTGACGAGCCGCCATCCCTCCTCAAGGTACTGATGATACTGCGTCGGAACCGACATTCCATCGCTGCTCCCCTGGCAGGTGGTGTCGGCGGTTCCATCGCCCCATTGGATGTCATACGTCACCGGATCATGGGCGCCGCCATCAAGGGCGGGGCTGATGTGCAGGGCATAGGTTCCATCTTCCGATACATAGTTGTTATCCTGGCCGGGGTTGAAGTTCGGATCGGAGTTGATCACCTGCACCGACTTTGAAGTCGTCGTCAGGTCATCATCGGTCAGTGCCTGCGCGCCCAGGATATACGTCGCGTCGCCGTGGGCGTATTGATGCGTGAAGGATTGGGTGTCCGTCGAGGCCCCCGCGGTATCCACCGGCGGATTGCTCACCGGCATGTCCGTCGTCTGCCCGTCGCCCCAGGTAATCAGCCATTCCTTCACATGATCCCCGCCGGGATCGGCGTAGGTTGCGTTGAGCGTATAAGTGGTATTCTCGTTGACGCTGTCGGTGCCCGAGACGGCGAGATTTGCCGACGCTTCGATGACGATCGCGGTTTGATTGGAGGTTAAGCCGGTGAAGCCATCGCTGCTGGTGACGGCCGGGTACGAGCCCGGCTCGGTGTAAATATGCCCGACCGATCCCGGATCGCCGGTAACGTGCTGGTTGCTCCCGTCGCCCCAGGTGATGTCCCAACCCGTCACCGGATCAGGGACGGATGGATCGTGATTGGCCGTCAGGCTCAGCGTGTAGGTCGATCCCTCGGCCACCGACGAGGGACCGCTGTCGGTCAAGGTCGGATCGGTGATGCCGTCCGCGGGCTTGGAGGATGCCGAGGTGGTCGAGGCGTTGGTCGCCTGTATTTCATAGTAATAATGCGTGCCCGGCAACAGGCTGGTGTCGCTGAAATAGCTGGCGTCCGCTCCCGCGGTCGTGCCGACCTGCGCGAAGTTCACATCATCCGTGGATCGCAGCACGTCAAATCCCGTCGCGGTGGTCGCGGAAGCATCGCTCCACGACACGTCGATCTCCGAACTGTTAAACACGCTGGCGGTCAAACTGAACGGCACGAGCAAGGGAGTTTTCGCCGGCGCCGAATTGGAAGCCGTGGACAATCCGCCGGCATTCATCGCCGCGACCTGGTAGGTATACGCCGTCCCATCCGCCGCCGAAGTGTCGGCGTACGTCGTGGTTCCCGCGCTAACCACATCAATGGTGTCAAAGTTCACGCCATCCTCGGATCGCAGGATCGCCGTCTGCGGCGAGCCGGCGCTGTTGTTCTCCCACGACAAATCCACCTCGTTCGCGCCCGCGACGGCGGCGGTCAATCCCGAAGGGGCCAGCGGCAGCGTCCATGTATCCGCCGGGTCGGTATATCCCGAAGCCGTCGGCGACTCCAACGCCCGCACGCGATACCAGTAGCGCGTTCCTTCCACGAGCGCCGCGTCCGTGTCATTATAGCTGGTGCTCCCCGCCGCCAGCGTGCTGGTGAGCGTCGTATAGTTCGTTCCATCCGTCGAGCGATCCACCTCGAGCAACGCGCCGGATTGCGCCGAGATATTTCCCCACATCAAGTTGATTTGTCCGGTCGAAACAGCCGTCGCGGTCAGCGTCTGGATCGGCAGCGTCGTGCAATACGCCGGCCCGATGTAATACGATGGCCCGCCCGGCTCGATCGCGCGAACCTGATACCAATACCGCGCGCCTTCCGCGAGGCCGGTATCCTTATAACTTGTCGCGGTGCCGGCGAGCGTCGCGAGGAGCGTGAAGTTGGTGCCATCGGTGGAGCGATCGACCTCGATGCCGGTCGCTTGCGTGGCGATGTTGGTCCAGCCCAGATCGATCTCGGAGACCGATGGCGCGACGGCGGTCAGGTCTTGCAGCGATGAAGTCCAGGCGTCCGCCGTGGCGCTCGCCCCCGTCCCGCTCAGCGGCAGCGCCGTCACCTGATAGTAGTAGTGCACGCCCTCGCTCAAGCCGGTGTCGGCGTACGTCGTCGCGGTCGCGGCCAGCGTGGCAATGGTCGTGAAGTTGGTGCCATCGATCGATCGCCCAACCTGAATCCCCGTGGCGTTGCT
>DASRLH010000480.1:0-17779 GCA_035648595.1 Tepidisphaeraceae bacterium
CCCATCCCGTGTGTCTGTGCTATCGGCTAAGCCGGGGGCGCCGCTGCCGCCGATTGCAAATTCCTGAAAATTGTTTTAGGTTTTCTCTTGACCGCCTCCGATTGTTAGGTTAATGTTTAATTGAATAAGCCCCGAACGGGCGGTTGGTGAATCAGGAAGGAGCCTGCGATGGGGAAGGATTCCCAGATAGAGCAATGGGTTGAGAATGACCCGTCGCTGGCGCCGTTGGGTCCCTCGGCGTTTCTCGTGGAGCCGTCGGTATTGGACCCGGCGGAGGTTGCCGCGCTGCTGGCGGACCTGCCGGCGCTGCTGGCGAGCATGAATGATGAACCGGATTTCCCATCGCCCCTTACACTCCCGGAAGGATCGGATCATGAACCTGACGCCTCGGCAACTGGACGTGGTTTCCGCCATTCGCAACTATCGATATCTGCATGGCTATTCCCCGACCATGCAGGAGCTGGCCGACCAGCTGGGCACCAGCAAGGTCACGATATTCGAGCACGTCGGGGCGCTGGAAAAAAAACGCGTCCTGCGCCGCGACAAGCACAAGGCTCGCTCTTTGGAATTGGTCACCGATGAAAGGCTCCCCGATGAAAATCGCTCCACCAAGCTGCCCCTGCTGGGCAATATTGCCGCCGGCTCACCCATCGAAGCGGTGGAAAACCGCGAGGAATTGGATCTGGAGGCGCTGTTTCATTCCAAGAACGGCGTCTACGTTCTGCGCGTGCGCGGCGACTCGATGATCGAGGATCATCTGTGCGACGGCGATTACGTGGTGATCGAACGCCGCGAAAACGCCCGCAACGGCGAGCAGGTCGTGGCTCTCCTCGACAGCGGCGAAGCCACGCTCAAGCGCTTCTACAAGGAAGGCGCCCGCATCCGCCTGCAGCCCGCCAACCAGACCATGGAACCCCGAATCGTTGAGGCCAGCCGCGTAAAGGTGCAGGGCGTGGTCATCGGGGTGCTGCGAAGCTACGCATAGTCGGACGTCCGCAACCCAAGAAAAGATAACCACGGAGCCACTGAAGCACGGAGGCGCATTCGACGCGATACATGGATTGCAAGAAAACGATCATAGCGGGTGGCTGCTACGGGATCTGCTACATGCGCCAGATCAATCGAGCGCGCCTCCGTGTTTCAGTGCCTCCGTGGTGAGATTTCTTCGTTTCTTATTCCTCCAACCGGAGTCCCCATGTCCCCCACCTCCACGGGCAAGCCGGCGGCCCAAGGCAGCGCCGACCACGAAATTCTCTTTCAGCACTGGTTCAAGTCCGTTGGCCCGCGCACTTATGCCACGCAGCTTAAGAAGGCCAACAATGGCAATCACTATCTGGTGCTGACCGAGGGAAAGCGCGATGATAAGACCGGCGAGGTTCGCAAAACCCGGCTGTTCGTCTTCAGCGAGGATTTTGTGGAATTCTTCAGGATGCTCAAGGAGACCGCGCAATTCGTGCGCGATCATCCTGTTCCCGACAGCGTGAAAAGGAAGCGCGACCGTTTTTGGGCCAAAAACGGAGATTCTCCCCAACGCCCGGCAGGCGGGAATCCGCAACCGGCGAGTCATGCCCCGTTGATCTCGGCTGGCGGCAAAGACGCGGGGCCCTCGCCCGCCGCGCGACGGGCCGTGCCGGCGCCCGCACGACGGGCCGTGCCGGCGCCCGCGCGACAGGCGGTGCCGCCGTCCGCGCGACAGGCGGTGGCGGCGCCCTCGCAACAGACCGTGCCGGCGCCCGCGCGACAGGCGGTACCGGCGCCCGCGCGCCAAGCGGTACCGGCTACCGCGCGCCAGGGGACGTTGGCTTAAAGATTCCGAAATCTTGTTCCATTTTGACGGGACAGTGGATATAATGCCAAGAGCATCTGGCGGAGCGCGGCTCGCGCGCTATCCCATCGTTTTGGAGGATCACTATGAAATCGGGCTTCGTATTCACCCTTTTGGTTACCGGCGCATTGACCGGGATTCCTTCGGCATCCTTTTCACAGGTCAGGCCCCCGACTTCCAACCCCCTGGCCGAGCAAGGCAAGCAGGTGGGCGAGGCGCGCAAGGCGTGGGACGCCAGCAAGCAACAGTTGCTCGCGATCAGGAAGCGCGTGGCCTCTGGATTTGAGAGCAAGGATGAGTGGAAGGCCGCGAAGGCCGCGCGCAAGACGGCCCAGGGAGAGTTCAACTCGGCGAGCGCGAAGGTGATGTCGGCGCTACAGAAGAAGCCGGAATACCAGGCCGTGATGGCCAAAATCAAGGAGTCAATGGCAACTCTCGACTCGGCCAACCGCCCCGCCGAGGCTGACAAGCCCAAGCTCAGCGACGAAGAGATCACCGCCGCGGCCAAGGAGCGGACGGAATCCGGCGTTGCCTTGGAGCGAATGAAGAAACAGGCAAAGGAGGACGATTCGGCGTATGCAGCGGCCAAGCAGAAGCTGGATGAAGCCAACCAGCAATGGGAAGCCCTGCAAACGCAGGTGGATCAGGCCGTGAAGGCCGATCCGGATTACACGGCGGCAGTCGCGCAAGTCGATCAGACCGAGCAAAGTTATAAGTCCGCCCAGCTTGCGCTGGCCCAGGCGCGCCGGTCCCAGGCCGCCTCTTCGGCCCAGCAAAATGCCGCCCCGCCGGCGCCGCCATCCAATGGCGGAGGTGGCGGCCGTTCACGCGGCGGCAGGTAGCGCCTGGGTTAGACGACGACGCACGAAAAGCGAGAGCGCCCGCCATCCCCGCGTTTCCGGATCGCGGGCGTTCTCGTTTGATCTAGAGCATCCAAAGCCAGATCCCTTCGAGCGACGAGAAGATTTGCGCAGAGTCGCAAAGGCGCGGAGTCGGGAGGTCAGGGTGCCAGATCGGTCCCTCGTCGAGCGGAACGAAGCCATTCTTCGACATTGCTACGTCTGGCGCTTCGTTCCGAGACGGTGAACTTGCCTTTGCGACTTCGCGCCTTTGCGGTCTCGGCGCGAGTCCTATTTGGTTGCGGCCAAAAGGCGGCGCAGGGGTGCACTCGCGGCATCCTGTTTATTTCGAGACAAGCTCACCGGCACATTGGCTCTTCTCTATAGGATTTTGACGAATGCATTCCCCGCGTCCGCCGCGACGGGTTTGCTGGTATCGACGATTACATGCTTTTGAGCGTCAATGGATATAGCGAAATGAGTGAGCGGTTTTTTGGCCAACCCGATTTTGCCGTTGGGCTTGGGGACCGGCTGGCCGTCGAGATTGAAACGGCTTTTGTGTTTGGGACAAAGAAGGAACTGCTTGTTGTCGGCCTTAATGAGCGCCTGCTTGTGCGTGCAGATGGCAGTGAGGGCATAAAGGCGGGCGCCGGCGCGAACGACGATCATATGCCGGGGTTTGATCCACTTGTCGTACGCGCCTTCTTTTGAGAAGTCGCCGACCGGTCCAATGTCGATGGGCCCGGCGGGAACCTTGGCAACGACATCCCCATCATCGTCGTCGTCTTCATCCGCCCCCCGCGCAAGCGGGCAGTTCAACGCACACGCGCCGGTAAAAGCTGCCGCCGCCGCCAGAAATCCGCGGCGATTGAATGTCGTCTCCTGATCGTCTGTCATTTGCCCTGCCCTCCGACTTGCAAGCAACCATTTAGTCCGGCGAGAGCATAGTACCAATTGCGGGCGGATTCAATTGGCGCCACCAAGGCATGAGGGTTGCACATGACGACAAGACAGAAAGGACAATTTATGGGAATGCATCAAAAATCGGATCGAAAGAATCGCGGGCGCAGCTCCATCAGCGGCCATGTTGGGACCGCGAATCTCCAGAAGGGGAACATGGGGCCCAACGCGGCCAAGCCGAACGTGCCCGAGGAATTGAAAACCGAGGCCAATCGTCCGGTGAATGCCGGCACCAAGCATCGGGGGGACCGGCGCGATATGAGCAAGACCTACACGGGGAACGTGAAACACGCGTCACGTGGAAATACCGCACGAATCGATGTAAAAACCCGGAAGCGCTAAGCTTCCGGGTTTTTCCGCATTCAATTATTTCACGAAAATCGCTGGAATCCCCTTCATTGGGCAACAATATACTTGACGCACTCCCACGCAAGTAATGGTATCGCAGGACGATCCGCGAGCGCGTCTATTTCTTTCGTTTTTTCGTGGCGTGTTTTGGGGCCGGGTGTTTCAGAAGGTCGGCTTTCGGAGTCGTGAGTATCTTGCGCGTGAGGTCTTGAAATTTCTGGAATGGCGTGCGTGAGTCTGCCGGATCGGGTTGGTGTGCTGCGCGTGTCATAAGGACCATCCTATCACAATTTACTCCGGGTCATTCTTCATCGAACGGCAATGAGTGTTGAGTATGCGCCTTACCCTTCGCTTTGGGCGCTCGCCTGAATGATCTAATATCTGCTTGCGACGGAATGTCGATGCGTTTCCCGCCCAACAGGTCTTCAATGGTGAGTATTTGCAGGCGCGGATGTCTTGAAGCGCCAACAACTTTAGCTTGAAAGTAACCAGCGTCGGCAGCTTCCTTTCGCATGGGCGCGGTTGGTTCTTCAAGGCAAATAAATATGCCGATTGCGGCTTTATCTCGCTCGATAACTCCGCGCAAGTCACGTACCTGGCTGACGGTGACGTGGCCACCCTTTACGCTCATAACGACTTCCCGAATTTCTCCCGATGCGTCCGTAATCCACATGCGCCCGTCGATCCCGTGATCCGCGCCCTTTTTCCGATCCTCTGGCTTTGGTTGCGCCTGCGGATGGGCCAAACCTAGCGCCCAATACTGAAACTCATGCTTGTCTTGCTCGGCAAGCGCCATTGCGCTTTCGAGGTCTACCGGTTCGCCAATAACGCGATATGCTTTCTCTGCTCGCTTCCCGAATGCGTCGGCGAGGCGCCCCTTTATCAACTTGACGGCTAAGTGGGTAATGTCGATCCCGATCCATTTGCGCCCAAGTTTTTGAGCGGCGGCAATCGCCGTCCCGCAGCCACAGAACGGATCAAGGACCACGTCGTTCTTATCGCTGCTTGCTTCGATGATTCGTTCAAGCAATGCGGATGGCTTTTGGGTTGGATAACCGAGGCGTTCGGCAGCCTGAGAATTTATCGGGAAAATATCCGTCCAGACGTTCGTTAAAAGCGTTCCAGACATTTCGTCTAGGTATCGCTTTCTTTAGCCGGGGGCGCTTCCCTTTGTCTTCTGGATACCAAATGCGCCCAGCCGCGTCCAATTCCTTCATCGTATCCTTGCTGTATCGCCACCCCATTGGCGGGGATGGAAAGCCTTTCCATTCGTACATCATGTTGGGGCGTGGGTGCGGACTTGTCATATCGCCGAGGGAATAAAATCGGCCATTCTCTTCTTTTGCAAATTTGCTTTTGACGTGTTCATCGGAGTGCTTCAGATAAATCGGATTCCACCGAAAGCTGCTGGCGCGATCCTTCACGGAATACAAAATGATGTCGCTAACGTCACTCCAGTCCTTGCTGTCGCTATGAGCATTCGTCCGCTTCCAGGTAATTTGCGAACGGAAATTCGCCGGCTGGAAAACAGCGTCCATGAGCAATTTCAAATAGTGACTTGCCGTTGTATCGCAATGCAGATAGATGCTTCCAGTCCGCTTCATAACGCGGCGCAATTCAATGAGTCGTGGGGCCATCATCGACAGATAGGCAAGCATGTCGCTTGTGCCAAGTAGCGACCTTAGCGATAGCATCGCCCTCGCCACTTGGCTGCCGCCGTTCTCTACGGCCTCAGTGAAGTTTGCGAGCGCTTCCGTGTCCCACTCCCAAGTATCCTCAAATGCTTTGATCTGCGCGTGCGCCTTCTCGCCTCCCTTTTCTTCAAATAACACGTTGTAATCGGCATTAGAATTGAAGGGCGGATCGAGGTAAACAAGATCGACTGATTCATCGGCAACATAATCCCGAAGGATTTTAAGGTTGTCGCCGTAGTAGAGGGTGTTGTCGGGCATCCGTTCACCGGAAAAGTCGCTCATCTTCTGGAATTTCTTTGGCCGTTCGCTTTGGAGAACTCGATCGTCGTTTTTTCTTTGGGCGGCTATCAAACTTCAATCTTTTGGCGGCGGCAGCGGTTGGCGTAAAAGTTCCGGGGCAACATTCAACAACCGCGATATTGCGATTTCTGCCGTCATAGCGCAAAGAAAAGCGTGTCCCCGATTGCTTTCTCGCGTCAACGATAATTCGAGGCCATGCCGACACGAAGACTCGCAACCTTTCAAAGCGATTTCCCTGAGCGACTGTTCTGCTGGCGAGGAAGTGAGTAATATTGTTGCGCCAGCAAAGGTCGGGCAGTTTAGCGCCGCCACACACTTTCCCCCTGTCCGCGCTAATCACGATCCATCCGGCATTTGCAATTTTCGTAATCCAAACTTCGTCTTTCCCGGCGCTCGGGATGACGTGAAATACGTGGCGTATTTCACACGGTTCATCATGGAACTCCGCAATGATTTTAGCTAAAGCGGATACGAGCGGCTCGCCAAAATTCTCGTCAAAGAGAATCTTGAGTGGATCATTCACGTTGCATCGATAGTTTGCAAATAATCGAAGTAGTATTTAGTGGCGGCTTCAACCGCTTCTGGGCTAACGCCGTATGCCAGCGCCGCCGCCTCCAAACTTCCCTCCGCGATATAGGCGTTGCAAAGTGCGACTACGCTGTAACGGCAGCGTTTTGATCCGCTTTTGGGAGCGGGCTTCACAAGAGGCTCCCCAAACCGGAATCGCGGGTCGAAAACGATATTGTATCCTTTGTGGTTATATGGCACATAGATGTTTGCCAACCCCTTTGTATCGAAACTTAAATCAGTCAAGTACGGCTCGACAACGGGGCGAATTTCAAACTGCCTCCTGTGCTCCCCGGTTGTTTCAATTAGCCCGTATCCCGTGATGTCTAAGCTAATTTCATTCCCTAGCAATTTCGTGATATGACGCCGCGCAAAGGGATAATCTATCTTGAAGTCTTTTTTTGCGATGTCGATTGTCTCGCGGATTTTTTCGAGCGGAACCTTGTGCGTTTTCCGAATCTGCCGAATTGCCATCGCCTGCACGAAGTCCAGAAATGTCACAAGCTTGTCTTGGTTTTTCTCCGGGTCGATTTCCGGGATAATGGCGGCGGCCCTATCGGTGGTTCCCATGATCCATCGCGCCAACTTGATAGCAGATACGCGCGCATACTTAGCCGCCTCGGAAATCGTGTAGATGCCGAGTCCCAGAACATCATCGCCCGCGATTGCGGCCATCGTCATTTCAGTTCATCGGCACGCTTTCGCTTGCCTCTCCGTTGCCGTCGTCTATTCGTTCTCCTGATTCATTCTCCCCGATGAGCCGCTTGTAAGTCAACCGCTTGCCGCCGATGCCCTTGACCGCTTCAATGAACCGTCCACCGTCATTGTCGGCCCGGTTGTTGAACCGGAACGCTTCCGCGTCAAGGTAACGGAACGTGTGGAACGGTTCAATGGAAACGTGCGTGCCCTTGATGCACCGCTTGAAGAGCGCCCAGAAGTTTTCCAACCCGTTCGTGTGAACATTGTCCTTGACGTACATTTCCGCGTGATTAACAAAGTCATGCGCGAAGTCCGGGGCCAGCCCGGTGTAGCTGGCAAGCGAGTCGGTGTAGACGTTCGTGCCCGCCTCAACGTGCTCGCGGACGATAGGCGTGAGCGTCTTGCGCTTAGTGTTGGACACAACGAACGTGCGCACCTTGCTCTTGCCCTTCTCGCTGTGCCGATCCAGCAGTCCCATAACCGCCGTCTTGCCGGCAACGCCAGTGCCAATGATTACTCGCGCCCGGCGATCCTTGTGCATGTTCCGGGCCTTGCCGCCGATAAAAGTTTCATCGGCTTCAACCGTTCCACCGCTTCCGCCCATTTTCGTGAAGCTGCCGGTCTGCATTGCAAGGCGAACCCGGTGCATCATAAACCACGCGGACTTTTGCGTGATTCCCAAAGCCCGGTGAACCTCGTAACTGCTGATGCCGTTTTTCGCGTTCGCTTCCAGCCAAAACCCGCATAGCCACGTATCTAGCGGCAACGGGCTGTCTTCCATGACGGTTCCAGTCTTGATGGAGAATCGCTTACAGGGATGATCCTCGCGGCACTCCCACACGCGCCGGGTTCCGATGAAGCGGACGCGCTCCGAGCCGCAACGCGGGCAGCAGACGTGCCCGAACGGCCAGCGAAGCGCCGACATACAGCGAAGCGCGATATCTTGATCCGCAAAAACGCGGACGGCTTCCATGAGGGTTTGCGGGTTTGGCAGTTCGCTCGCGTTATTGTTATTCTTACCACTCATGCCCATATACTAGCACTTGTGGGGGAGTACGTCAAGTATATTATTACCCTTCATTGGGTATTCCACCAGCCATAAGTCGGGTCGGGGCCGGGATTGCCTTGGCCCAGCGATAGCATGTTGGCGTGAGGAGTTCGCGTGGTCCACTGCCAGCACCCGTTGGCCCAAGTATTCAATACATCGGGTTCGAGTACCCAATGCGCTGAGCCGTCGATACTGGCATAATAGCCGCCATGAAAATGGATGTGGGTTATTTGGTCCACGTTGCCGTGATCGCCCTCAATGTTCGTGCCATTGAACTGATAAGAGTCTTCGTGACAGATAATTGGGGTGGGCTCCTGGCTGGTACGAAAGTTTTGGGCGGCAAGCTGGGTTAGAGTGCTTTCGTTGGGAATGCTCGTCAGCTTAGCGCCAGCGAAGATCGCAAAGAAGGCGTAGTCGAAAGTTGCATTGCTCCCGCCGAAGGAACCCTTGCCATTGGCTTGTGCCTGGGGACAAACATATACTTCCGGCGTCTTGAGGTAGGAATAAATCGTGCCGGCTTGCGGCGCGTCGGCAAAGCCATTGGCGCCATAAGGCCCATAAAGCCAATCGTCGTGGTCGGGATTGCCGTCGGCCCCGTAGATGGTGCCCGGCATTTGGTTATGGTGATCACCCGCCCACATGATGAAAGCGAGCATAATCGTTCGGCAATTGGACTCGCATTTGGTGCCATTTGCCGACGCACGCGCCTGCTGGAGGGCCGGAAGTAAAATGCTGATGAGAAGCGCGATGATCCCGATCACCACGAGCAACTCAACGAGCGTAAAAGCGCGACGAAGCGTTCTACGCGGCAAACTTGAAGCGACATATGACATGCGAACCTCCAAAGTCAAAACACTCGCACTACGCGAATACGGAAATGTGAATACAAACATAATGGGGCCGTCCACGAAAAGCAAGTCCTAAATATCAAAAAAATAAACCCGTCTTATCCTCCCGCCCCGCCCGCCGTGTCGGCTTTGACTTCTCCGACCAGCAAATGCTGTAATTCATCGCCCACGTCGGTAAGCCCCAGCGGCCCGACGATGCTGTAATTGGCCAGCGTTCCTTCCACGCGCACGCCGGTGAGCTTCAAGCTGGACTGAATGGCATTGAGCGCCCCGCCAAAATCGGCCAGGAAGGGCAGTTTCACCTTCGCCAGCGGTTGGGCCGTGCCCAGCCCCGAGGCGGTGAAGGGGCTGTTAGGGATATTCCAGATCTGCTTGACGGCGGCGATGGCACGGATTTCGGTGCCGCGGTTGAAATAACGCATGCGTTCGACGGTGAAGGTGCCGCGCTCCAGGTGAAACTGCGCGCTGCCGCGCCCTTCCGGGACGGCACCGCCCTGGAAGTGCATGAAGTTATAAAGTGCGGCGATGGGTCCGAAATTGCCCAGGTCGGCGTTGGCAATCGAAACCTTGCCTTCGCCGTACAGCGGCTGGATCAGTTGCTCGAGCAGCGGCGCATCGGCGCCGGGGCTTTTGTCGGGAGAAAGTGGCTGCACCGGGGGCGCGGGGAACATTTTGGCCATCGCCAGCCTAGCCGGCAGCGCCACGGGCTTGGGCGAGCGCAGCAGCATCAGGTTCCCGCTGAGTTTGCCTGGCATCGTGGCCGCCTTGGGCATGAACGCATGCACCAGATCGTCAAGTTCGAGATTCTTGAACGAAAACTGCCCTTGCGTGCTGGTCATCCCGGCCCGATGCGATCCAAATCGCCCCCAAAGCTGCACGGTGCCATCGGCAAGATGAACGAAGCTGGGCTCGGTGGCGCTGTCCTCCATCACCACGCGGCAGCCGGCTTCGGGATCGTCGGCATTAGGCCCAAGATACGCGGCCACGCGCAAGTCCTTGATCGGCACCGTGCGCCATTTGCCGTTTTCGATGGTGCTGGTGATCACCAGCGCCAATGGCTCGCGTGGGCGCGGCACGGTGGCCGGGGCGAGCCGCGCATCTCCGGTGACGCGGCCGCTCAGGTCTTTCAGCACGGGGAAGCTCAATGCCAGCTTTTGAAGATCGAGCCGCTCCCAGGTGAATTCGCCCTTGGCGCCCAGCAGATCATCCAGGCTGGCCACGGCTTGCCCATCCACCCGCCCGCCGAGCAATCGCATATTGAAGCTGCGCAGATCCACCGTGCGCTCGTAGATGCCCGCATGGGCGATTACCTGGCCGACGGCATCGCCCTTGAAGGAAGTGGAGGCGTGCAGATCGATCTGCCGGGCCGTGATGCGCAGCTTGCGGGCGGCGGGATTGACAGACTTCGCGTCGGGCAGCAGGACCACCGCATCGGGGATTCCCACCCACGCGTCGGCATGGGCGTTGGCGCCGGGGATATCCACCGGCCAGGCCGCCAGCGTCGCGCCGACGTCGATCCGGCGGATATCGCCGATGTTCAGCGCCAGCCGCGCGTCGCCGCTGCCTTTGCCGCGCTTCATGCGGATCGGCATGATGCGCAGGTTGCCCTCGTCCAGGGCGACGGTCGCATCGATTTCATCAATGAGCACGCCGCGTGCATTGACGTTATGAACCTTGAAAGACGCAGGCGGAACCTTCAGATGGCTGGGCCGGGGGTTGAGGCCCGGCACGAAGATGCTCATCTGCCCATCGAGCGCCCCGGCCAAGCCGCTTTGGCCGGCCAGCGTGGCGGCGTCGGCGAGCGATAAACCATTGACGCCCACATCAATGTTCAGGCCATCGGAATTGAATACGTAAATCCCATCGATGCTCCACTCGCCGCGCAGGAGCTTGAGTTGCCGCGTATAGACGAAGACGCCGTTGTCATCAATGCGGCTTTGGTTGGACAGTTGCAGATTCACGTCGCCCAGATGATGTCCGCGAATGTCGATCTCGCGGCCGGTGAGATTGCCCTTCATCGATAAATTGAGCGGGCTGACGGTGCCGACGAGATTCGCATGGCCTTCGATGGTGCCGTTGAGAATCTTGGCTTGCGGGCTGGAAGCGACGGCAGCGGGCGCGGCGGTGGGCGGGGCGTTCTTAATGGTAATCTGCAGATTCAGCGGCTTGGGCTCGCCCAGCCGGTACGTTCCATTGGCGCTGAAGCGGACATCGGGGCTTTTGAGGATGAAGTCATCGAGCGTGATGATTTTGCTGTCGCCGCGCGATTTAAGCTCGAAGGCCAGTTGCGTGCCTTCGATGGGGTGGAAGGGCCAGTGCTGGCCGCGGAGGTTGGCGAACCAGGCGTGGTTGCCGGCAAAATGATACGAGCCGTCCCCTTGCAGCAGGCCTTGCCTGGGCAACGAGATCGAGCGAAGCGTCAGCGTTTGGTCGCGCAGGGCGCCGCTGAGGGCCAGGCCATTGAGATCGACGCCCTCGCCGCGCCGCAGCCACTCAAACTTGCCGGTATTGACGTGCCAGTCAAAATCGACGAACGACGCCCCCGTCGCGCCGAATTTGGCGTCCGCGATCCACGGGCCCGTCGGCGTGTTGCCGTCGGAATTAACGGTCCCGTCCACCACGATCCGGTTGGGGAATGGCTTGCGCAGCGTCGCCGAAAATTTGCCGCTGTGGGTGATCTGGCCGGGAAGCGCCAGTTGATTCCATGCGGCGTTGATCTGCCCGGACTGGGTGTTCAAGTCGTAGTCGGCGGAGACGGTGAGCGGACCGCCGAACAGGTCGATGAGTACCGGCTGGGCCTTGATCTGCCGGGTGACGCTGCCGAATGTGAGCAGCCCCGAGGCGAGAGTCGCCTTGAGGAGCCGGGCGTCTTGTTTTTGGGAAGTGACCGGAGAGCTGGAGGCGGCTGACGACGACGCCGCCGAAGAGGCCTGGGACGTGTTGGTCGTGCCCGCATCGGCGGCGAACTGCCGGGCCTCGATATTCAAATTATCCGGGTGAATGCCCAGCGTGGCGCCGTCAAAGCTGGCGGCCAGCGCGCCGCTGGCGCGGATGGCGCCGGCCTTGAAGCCCAGGTCGAATTTATTGATATCCAGCCGACCTCCCACTCCGCCCGTGCTCAGCGCGCCGCGCCAATCGACGTCAATCACCACCGCCGGGAAATCCTTCACCCACGGCTTGGTCCATGCGCCAATGTCCTGAACCTGCAATGCCACTTCGTGCGCCCAGTTTCCGCCGGGCACAAGTCGGCCCGTAATCGCCACGCGCTTGGAAATGTTGACATCGTACTTCCATTCCACCGCCGAATCGGGCCGCCCGTACACGCTCAACGGCTCGACATCGGTGCCGCGCCCCTTGTTGTCGGTGATGGTGACGATTCCATTGGCGAGCTTGACGATCGGCAGCGCGGGAGACGCCGCCTGCTGGGCGGTTTTTTTTCCGACGACGCGCTGCAGCAACTCCGCCACATCCTGCAGATTCCATCGACCGGCCTTGTCCTGGAGGACGTACAGATGCGGATTGTCCAATTCGATCGATTGCACCGAGACGGGCCGGCCAATCAAAATCCCCAGCAGCGAGGTGTTGCGAACGTCCATCGTCGGGACATTCAGGAATGCCTTCTTCGAGAGCGGCAGACCCAGCGTGACGTTTTTGAGATGCGTATGACCCAGCCAACCGGTGGACAACGAACCCGCCGACACGCGCAGCCCCAGTTGTTTCTCAAGCTGCCCGACCACCAGCCCGCGCGGCAGATCCGTCCAAAGCACGATCTGAACCACCAACGCCACCAATAACAGAAGGATCACCACCACGGCGAGCGTGCGTAGGACCCAACGTTTTTTTTTGCGCTTGGGCGATGGAAACGCCGCGCTTGCGGGAGGATTGGGTTGGGCGGGAGAATCGGCCATGGGTCAATTGATATGTTACGCGAAAAGCATTTCACGATTGTAAATCATTTTACGTCAACCAATTCCCACAGTTCCCCGAAGAACCCGGCCGCGGGAATACCGCCGGGCCGCTGCGCGCTGGGGGGGATGGTGATGTCCACGATCGCCCAATCCGGCAGCTTGGGCGTTTGACGGGCGTTGTTCTCGTAGTCGTACTCGCGGAAGGTGAAGCCGCTGTTGACAACGACGTAGCGATTGGGATTGAGGGGATTGGGATAGATCATCACCGGCACATGGCTGGCCGAGGGGTAGGTTTTGCCGGCGACATGAATCTCCGTATCATCCCAACGGATCGGCAATTTGCCGGCGATCTTTGCCAGAATCTTGTTGCTGGATGGATCGCCCCATAGCACGAGGTTTGAGTTGGCAATGTCGGTATCGGTAATGGCCACATCATCCTTCGCCCGCGCCTCGCCGCGAAATTGCCGGCGCCAGTGCTCGATGGCGTGTTGCTGTTCGCCGGCGACCCATTTGCTGGCGGCGTCGTTGATCGGCTTGCCGGTGGGTTTGACCATGATGAACGAATCCATGAAGGCGTCATCGATCGGGCCTTGCAGGCCGTGGCGCTTGCGCAGGCCGTCGGCGGGGAGCGATCCTTGGGCCCAATGGCCGTTGGCTTTATGAAAGTGGGCGACCCACGAGCGGTCGGAACGAAGCGGCCCGCCGCGCAAGTCGGCCATCTGCACGGAAAGAGCTGGCGAATCGGCGCCGGCCTGGTTTGCATCGATCGCCACGAACGGCTTGCCCGCGTTGGCCGCGTCCTTGGGAACATTCCCCACACCCGGCAGCGCAAATGGACTGGCGCCGGGCGGGAAGGAAACCGTAAACGCCGTCACGTTCCGCGTGGCAACGTCCAATTGGTACGGCGACCGCACATCCGCGGAAATCTCCGCCCGCTCCCACTCATGCTCCATCGCGTCGATTCGCAGCCAGCGAACCTGGTTGTACTTCAATGACCAGGTGGTGAAGCGAATATGTCGGGGCGTTGGATTGCGCCCAATCGCCGCCAGTTCATCGACCCGCCGGGCCACTTCCACTTTTGCCGTGGCCTCATACCAATGCCCCGTCTTTCCCGGCCCGATCACATGCACCAGTTCGATCCCGACCTTCGCCAGCGCCGCGGCCATTTCGTCGGCGGCTTGCTTCTGATGGTCCGCCGCCCCGCTGTAGGCGACCGTCGGGCAATTGGACAAGTTGATGGCGTAGTCCGTGCTGTCGTAAAGATGCCACAATTTCTGCTGATACCACGGGATCGTTGAGAGATCGCGGATGTTGAGGAACCCGGAGGTTTCGCTGAACCCCGCGCCCGGCGCGGCGGCGGCCCATAGCCCCGAATAATGCGTCGCGAACATCCAGCAAGAAGCCCCGCCCATCGAAAAGCCGCGTACCAGGATGCGATTCGGATCGATCGCGTACCGCTTCTTCACGTTATCCATCGCCTCGAACGTATCGACTTCGCCGGCAAATCGATTGGCGTTGCAATACCGGCCATAGGGATGCAGCACGATCGTATTGGCCGGCGCGAAATCGCCAAGAGATTTTTCGCGTTCGGAAATGAAGTTGATTTCGCTGAGCGCTTCGCCGCGCCCGTGATACCAGATGTCCAGCCGATGCGGCGTGTCGGGGTTTTGCGCGACGGTTGCCGGAATCACCAACCCGTACGGCTGCACCGAGCCGTCAATCTTCGACACATACCCCCGCACGACCGGCCCCGATTGCGCAAGCCAGCCCGGTTTCCCCGCCCGCAGCGCACGGGCCCGCCCAAGCCCTTCCTTCAGCAATGCCTTCCCCTTGGCAATATCCCCCGCGCGGAAAAACTCATCATACGCCAGCGCATAATGGACGGCGTTGTAATAAATCTCCACATCCGGCAGCAGGTCGGAGGAATCGAGCGCGGTGCCCGGCAGCTTGGCGCGCGTCGGCTTGCTCCCCTGCTGGCGAATCGCCGTGATCTCGCCGGCAAGCTCCTTGAGCCCCGCCTCCAGCTCCGCGCGATCCGCCGCCGGAACGGTCACGCCTTTGGGCGGTATGCGATTGACCTTATCCAGCGGCACGTCCGCGGTGCGTGCGCCGCCGACGACAATGCAGCAGAATACGAGAGCCGACAGGGACGCTGGGAGCAGGGAAAATCGTTTCATGGGCACCGGGATTGAATGAGGTATCAGAACGCCGGGAGTGTAAGGCGACTTTCCGGCAAACGCGAGTGAAGGCGCGCCAATCGCCTAACACGAGGGTGGCACAAACAAGGGCCTCTCACCCTCCAACATATGTCGGGAAGATTTCCAGCCATCCCGGCCACTATCGTAACGGCGGCATTGGGCGAATTTGGGCAACTTCTGCCTGGCATCCCCGGCCTTCATTTTTGCCGGTCGTTTCGTCGATCATCGTAAGATGGGATTCCTTATGAAGAAAACAGCATCACGCGGTGGCGCCCGCGCCATTGAATTGCTTGAGCCGCGCCAGCTTTTGTCGGCAGCGGCCCATCCCATCACACTTTCGCGCCCGCCAGCCGGGCTTCACGGAATATTGGAGGTTCCCATTGGCTCTACTCCAATCGCCATCGTTCATACAACTGATCCGTCAGCCGTTTTGCCCAATCTGACCGCCGTGGTGAATTGGAGCGACGGCAGCTTACCCAACCAAAGCGGCGGCCCTTTCACCCTCGATCCCCACAATCCCGATGCCCTCTTGGTTTCGGCGGATCACATCTTTGCCAAGGCCGGCGTATTCCAGGTCAGCATCAACATCGCCGATGCCGGCCAATCCGTCGGCACGCTGAAAGAGTCCGTCCATGTCTCCGAGGGGCACACGATTCACGCAATCGCCGGACGCGATTTCCTCGCGCGCCTGGGTGCTATCAACGCTGTCGGCATTGATGCCACCGGCTTGATGATTAACTGGGGCGATGGCTCAGGCTCCGCCCCATCCCTCGCCGGGCCATCGCGCAACTCCCCCACGGCGGCCGCCACAACCACCCTCGTCAGCGGCGACCACGTTTATACAACCCCGGGCTCGTACCATGTGACGGTGCAGCTGGGTCGACAGCCGGCCGGCTCCCAGCAAGGGATCATCACCGACTATGTGATCGTCTCCCCCGCCAAAAAGCATCCGGCAAAGTTGCCGCTGCTGACCACCGCCCCGCCCGGCACCCTTCCGCAGCAGCCGGGCGTGGCGCTGTCGCTGCCGGAAGATCTGGCCTACCTCACCGGCGTTCCCTCCAAGCTCCCGGCTGTTAATTTCGATATCAACTGGGGCGATGGCCAGTGGGAGAACAACCAGCCCGCCACCCTGAACGGCGGCGGCGCCTACATCAACGCCAACGCCGATACGAAGCATGTTTACGCCGCCGACGGAACGTATCATGTCACCGGCCATTTCATCGACCCCGCCACCGGCAAAACGATCGGCCAGCCGTTCCAGCAGCGCATCGTCGTCGCGGACGCCAGCCCTGGCGCCGTCGTGCTTACCGCCTCCACCGGGCAGGCCTTTACCGGCGTGATCGGAACCCTCACCATGTATCCCGCGCCAACCCTTGTCGGCATTGAATGGGGCGATCAGTTTCATTCCTATGCCGACGTTAAAACCGTCGGCCTCAACAAATTTCAGATCAGCGGGAGCCACACCTATTACACCGCCGGCAACTATACCGTCAACGTGACTGCCGCCGTCGGATATGACCCATTGCCCTCGCCACCGGGCGTAATCGGCAATTTCTTCCCGCAGACCGGCTACACCGGTCGCCTGCTGACCACTGCGCATGTGACCGGCCCCGTCGTGCCCACCGTTCCGGCGGGCGTTACCGTGACGCCGCTGGCGCAGAGCGATGTCCCGGACCACTCCGACTTCACCGCCACGCTGGCCACCCTGTCTGGCTATCCCACTGACGCCAACAGTGCCGCCGCGGTTTATGCCGACATCAGCTGGGGCGACCCGGTCCAAGGATTTGTCACCGGTTCGAGCGGTAATGTCGGCGGCAACGACAACGGCACCGTTAGCGTCAGCATCGTTAACGGGCAATACGTCGCAACCGCAACCCACGCCTATCAAAGTTTTTCGGAGGCGCCGACCACATACCCCGTGACCATCACCTTCACGCGCGGCGATCCCTCTTCCGACTTCGGCAGCGACAGCCTGGGCAGCACAACCACCACCATCACCGTCACGCCAGCCATCACCCCCGGCGGCGTCACGCTGGATCTGGCCCCGAATGTTCCCTTCAACGGCGTGGTGGGCACAGTGACCAACGCCTCTGACGTCCCCAACACCATCGACTGGGGCGACGGCTCCCCGCCGAGTCCAAACCTCACCGTCACAGCCAACCCCGACGGCACCTACACCATCACCGCCGCTCACACCTACACACAGCCTTGGACCTATCGCATCGCGGCCGAGCAGGTCTATCCCGGGGTAGTCAGCGCCTATGGTAGCAGCAACCAGTCGATCGAAAGTTTGGCGATGGTGAGCGCGGGGTGAGCGCCGCGGAAAGACGGGCGAGACCTTAATGGGGGAAGTCCCGGGTGGGGGTTGGATTTCCAGAAAACCCTCCACGCCAAGGCCCCCCTACTCTCCCCCGGCGTATCGGGGAGAGGGGATGAGAGTCGTCGCCGAAGCGATCACGCACTCTACATCCTTTCACTCGCCCGCCGCGACCGCCTCCCGCACTCCCAGCGGGATACGCCCACCCATGATAGAACTGGCGTATAG
>DASRLH010000481.1:0-4597 GCA_035648595.1 Tepidisphaeraceae bacterium
CAGCCATAGGGCTACCTCCATAAGAAAGACCGGGAACAGCATCCGATTCTCTCAGGAGGCAGTCTGGAAGGTTCAAAATTCTGTTTTTTTTATTCGAAACCTATATACCAGGGGATAAGGACATATTCACGCCTTCTTCGGCCTTCCCCGCTCCCGAAACGTCGATTCCAACCCCAACCTCGCGGCGGTCGCCGCCTGCCAACCCGGCTCTCCGAATGGGCGTCCACGCCGCAGCGATTCACGGATCGCCTCCAGTTCCTTGTCCGTCTGCCGCTCGTTGACCCATTGTACCCAATTCGACGGCCGCGGCAGCGGCCATTCGCTTAGGATGCCGCGCTCCTTGGGCGATCCGTTCTCACGCCGCCACAAGCTGCTCCATTGCCAGTCCTGCGCGTTGGCCGCCAGATTCGTGCGAAGGGCATTGCGTTCGACATACCGCGACAGCACCAAAAAATAGCGATCATCCTTTCGCGGCCACAACACCAGGTGCCAGTGATTGGGCATCAGGCAGTATGCCAGCAGCCGAATCGGCACGAGTTCCAG
Source organism: Tepidisphaeraceae bacterium (assembly GCA_035648595.1). GTDB lineage: Bacteria > Planctomycetota > Phycisphaerae > Tepidisphaerales > Tepidisphaeraceae > RYN-428. The sequence continues at coordinate 544 of DASRLH010000481.1, forward strand.
CGTCTTTTCCAACACCCGCTCGAAGGCGGCGTAGTCGCCCGAATCGTCAAACACCGCACGCCGGTCGTTGCCGCGATTAAGGCAGTGGAAGATCATCCCGCCGGGCGAGACACGAGCGACTCTTGGCATGCCGACAGGTTATCCGCGAGAGGCTGATACGCCAATATATGTCCTTATCCCCTTATCGGTCACCATTGATAGAATTCCGCCTCCCATTATGCGATCGAACACCCGGCTGACCTTATCCGGCGCCCCCCGCATAGAAAACCAAGCCCCGCCAATCCAAGGAACACAACTACCGACGGCTCCGGCGTAATCTCAATATTGTTGAAATAAAACGGTTCTCCGCCGTCAGGCTGAAAACTGTCCAATGCAAGCGCGTACGGAGTTGTTTCCGTCATTTGGAAAAGCGGCGTGCGAGAGTCAAGAAGCGACAACGAGACCTGATACGTGGTCGCGTCCAGGACCGTCAGGGAGTAATGCAGCGCCGCTGACGTGACCGGAACACCGGTGTCCGTTATGGTGACGGCACCATAGACTAGGTACTGAGAACCATCAGAACGCACGTCGGCAACGTCATGGAAGGTCGAGGCGATGATCATATCCCAGCCGCCCGTACCCGCCAGATCCGCCGAAAAACTCTGGCCCACCAGGAGGGGAGCGCTGAAATAGCGAATGGCGCCTTGGTAGACGAGTTCCCACGAGCGCCCGTTGGGAGTTCTTGGCGAGTTGATATCGCCAAACCCGCCCGCCGTCGAGGACCCGATGACATGCTCCACGGGCTGCGCACCAAATCCCCATCCGCCGGCCCACCCATAACCCCCGTTACTTCCCAAGGGCCAGCCAGTGTTATAGGCGGAATCGCCGGCGCTGTCGAAGGCGGTTTGCGATGCCGGCGTCTGCGAGACGCCGACGAAGCACAGAACGACCGCCGCGCCGAATAACGAAGCCTTCCGGTGAAGAAGTGTCGCACAGGAACGTGGGTATATTTCTCGAGAATCGTTTGGGGCATTCAATCTTTTCACGGGTTCTCCTGTGAGGTGCTGCTTCAACCAAAATCATCTTAACATGAATCCGTTACACGCCGAGGTCAGGTGTAATTCGGGTCGCTGAGAACCGTGATAGCGAAGGTCATGGCGGTGGACTCAAGTCCATCCGACACGACGATCGTGATGTTGACGTTCATGGTATTCAGGAGCGCGGCGGGAGGCGAAAAGAGGAACGTCCTGAAAACGCCTGTCCCGCTGACTGAAATGTCGGCGTTGGGCATCTGCGATTGGTTGTCAGACGTTACCGATTGGATGCAAAGCGTGGTGGGGTTCGACCCGGAATCGCCGATGGCAAATACAAAACTGGAAGACTGGCCGGAGGTCACGGTGAGGTAATCGGGGCCCGCAATCGGTGCGATGGTCGGCGGCGCATCGAACGTGGGGCCGCCGGCTACCGAATGCCCTTCAAGTGACCTCACGACGAGCGCGTCCGCCGCGGTATTGCGTCCGTCGAGATTAACATCCGCCCGAAATTGGGCCGAATTGACGTACGGCACCGTGAGCTCGGACCGAACAAGGTTGTAGTCCGCCACTGACACGACGCCATCGCCGTTCACATCCCCCTTGAGAACACGGAAGGCGATATTCGTCGACGCAAGCGATTGGCCGGCGGCGTTTGTCACGTTCGAGAGCGTGAGTACCAGCGCCTGCGCATCAGCCACGCTGGCAAGGTTGACGATGACCTGATCTCCGGCGATGATCGGGGTGCCCGAAACTGACGCGACGCCTGAGGTGATCGCCGCTGTGGCGCTGGCTATGGACTGGTCGAAGGTGGCGACCAACTTCATTCCGCCGGCCACGCTTCGGCACTCGATCCCGGTCGCGCCGGATTGTGGCAATTGAATGTCGAAACTTCCCACGGCGCCCTGCATCATGCGCGAAACCGCCGACACGAGCGAAGGGGCGCCCTGAATGGCTGCTGTCGTGGTATAGGCATAAATATTCGAAACGTCGTTTGGATCGTTCGGATCCATGCCCGACCAACTCGCGAAAGCTTGGTCGTTGTACAGCGAGAGGCCCATGTATTCGCCAAAGTCGAAACTCTGGGCGTACGTCATGTTGGTGGTTTGGGACGTGAGGTTGGAGGTGACCCAGGTTTGTCCGCCGTCGAGGCTCGCCGCCAGTCGCGGGCGCACATTGACGTAATCAGCGGTGGCATTGCCGTCGGTGGTGTAGTATGAGACCCCGACGGTCCCGGTGATCGGGTCGACGCTGACCCACGGATTGAACTGCGTCGTCGCCGCGTTGGCGGGATCGACCTGGGCCGGCTGGCTCCAGGTCGGCTGGCTTGAGTCGGGATTTGGACATCCAATCACTTCCACGCTGGTGAATGGGTTTGGATCAGGGTGCGGTAATAAAGCAAACGCCGAACTGCTCGGCTCAATAAATGCGACATAGAGTGTGCCGGCGTAAGGGCCCGCACTCCGATCTATGTCCGCCGTGCCATACCCCACGAGAATTCCATGGTTCGGGGACGCGGGGGGCACAAACGGGTATGTTGTTGGGATGCGGGATGTATATGCGGTGACCGGCGTGCTGAATGTCCCGCCGACGCCCCATTGCCAACTTAGTGCGCGAGCGAAATAGATTGAGTTCTGGCGGGTGGGTATTCCGCCCCCGCTGATCAAATACAACTGGCCCGCGTTGCCAACCACAGGTGCGGCAACGTCGGCGATGAGTGCCGGGTCAACCGCGACATCGCGCGTGATCGAAACGAGACTCCCTGAGCCATCGTCAAGACCACCCGAAACCGTCAGCCCCGCACCGCCATTGAATGCTACATAAACCGCCTGCTTGCCGGTAGTCGGATCGCGTCCCGTTGCAATCATGTCCTTGTCGCGCCCCCCGTTGTTTCCGCCAAAATTTTGAACCGGGCCGAAGGTCCTCCCTTTGTCGATGCTCTCAATAACATTGATGCCGTTAGGAGCGTAAGTATCCCATAGACCCCCCGCTGGCCCCAGCTGGCCCAGGAAACTGAGGAACAGAGTTCCGTTTGCGTCGTACGCAATGCCGGGATCTTGCGCGCCGATGTACGTCATCTCCGTTCCGTCCACGTTGAACTGCGACGGCTGCCATGTATTGCCGCCGTCAGCGCTGGTGTATGCGATGATTTGAAATTCTCCTTGACTCACCGCGATGGCCCTGTTGAGCGGATTGGTCGGATCGATGGCGGTCATCATCTCCGATTCGTCCACGTTGGTGGGAAGCGTGCCCGCGTCGAGCGTGTGGCTGGGGGCTGGCGTGATTGCGCCCAGCGGCACGGCATTGTAGTGCGTTTGGATTTGCGCAGCCGAGAGCGCGGCGGCATAAAGGGCGGCCTCGTCGAGCCCTCCCTTGTAATAACCACCGCTTCCGTCGCCGTACGCCCCCACGACCAAGGCGTAGCTGGTGTCGCCATAATAGGCAGGGCCCGCGGCGGCCGTCGCCTTCAATGTGCTGTTGATATAGATGCGCACGTTGGCGGAATCGAATGTTCCAACGACCTGCGTCCACGACCCGACGAGGGACGCGGCCCTGACGCCGCTGTCGGCGATGCGGTTGGCCGTCCCATCGTAGACATTGGCGGCGATGTCGCCGGTGGCGGGATTGACTCCGATCCAAAAGACGTTCTGATCGCTTTGCGTTAGGAAGCGGGAGGTGGACGTTAGCGTTGGGTCAGGACTGATCCAGCATTCGAGCGTCCCTTGCGAGGCAAGTTTGAGCGCTGATGGATTTGGCCCTTGGACCATTCCTGCGGTGCCGGCCAGCGCAATTGCCGTGTCAGGGTCACTACGGATTGCGCTGGGTTGCCCCAGCGCGACCGCGCCGCTGTAGGTTCCGTCGTATCCATTGCCGCTGGAGTCATGGGCAGCGGTCGTGGCGGTATCACCGAGCCGGTAATAAAGGCCCGGATGGTCCGCGAGCACGGCACTGCTGTAGGCGCTGAGCAGCACGCGTTTCTCCAGTGATTCAACGGCAAACCGGGCGGCGCGGGTCAGCGGGCGCTTGCGCCCCCCCCCCCCGAG
>DASRLH010000482.1:0-2119 GCA_035648595.1 Tepidisphaeraceae bacterium
GGCATGTCGGAAATTCTAGTAATCAGTGCCCGGCGGCGGGACGTTTTTCCTGAAAGCGGAACTCGGTGGCGCCGATTTCGATTTTGTCGCCATTTTTAATTCGGGCGCGTTTCACGGGTTTTCCGTTGACGCGGGTGTTGGCGCCCAGGGGAAGGTCTTCAATTTCGATGCCGGTGGGAAGCAGATGGATGGCGGCGTGGCGCTTGCCGACCTGCGGATCCTTGAACAGATAGATCTGGCAGTCGGGGGAGGAGCCGATGTAGGTGGGATTGCGATACAGGATGAACTGTTTGCCGGCGATGATGCCGGTGACGACTTTCAGCCAGCCGTTCTTGGCCACGTCCTCGATCCACCCGCTAGCCAGCCCGGCCACCAGGCCGATGGCCAGCAGCGCCACCAGTTGCGAAATTCGCGGGTTGTGAGAGAGCGATTGAATGGGATCGACCAGCGCGCCGCCGATCAATCCGCCGAGCAACCCGCCAGCCAGGCCGATGAGCAATTTCCTGGTACTCCGCAGCAACAGCCCCGAGCCCAATCCCAGGAAAAGCCCAAGCGTTCCCCAGGCGGCGGCGTGCATCGCCAGGCTTCGCACCCAGTCCTCCTGCCCCCGCGAAAGCGCGCCGGCCCATGCGGAAATGCGGTCGGTGAGCAACGCGGCGGCCACGCCGCCCAAGACGCCCAATGCTGCGCCGGCCGAGCCATACACCACCGCCGCGCGCAGCTTGCGGCCAGTGAGCGGCTCGGCAATGCTCAGGCACATGGCGATCATCATTCCGCATAAGCCGTAGGCGGCCACGTTCAAGACGAAGATGGGAAATCGTTCGTCGTTTTCCACTTCCATCAGCTTCGCGGTGCGCTGCTTCTCGTTGAGTTTGGGATCGATGGCAAGCATGAAATACGGATTATTGCTTCCGGTGGCGCGAAGATCGTCGAGGGCGGCGTTCATCTGGCCGGTGTCGAAATGGCCGGTCTCATGGCCCATCTCGATATTCTGCATTTCAGCGATCAGCTTCGCGGATTCCTGGCGCGCGTTGGGATCATAATGAAGCAGCGCGCCAAGCCGAGGCTTGATCGAATCGCTTTGCACGAGCAGGGAGGTTCCCCACGCCAGCAATCCGCCGAGCAATCCGAAGAACGCCATGGTGAAGATGGCATTGTTCCAGATGCTTCCCCTGGGCGAGGCACAAGCCGTTGGCAGGGCATCGTCGCGCATTTGCGCGTAGGAGCGATTGCGATCCATCGCCTGCTGCTCGCGCAGGCGGTTATCAACCCGCCGGGTCTGCAAATCGTCCCAATTGATGGTGATCTTGTTGTCGCTCATGGGTGACTCGCTGAAACGGGTTGTGTCGCGGGCGCGTGAACCGGCGCAGAATTGGGCTTGGGCACCGGCGTTGAATCGGGCATGACGGTTGGCTGCGTGGCCGCCGGTGATTGTGTGCCCTGTGGATGTTTGTGCAGCATCGGCAGATTCAGATTGTCCGGGCCGATAAAGAAGATTACCAGCGGCGCGACCAACGCCAGCAGTATCAGAACGAGGAACCCAGTCAGGACGAAATCCATTCGGCGTTCGAGTTTCTTCACGCGCTGCAAGAGTTCGGCCACCGCGTCGCCGGAAGCTGCGCCGGTTGCGGCGCCGGCGGGGGGCGCTTTCGTATCCTTCTCGATCAGGAAGGGCTCTCGCTCGGATTTCCCCGACCGCCAGATGAACGCCCCTTCGTCCCCGCCGATCGGATCATATACAAACGCGAACTGCCAGGGCTGATTGAAAAAGTTATCCTGAATGAACAGGTCCATCCCGGAGAGGAAAATGCCAAAGCCCGGATGCGTGTGATACCAGCCGACGATCTGCCGGCCGGGAAAATCCCTTTCGAGAGTTTCGTGAATGCGCGACCAGGTATCGGAAGTGATTGTGACCTGGGTTTGCTTGCCGACCGCGCCGTTGCCGCGAATGGAGGCATCGATATAGGCCCAGGGGCCGACGCGGTCCTGGTAGACGTTGCCGACCAAAACGCCGCAGATTTCGCATTCGGGCGAGGCTTTGCCGTGCGCGTGAATTTCGTCGAGCACGGATTGGCGGAAGATCACCTGATACCGGGACTGGCGCGGCCCGGCATCCGGG
>DASRLH010000483.1:0-13868 GCA_035648595.1 Tepidisphaeraceae bacterium
GCATGCGCGCATGGAACCGCCGTCGCTGCGATCCCCTGCCTATTGTCCACGCTCTCCCTTGGCTCATTGGAACCCATTCGCGTAAACTTGCCATATCCCGGACGCCTGTGGCGTCTCGCCCGTGCGGATGGCGGGTTGGTCGAGGAATTGCGATTTTGCCAACCCCAAAGCACCCTGCACGGGCGGGACGCCCGTGATACGTTGATGGGCTTGATTCCGGACATCCGCGACGTTGTAAACGGCTGAGGCGGTGCGGTTTCCAACGTCTGGCCGTCACATCCCGCACGAGCCCTCGGCCTCGCCGCAACGGCCGCACATGGGAGGCTCGCTGGAGGCCGACGACTTGGGCGATTCGCCGCCGACGGCAAATACGCTCAGGGCACGCACGGTCTTTGCCGAGCCGCATTCGGGGCATTTGGACGCGGGCGCCGCGCTCATGGTGCGGACGAGTTGATCGAACTTCTTATTGCAGGATTGACAGGTGTATTCGTAAACGGGCACGGCAACTCCTTGTTTGATGGTGCGACGCCGGTATTCTAGCGCCCAAAATCGCCTGCCGCATAGGGAATCGTGGTTTCATTCATAGAGGTAGCGATTGGGGCTCGTGCCAGTGGGAGCGATATGGCTGACAAAAAGCGGCCCGGCGGCCGGGGCCCGGCGGCGGCAATCCAGGGTTTGGACCTTTCCAAATTCATCAACGCAGCGCAAATCGGCGGGATCGAGGCATACACCCTTGATGACGGAGCCGGGCGCGGCGTTCGGGCGCTGTGCGTCAACACCGGGGGCGGACTCCGTTATCGCGTGCTGGTGGACCGGGGACTGGATATCGATCAGGCCTTCTTCCATCAGCACAGCCTCGCCTTCCTGACGCATAAAGGCCCCGCTGCTCCGAGCCGGGGAATGGATCGGGGGCTGGATTGGCTCAAGGGATTTGCCGGCGGACTGCTGACCAGTTGCGGGCCAACCAATGTCGGGCCGCCGGGCATGGATGGCGGGGAGGAGTTGGGATTGCATGGTCCGCACTCCAACTCGGCTGCCACGCTTGAATCCGTGATCAATCCCGATCCCGCTGCCGGGCGGATGCGAATGAGCATCACGGGGCTGGTGCGATATGGATCGCTGTACGGCCCGTGCATCGAGCTTCGCCGAACCATCACCTCCGAATTGGCCGGCAACAAGATCGAAATCCGCGACGCCTTTTTCAACGCCGGGAATCAAGCCGTGCCCCACGCCTGGCTGCTGCACATCAACTTCGGCTATCCGTTGGTGGATGGCGGCGCGGAGTTGTGCTTCGATTCGCCAAAAATGGAGCCGACCGATGCGCCCCAATCCATCGCCCGATTCAAGCAAGGCGTCGATTACAAGCGCATCCCCAATCCGCGCGAAGACCATCGCGGGCCCGCGTCTGCCGTCGCGCATTTGTATCCCAGGCCAATCGATCGCACGGGCCGCGTCACGGTCGGCATCGTGAACCCAAAGCTGCGCCTCGGCGCCGCCATTCATTACAACACGCGCCAATTCCCTCGCTGCGGCAACTGGCAGCATTTTGGCCCCAACGAGTATGTGACCGCCCTGGAGCCGATGAACGGCACCGTCAATGGACGCTGGGACGATCGCGCCAACGGGCGAATGGATGTGATTGAGGCGGGGGGCCGCAAGCTTTATGAATATGCGATCGAGGCCGTGAGCGACTCGGCGGGGATCCAATCGCTGCGAAAACTTAATGCGCGAACATAGCCCGGGAAATGCATGATTAATCACGAAATCAAGAAGACACTCCGAGCGGGCAAGCTGTGCGACTTTCGATTGAAAGGGTTTTCGAATGTGAGTGCTGACTCAGAATGTATTTCTTCGTGCCTTCGTGACTTCGTGGTTAATAATCCGGGTTCGGGGTTTTTCGTTCGACTATAAACCCCTAAGCGTCGCCATTCTCTTCTCCTACTGGATTTCCCGGTCTGCGTCCGATACAACAGGAACCCAGGCCAGATCGCCACGTAAGCCCATAGTGGGCCGACGGAGCGGCAACGGATTGCCTGGCGGTCGCCCATTCCTCTTCAACAGGTGCCAAGGATGGCTAAGCTGTACACTCCCCTCGTTCTGGCCGGCTTGCTTGCGCTGGTTGGATGTCAGTCGCCCGCGCAGCAGGCTTCGGTTGCCCAAAACCTGCCCGCGCCCAATTTCAGCGGCCCAAACCTCCAGGAGCCGGGGTATGGCCCGCGGGCGCAGGCGACGCTTCCACCGGTGGCGCCGACTCCGGCGCCACCGGCGCGGGCGGTCGTTCCGGCGCCTCGCTCGACTGCCCGGGCGGATGTTCCTTCCGCCTGGGTGCCGTATGCGGCGCCACATCATTGGAAATGGATCGTCATCCACCATAGCGCCACGCCCACCGGCGGAGCGGTCGCCTTCGATCGGATGCACCGCGCCAAAGGCTGGGACGAACTGGGATATCACTTCGTGATCGGCAACGGCACCGATACCCACGATGGCCGGGTCGAAGTCGGTTCACGGTGGCCCAAGCAGAAATGGGGCGCGCATGCCAAGACGCCCAGCGAGCAATTCAACCGGGACGGCATCGGCATCTGCCTGGTCGGGAATTTCGACGTCACCCATCCCACGTCGGCACAGATCAAATCCCTGACCAAGCTCGTATCCTACCTGATGTACACATACCACATCCCGGCGGACCATGTGCTGGGCCACCGCGACACCAAGAGCACGGATTGTCCGGGGCGATACATGAATGTCGCGCTGGTGCGCCGGCAGGCGGTGCGGATGCTCGCCCAGGCTGGGGAGACCATTCCCCCGGACACGCGGGCCAGCGCACTGGCGCGGGGCGGAGAGTTGCTGATGGACGACTCGCGCAAGAAAACGCGATAATCCAATAGAAACGTGATAGTCCGCGAGAGCGCAGAATTACCGAAACGCTTCGCCGGGCGTGGTCACTTCACTGACCATGCAAACACGCGTGGAATTCACCGGCCCCTGCGTTAACCGAACAAACGCGGACGCATCCAACAACGACACAAAAAAGAGAGCGGGCGCCCCAGGCGCCCGCTCTCTTTTTGCAGTTGATCAAGCAATACCCCCCAGGTCTTCACCGCTCCGAAAACTTACTACTTCTCCTCAATCGGCTTCACCATGATATTCCGAAATGCCACCTGCCCATGGTCGCCCTGGAGGGCGATATAGCCGGTAGGGAATTTCGCGAAGTTCTTCATGGATGCGAATTTGCACTGGGCCACACGGGCCTTGAAATCGGGGCTGTTCAAAACGTATTCGAAGTATTTGATGCCATTGATTTCATGCACGCACTTTTCGGGCGTGAGGAGGAGGCGAACATGGTTCCACTGGCCGACAGGCTTGGTGGCGTCCAAAATCTTGCCGGTCTTCGGATCCACCGGCGGCTGATAGAGGGCGTAAAGCCAGCCGCAACGAATCTTGTCGGCCGCCGCGGTATTGTCCTCAAGCTGGAATTCGGGGCCGGTTTCCCAGACCGCACGGCCGACGTCGGCAACGTGGTACATGATGCCGCTGTTGCCGGCGTGGGAGATGTTGTAGTCGAGTTGCAGCTCAAACCAGCCGAACTTGTCGTCGGTGCAGATGTCGCCGGCGTTGTGGGGATCGACGCAGGCGAGCGTGCCGCCTTTCACCACCCACCCTGGCCGCACGTCCTTGCGGCGGAAGGTATGCCAGCCCTTGGTGTCCTTCCCGTCAAAGAGCAGTTTCCAGCCGGCCTGTTTCTGAGCGTCGCTGAGCGTGTTGGGGGCGGAGTCGGCGCCTGACTGGGCATCGGCCGCGAGTTGTGCACTGGCCGTAACTTTGGCATCCGTGCTGGCCTTGGCAACGGTAGATGCTGGATCAACCGTGGCGGCCAGGGCCGCGGGTTTCGGCAAGCCCGCGTGCCATTCATCCCCCAATTCCTGAACGGTCTTGCCGGTGCGTTCCTTCCAGATGTTCTCATCGTATTTGCCGGCGCGCAACACGTCGTTCAGTTCCGCGACGATTTTCTTGTCGTACTTGTTGACAACCCAATTGAGGAAATTGGCGGATACGCGGTAGCTGCCGTCATATTTCGCACGGGCGGCCCGGCGGGGCGAAATGTCGGCGCCGTGGGATTGGGGCTCGTATAAATACCAGCGGATGTAATCGGGGATTCCCTCGACCAGCCAGCCGGGCGGGCGGGTGGCGTTGGGGTTATTGCGACGGGCGCGGCCATATTGCTGCACGACGTGCACCATCTCGTGCACGACCGCGCCGCGCGCTTCGCCGTCGAGGTTATGTCGGAACCAGTCGGGGGCGCACATGATGCGTGTTCCGCCGGTCGCGGCCACGCCATGATATCTGGGACTGAAGGTGATGCTGAATTTCGTGGGGGCCTCGAAGCCGTCGCTGGGCAACATCTTCACGATCCTGGGATACCACGCCACCACGACCGGCGCCAGCTTGGTTTTGGCCCATTCGGTCAGATCGGGGGCGTCGGTGGTATTGAGGGTGATCTGATATTTGCCGTCGCCGGCTTCGAGGGTTTCAACGCCCGCGTTGGGCGTTTCCGGTGCCGCGGCCGCGGCCGGCGGAGCGGAGGCGCCGTCGCCGCCGACCTGGGCCGCCCGCGCCCCAAATCCCGTCAGAAAAATCCCGAACGCCCCAACTAAAACAAGTCGGCCGATCGTCATTGCGTCTCCAAAAAGGATTCAAATCCACCAAAGAAAAGAAAACCACAGAGACACCGAAGCACGGAGGCGCGCTCGACGCGACATGCCGCCTCGCGAGCAAACCTGTTTATTGTGTATGGCGAACCTGCCAACGTAGTTAAAGGCCGCCTCAGTGTCTCCGTGCCTCAGTGGTGAATCTTCGCCTTGATTGCTCGCGGTCCGTTCAATTTTACTTTCCACCATTAGCCGGCTTGTGCGCCAGGGCTTTTTCGATTTCCTGCGTGACGATGCCATCCTGGGGCTTGGTCTGGCTGGCGAAGCGCGCGAAGACGTTGCCGTTGCGGTCCACCAGGAACTTGTTGAAGTTCCACCCGATCTCGCCGGCAAAATCGCCGGACGTCTTTTTCTCCGTCAGGTATTGATAGAGCGGCGCCTTGTCCTCTCCCAGCACGCTGATCTTGGACATCATCGGGAACGTCACGTCGTATTTGCTCGTGCAGAACTTTTCGATCTGCTGATCGCTGCCGGGCTCCTGATGGCCGAAGTTGTTGGCGGGGAATCCGAGAATGACGAAGCCCTTGTCGGCGTACTTTTTGTACAGCGCCTCAAGTCCCTTGTATTGCGGCGTGAAGCCGCACTTGCTGGCGACGTTGACGATCATCACCACCTTGCCCCTGTACTGGCTCAGGTCCGCATCCTGTCCGTGGATGTCCTTGACCTTAAAATCCAAGGGGCCCGCGGCCTGATTATCCTTCGACACGGCAGGCTCCTTGCTCGGCTCCTTCACCACGTTCAGAGGCGCCGGCGGCCCGCCGAATACCGCGCTCACAAGACCCATCCCCACGATGGCGGCAAACATTTTGCGAATTTTCATAATATTGATCCTCCAAAATAAAATCCCCCCTTCTCACGGATGTACCAATGTTTCAAGGCATATGTTGTGTGGATGGCGCGGAAGGCGAAAAATTGCGATATCGTTACTTTCAAAGTGCCGCGCACGGGCGGGACGCCCGTGATACGACAAGGTTTCTCGACGGCCTAATGGGATATCGACCTGGGGCACACGTATGGTGTTCACGGCCCCGTGTACCACCCGCCGTCCTTCTGGGGATCCCAGAATTCCATTTTGGTGCTGTCGATGCGCTGCATGAATTCCGCATGCCCATCGCAAAAAACCGCGTTTCCCCGCCCCGCATCCGGGTCGTTGGAGGTTTCGGAGCGGCGATCGTGCCGGTTGGACAGCAGGTTGTGCCCATCGCTGAAATAGTGCTGGGGCGCCCAGCAGCCGTCGTCGATGGTGGCGCTGCTTTCATCCAGGAACATGATGACGTGGGTTGAATTTCGGATCGTCGTCGATGTCAGGGTTGGCTTTTGCCGCGCATCGCCGCCGGGATAGGCATCGAACCAACTGACGGCATATCCTCCAGCCGTATTCGACGGATCGCGGGGCTCGAGGATCATCCAATTGGCCGAATAGCTGTAGATGTAACTGTTCGCGTGCTCGCCAAAATCATGGTCGGAGGGACACCGGAAAAACTCCGCCACGGCGTGGCTTGGGCCGCCGCCCATGAACCGGGCCAGGGCGCTGTCAGACAGTGGGCGCCCGGGCTCCCAGGCGATCCAATCGTCGTCAAGAAAGCTCCCCGCCGCGGGCGCGGGATAATGGCCCCGGTTGTCATTGCTGTACATGATCGCCGCCAACGCAAGCTGGTGAAGATTGCTCAGGCACTTGACCTGCTGGGCGCTCTCACGCGCTCGGCTCAGCGCCGGCATCAGAATGGAGACCAACAGCGCGATGATCCCGATGACAACCAACAACTCCACCAACGTGAAACCATGACGTCTTCGCATCGGATTACTCCTTGCGGGCGGTCTTTTTCGCCGTCCGCGCTCGTGCCTGAATCCAACGGCACGCAATGGACTGTCAAAATCTGACGTGTACATCAAGGCAGTTCGCCTGCCACAAGTACACTTTGTACCACACCGGGGCACAATGGGAAATGAAAATTTCAAATATTCCGGCTGCGGCGCTCAATCGTCGTCATCGTCCTTTTGTTTCTTCACGCCATCCATCGGCCCCGCCGGCGTGGGAGGCATGGGTTGTTCTGTTCCGCGAACGCTGGCCCAGATGATCTGATTGAGAACCTCCGCCGGGGCGCGGTCGGCGTGGGTGAAGTCCAGGCCCTGGGACTGTTTCACAAACGCATCGAGTTTCGGGTTGGCCGAGGCTGTTCCGCGCCGGGGGACGGCTTCACGCAGGATCTTGGCATCTGGCGCGATCGCGGCATAGGGCTCGACGTTTTTGAGGGCAAAATCCCAATCCATGATCGGCTTTGCCGCCGCGTCATACTGGCACATCGGCGGCAGGCCCAGCAGTAACTCCATCGTGCGAATCACGCTGACCGTGTTCTGGAAGCCGTGATCGATCGAGTGTTGCTTGATCCACGGGCTAATCACAAAGCAGGTGGAGCGGTGAATGTCCACATGATCCGGGCCGTTCTGGGCGTCGTCTTCGATGATGAAGATCGCGGTGTTCTTCCAGATCGGCGATTGACTCACCGCCTCCACCAACTGCCCGACGGCATAATCATTGTCGGCGACCATCGAGCGCGGCGTGTGCTTGCCGGCCGACAAACCCGCCGTGTGATCGGTGCAGAAGCGAATGGTCATCAGGGCCGGCACCGCACTGCCCGCCGAGTCTTTCGAGAGCATCGCGTCAAATTCGTGCTTCCATTCTGAGAACCGGCTGGGGGAGCCGTGTGTGCCGAACTTCTTACGCGGCGTGAGATAGCCCTTGTCGCCGGTCTTTTCGGCCAGCATTTTTCGTCCGTCGCTGTCGGGATAGTCCAGATCGAATCGTCGAAAATCGACGTCCGTAACGCCCGCCAGATCGTGACCGCCGGGCTGAAGGCCGGCGGCGGAGGGGTAGTTTTCCGGGAGGATGACTTTGCCGCCGCGGATCACGCCGTTGCTGGTAAAGAAGCCGTAGTTGCGATAGGTGAGACCCGCCTTGCGGGCCAGGTCCCACAGATGTCCGCCGGGCGCTTCGGCCACATCCGGCACCGCCTTGGCGCCGTTGACGTAGTGCGGATCCTGGCTCAGCGGTTTACCGTCCGGGCCTTTGGCGGGGAAGCCGCCGGTGAGGTAATCGTTGTTCTGCCCCTCGAAATCGAAGCGCCGTCCGCGACTGCTATAATTGTACGGCACGTTGCGCTGGGTGTATTCGTTGGCCTGTGCCTGGGTGGACCAGGTCCACCCGTCGCCGGACACTTCGCCGCTGTCGTAGAAGTTGTCGAACAGGACGAACCGCTCGGCCAGGGCGTGCTGATTGGGCGTTACGTCGCGGCCAAAGATGCACCGATTGGCGTCGCCATTGCCGGCCGGCACGTCGCCCAACACCTGGTCGTATGTGCGGTTCTCCTTCACGATATAGATGATGTGCGTAATCTTCCCCGCCTGCCGGCCGATCGCGGCCAGCGGATTGCCTTGCCGAAGGTCGGCGGGAGTCAGCCGGGCGGCCGCGAGGGCGCGTTGCGTGAGGCCGGGAAGTTCCTTTGCCGACGGGACGGCAATCGTCGTGACAATGCCTTCCAACAAATCCAGCGGAGATCCCAGTCCCTTGCCCTTGGGCTGATCGTGCGGCACAAGCCTTCGAGTGCCCTTGGCATTCGCTACAAGCAATTGCTTGCCATCGGGGCTGACCGCGACCGCCGTTGGATACCACGCCGCCGGAACATATCCCCGAAGCGATGGGGAGTTTATTGGTTCCAGCGCAATCACCGCGATTGCATTCATGTCGGCCAGTGAAACGTACAGCGTCTTCTCATCCGGCGAAAGCGCCAGGCCGGTCGGCGTCGCGCCCGCCAGATTTTTGGCGATCTGGGGCCGCAGCAGCACGGTTGCCGTGACGCGGTCGGCGGCGGTGTCCACAATGGAAACCGTGTCGCTGCCGGCATTGGCGACGAAAAGGCGGTCCTGGGCCTTGTTCAGCAACACCGCGTCGGGATTTGAGCCGGTCGCGATGAAGCCGACTTGTTTGGGATGTGCCGCGTCCGAAGCATCGATCACATAAAGTCCGCCATCTCGTTCGCTGGCCGCGTAGACGCGACGGCCATCGCGCAATGCCGCGATTGACAGCGGAAAAACCGACGTGCCCGGCACCGCGCCCGGCAACTCCACCCGTCCCACTTCCTTCCCGGGCTGCGCATCATAAATCGCAACGCTCGCGTTTAACCCCACGGCGGCGGCCTTGGCTTTCTGATCTTCGGGGTGAAAACTCGAAGGCGGCTCGCCTGCCTTTGCCGAGGGCTCGATCGGATCGTTGTTGGTCACATAAAGCAGCCCGCGCCCATCGAGCGCCAGCCCCGCCGGGAAATCCGCCTTTCGCGTGGCGATGGTTCGCTTCAATTCCAGCGACCCGTCCGCGCCCAACGCCAGCACGGCGATGGAATCATGATTGCCCTGTGCCGCGTAAACGGCGCCGTCGGGGGCGATGGCCAAGCCGTAATACAAGCCATTGGCCGGCTCGCCCCTGGTTCGGCGGAAATCGACGTGCGATACGCCTTTGCCATCGGTCGTGCGGATCGACCACAGCGACTGGCGAAAGCCGGCGTCACTGACAATCGCGTATTTGCCATCGGGGCTGGCAATGAGGGTCGTCGGGAAGCTGCCTACGTTTTGTGATGCGCCGGGCGTTGTGAGATCCAAGGCACGGCCGGTGGAAAGATTGGTAAGTGATGGCGCGGCTGGCGCCGGGGCCTGCTGAACCGTCGCGCGCTCGCAACCACTAACGGCGAATACGCCAGCCAAGCAAACGAGTGCCATTCGCAACGCGGAATGCTTCAGTGATATTACGCCCCTTGCGACTGTGAAAAAGGCCATCGAGATGTCTCCGTTACGTGAGTAAGTAAAAGCGACGTCCCCGTCGCTTTTCTTCCGGCCGCCTGTTGACGAAGAAAGCGGCGGGGACGCCGCTTCTACGCGTGACGACGCGCTTGGTTGTTGTCCATCGCCATCAGTCACTACCGCGGCCAATAAGTAGAAGCGACGTCCCCGTCGCTTTTCTTTTCGGCCGCCTGCTGACGAAAAAAGCGGCAGGGACGCCGCTTCTACGCGTGGCGACGCGCTTGGTTGCAGTTCACCGACGCCACCCACGTTTGCGGCCATCGAAAGGCGCCGACTTCAGACTACGACTTTGTCGAGCTCAGCACCAGATTATCCCGATGCACCACTTCATCATAAGCCGCGTTCGCGAGCGCGGCGCGCACGTCCTGGGACTTCTTGCCCCGGATCCGATCGACATCCGGGGCGGCATAATTCGACAGGCCTCTGGCGACGACCGTTCCATCCGCGGTTTGAATCGCAATAACATCGCCGCGCTGAAATTGGCCTTCCACCCGCAGCACGCCCGCGGGAAGCAGGCTGCGGTTTTTCTCGATCAGCGCCCTGGCGGCGCCTTCATCCACGACGATCGCACCCGCCGGCCGCGCGCTGCCGATCCATCGGCTGCGCGATGAGGCCTTTTTGCCCGCGGGCGCGAAAAGCGTGCCCAGTTCCTCGCCGTCCAATAGACGGGGCAGGATGTTTTCCATGCGCCCGTCGGCGACGATCATCACCTCGCCGAATTCCGTCACTTGCCGGGCCGCTTCCAGTTTCGAGCCGAAGCCGCCCTTGCCCAGCGCGCTCTTCTCCGTTCGGACCAACTCCCGCGCGGCTTCAACGCGCTCCACAAGCCGGACGGGATTTCCCGAAGCGTCCAGGATTCCATCCACCACCGTCAACAATACCAGCAGATCAGCCCTCAGCGCGTGGGCGACAAGAGCGGCGAGAATATCGTTGTCGCCAAAGCTGATCTCCACCAACTCATCCGTACTCACCGTGTCATTTTCGTTGACGATCGGCACCGCGCCCAATTCATGAATGGCGGCCATGGTGTTGCGCAAATTCAAAAACCGCGTTCGATCATCCACGTCCTCGCGCGTGAGAAGCACCTGGGCCACGGGCAGATTGTGTGCGGCAAACGCGCC
The DNA here is from genome assembly GCA_035648595.1 of Tepidisphaeraceae bacterium. Classification (GTDB taxonomy): domain Bacteria; phylum Planctomycetota; class Phycisphaerae; order Tepidisphaerales; family Tepidisphaeraceae; genus RYN-428. The sequence continues at coordinate 10,679 of DASRLH010000483.1, forward strand.
GGCCCAGGTGTCCATCAGCCGCCGCTGCCCCACCGCGGCCACCGCCTGCAGCCGGGCCAGATCGGTGGGCCGGCGCGGCAGATTTAGCTCGCGCACTCCCGCCCCGATCGCGCCGGAGCTGACCACCGCCACCCGAATCCCCCGCGCCCGCAGCGCGGCCACCTGGTCGGCGATCGTGCCGATGAAAGCCGAATCCAGCCGGCCTTCCTTATCGGAAAGCAGTTGCGTGCCCAGTTTAATGACCGCCGTGCGGATCGCGTGAAGATAGGTTTGGCGATTGGCGTTCATGCGTGGCAGTTCTACTTCTTTACAACACCAGCGCCGACACATATTACGTCGCTGCGCGCTTTCGCGGGGAACGAGGAGAAGAAAGCGCCAAGACTCCAAGAGCGCCAAGACCGCCAAGAAGATCAATTCTAATGGGTGTGGCTCATTCCACCCCAGCGTTTGATTTGTTTTTTTAACTTTTTGTTTTTTTGCTCTTCTCTTCTTGGCGTCCTTGGCGCTCTTGGCGTTCTTGGCGCAATTCCTCGTGTTTTTTCGTGACAGGCGCTCTCAACCGCCGCCCCATTTCCCTTTCCATTCCCGCAGCAGATCGAACGCCTGCACCGGCGTCATTTCGTCGATTTGGACGGCGATCAGCGCCTTGCGCAATTCTCTGGCCGGGTCGGCGAACAGGTCCAATTGCGAGTCGTTATCCGCCCGGCGGTTGCGCGTGGGGCGGGTTTGGCTGACGTGATGCACGACCAGTTCCGAAAGCAATTCCTTGGCGCGCGCCAGCACTGGTTTGGGCACGCCGGCCAGGCGGGCGACGTGGATGCCATAGCTGCGGTCGGTGCCGCCTTCGATGATGCGGTGCAGGAAAACCACCTGGTCCTCCCACTCGCGCACGGCCACGTTCAGGTTCTTCACGCCGCGAAATTGCTGGGCGAGGTCCGTCAGCTCGTGATAATGCGTGGCGAACAGCGTTCGGCAGCGCACCTGCGAGGCGATGTTCTCGGCGATCGCCCACGCGAGGCTCAAGCCATCAAGGGTGCTTGTTCCCCGGCCAATTTCATCCAGGATCACCAGGCTGCGGTCGGTGGCGTTGTTGAGGATGTTGGCCGTCTCGGTCATCTCGACCATGAAAGTCGATTGCCCGGCGTGCAGTTCATCGCTGGCCCCGATACGCGTGAAGAGGCGATCGACCAACCCAATCGTGGCGCTCCTGGCGGGAACGTAGCTGCCGATTTGCGCCAGCAGCGCGATGAGGGCGACCTGGCGGATGTAGGTGCTTTTGCCGGCCATGTTGGGGCCGGTGATCAGCGCCAGCGAATCGTCGGCGCCGAAGCGCGTGTCATTGGCGACGAACTCGGCGCCCAGTTGCTGTTCGAGGACCACATGCCGGCCATCCACGATTTCCAGAACGCGCTCCTCGACCACCGCGGGCCGGCAATAGCGCCGCTCGGCAGCCAGCGCCGCGAAGCCCGCCAATACATCCACCCGCGCCAGCCCATAAGCCAGATCCTGAAACGATGCCAGCCCCGGCAGCAGCGCTTGGCGCACCTGCTCGAAAAGCGACTGCTCCAGCGCGATTGCCTTATCCTGCGCGCCCAGCGCTTCCTCCTCGAATTTCTTCAATTCCTCGGTGATATACCGCTCGGCGTTCTTCACCGTCTGCTTGCGGGTCCACTCTTGCGGAGCCTTGGCGCGGTGGGTTTCGGTGACCTCGATGTAGTAGCCGAACACTTTGTTGAAGCCCACGCGCAGCGAGGAAATGCCCGACTCGCCGGCCAGGCGGGATTGGTAGCGGATGAGCCATTGACTGGAATTGGTGCCGATGTCGCGCAGTCGATCCAACTCCGGGTCAAACCCGTCGGCGATCACGCCGCCCTCGCGCAGATGCGCCGCCGGTTCGCTTTTGATGGCGGCATTCAAATAGGTTGATTGCTGGGCACAGAACGGACGCAGGCGCTCCAGTTCGGGCGCGATTTCGTTGGCGTTGGAAAGCGTCCCCAATTGATCGAGCAATCCCGGCAGCGACGCCAAACATCTGCCCAGCGAAGCCAGATCGCGCGGTCCGGCCCGGCCCACTGCCACGCGGCCCACGATCCGCTCGATGTCGCAGACGTTTTCCAGCCGGTCGATCAGCGCCTTGAGCACCGCCGGCGATTCCAGCAGCGCGGCGACCGCCGACTGCCGGGCGGCGATGTGCTCCAAATCGCACAGCGGGTAGCGGAGCCATTGTCGCAGCAACCGGCCACCCATGCTGGTGCGCGTGCGATCGACGGCAGACAATAGCGATCCCTCGGTGGCGTTGGAGCGGACGGTGCGGTCGATTTCGAGACTGCGCCAGCTTGCCGGGTCGATCGACAGGTGATCCTCGACGACATGTCGGCGCAAGGGCCGCAGGTGCGCGAGGCTGGTTTTCTGCGTCTCCTCCAAATAGCTGAGCACCGCGGCGGCGGCAAACACGCCCGGATCATCGTCGGCAAATCCAAAGCCGGCGGCGGTCTTCACGCTCCACTGCCGGGCGATCTGCTCGCGGGCGTGATGCAGCGTGAACTGCCAGCCGGGCCGCGCCGCGATCGCGTTTATCCCCAGCGCCTTAATGCGATCGGCGATCTCGTGCGGCCGGCCAGACGCCATCTCCGGCACGATCACCTCTGCCGGGCGCAGGCGGGCGATCTCGTCAAGCATTTGCCCCTCCGATCCGCTGGCCGCCACGCACGCGCCGGTGGAAAGCTCGACCCACGCCAGCCCCGCGCGGTAGCCGTCGGCTTTGGTCACATGAAACGCGACGGCAGCCAGGTAATTGTCGGATCGGCCATCGAGTAGCGGATCGTCGGTGAGCGTGCCGGGCGTCATGAGCCGGACCACTTCGCGCCGGATCACGCCCTTGGCCAGGGCCGGGTCCTCCATCTGCTCGCAGATGGCGACCTTATGCCCCGCCGCGATCATCTTGCGCAGGTATCCCTCGACGGCATGAAAGGGAACGCCGGCCATGGGAATCTCATCGGGCGCGCCCTTATTGCGGCTGGTCAGCGCCACGCCCAGCGTCTTTGCCGCCAGCTTGGCGTCATCCCAGAACATCTCGTAGAAATCGCCCATTCGGAAAAACAGCGCGTACCCCGGATACTGCGCCTTGAACTGCTGATATTGCTGCATCGCCGGGGAGAGCTTGGGCTCGGGGCGCGGGGAGGGGGCGGAC
>DASRLH010000484.1:0-2806 GCA_035648595.1 Tepidisphaeraceae bacterium
ACGGTGTTTTCGATGCTCAAGCGAAACCTGGGCTCGGCGTTGCGCGGACGCAGTCATTGGAGCCGATGCCGGGATATGCTGCTGAGGGTGATTACGCACAACATTATGCTAATTTAATGAGGTTTTCTACAGAGCCGGTCAAAAGCCATTTCGTTGAAATTGGCTTCTGACCCCTTTTCACCTATTTTCACCTACGCATCAGTCGATGGGCTATTGGTGTTTGACAGTTATTCTTATGATTTTGCGCGCGGCGATCGCGCGAAAGCGCGCAACGGTTCCGCGCTGGCGCGCCCGGGAATTGACGTGCCCGGGACCACGGGCGCAGGGTACTGGAGCGAGCCCATTTCGGGACTTGGAAAACGGTGGCGCTTCTCGCCTAGGACCAATCCCCATTTGACGCTGTTTGAAATGCACCGAGGCCATCGGAAAATCAACGCGGGAGGCAACATGACCGCAATGGCTGGAAATGTTCATGCGCAGATATCGTACTTGGCGGCAGCGTTTCTCTTACTACTCCCGTACACGCTGTGGATTGCAACGAAAGCGCGGACGATCCGCGCACGCCGTAGGCTGGTGAAAAGAGGGCTGTGTTTGAATTGTGGGTACGATCTGCGCGGGTCCGCCGGGCGCTGCCCGGAGTGTGGACTATGCTATGAACTATTGTACACCTCCAACGCAATGTCGCCGATGCGTAAGCCCTCAATAGTGAACGGATGTTTTCACCGGCGCGTGGGCTCAGCGTGGCTTATTGGTTGCATTGCCGCCACCACGTTCGGCGTCCGCTTGAGTGCGGCGCCGCAAGCGGCGCATGTGAGGGAAGTCGTTAAGGGATCAGGTATTTACGTTGTGGACGAGACCTCTGGAAAAGGCGCGGTGAGCAAGCAGAACCTCGTCGCCGCCGCCGAGCACGGCGATGTCGTGACAATCAAGAAGCGTCTTGCGCAAGGTTGGGACGTTAATGCCCGCAATGAAGAGGGCGAGACGCCGCTCGAGAAAGCCGCGGAAGCGGGTGCGGTCGACCTCACCAATTTCCTCATTACGGCAGGCGCGGACGTTAACGCGCGCGACTGGAAAGGCTGGACTCCGCTCATGGATGCAATAATGTGCCGTCACGAGGCGGTTGTAGCCGTATTGCTCGCAAAGGGCGCGGACGTAAATGAAGCACCGCTAGACGGCCGATCCCCCCTGCACGTTGCAACGGCGTGGAGCGACGGCAAGACAAACGTTGTCAGTCTCCTAATTGAAAATGGCGCGCGTGTGAACGCCGCGTCACGCAGTGGAATTTCCCCAATATCGGCTGCTAGCGCGCACGGTGATCTCGACGTCGTTCGCTTCTTAATCAAAAAACACGCGAATGTCAACCAACCCACCCATTCGCCCGCTCCACCGCTTTGCGCCGCAGCCGCCGCCGGAAAAAGCGACGTGATTGAGTTCCTTATCTCCCAAGGCGCTCAGGTCGAGCTCACAAATCGAGACGGTCGGACGCCGTTGCATTTAGCAGCGAGCGCAGGGGCATTGGAGGCGGTCAAGGCACTGGTTAAGCACGGCGCCGAAGCAGGGGCGAAAGACGCGCGCGGGAAAACACCCCTGGACCTAGCGCTCGAGGCGAAGTGCATTCCGGTTATTGACTTTCTGAAATCGCGAAGCCCAACAAAGCCGGCTGGTGGTAGACAATCAGGCAGCGCGCAAGCGGGATAGTCGGGGCAAAATAAACGAGTCCGCGGGCAATCACGCGGTCACTGACCCGCGAGCCAGTTGGGCCGCACCCCAAGCGCAATTTGGGGCAGCTTGATTTGCCGGGAGGAGAACAGCAATGGCGACGCCTCGCGAATACTTTGCACACGCCTACCTTATCAATCTCGATTCCGACTCGGATCGGATGTCGCGCGTATCGACTCGGCTCACCCGCCTCGGCATCCCCTTCGAGCGGTTCCCGGCGTTGCCTCCTCCGGAGGGAACGGCGACCGGGGCGGGTTCCGTTGGCAAGGCCAGCCTCGGCGCCTGCGCGGCTTCGCATCGGGCATTGCTCCAGCTCATCGCCGATCGCGGGCACGAACGGGCGATTATTTTCGAGGATGACGTTGTCTTGCGGGATGATGCCGGGGAATGGATGGAGCGGATGATCCCGCAGCTTAGGGCGGCGGCGTGGGACGTGTTTTACCTGGGGCTGCATCTGATGGAGGACGGCGGGGCAATCACCGAAAACCTGGGGCGGGTGCGGCGCGGGCATCATCTGCACGCGTATGCCGTCACGGCGGCGGCGATTCCGAAACTGATCGCCTGTATTGATCGGCCTGCCGGGGAGTGCCGGTATCTGTTTGATGCGTTTGATGATCCGACGCTGATGAAGGTATACGCGCGGCCGATATTGGCGGTGCAGGAGCCGAATTTCAGCCACACCAAGGGGCGGATGACCAATCGGCTGCCGGAGTATTTCGAGAAGTTTGATGGGGAGGATTTTTTGGAGCATTGCGCGGAATTGCGGGGGATTTGCTCGCAATCTGATGGCAGACAAGAATGTCTGCCCCACCTAGGGCACGCCAACGCCGCTGGCTCGCAATTCGACGGCGGACAGGAATGTCCGCCCCACCAAAAGCCCGCAGACGCCGCCGGCTCGGGACCTGATGGCAGACAGGAATGTCCGCCCCACTCAGCGCGCTCCAACGCCGCCGGCTCGCAATCTGACGGCAGACAGGAATGTCTGCCCCACCCATCGCCCATCAATGCCGCCCGGCAAACGGGCCGGCGGGCGAATGTGGAGGCCAACGCAAAGCTGGCGCTGGCGCATCAGCGCGCGGGGCGGGGG
>DASRLH010000485.1:0-3238 GCA_035648595.1 Tepidisphaeraceae bacterium
CTTCCCTTCGTGGGCCTGGTTCCCGGGATGACATACTACGTGGAGGCACAAACCTTTGAAGGCGGCTACAACCACTCCACGATCATCACGACAGATGTGACCACGCCGATGCAAGTGGATTTGCTGGTGGACTCGGACAACAACGACGGCTTCAACATCCCGGATGGCTCCCCTCTGGAAGACCGCCTGCAAACGGTGCCGTACTCCACCAGTACCCCCGGCAAGATCCTGATCGCCGACGGCAACGACCTCAACGGCAACGGCTCTCCCGACTACGCCGACTGGGCGGCGGGCGTCGCGGGCTCCCAGTTCACGCCCTTCCAATTCCGCATCCCGGCGACGACAGATTTGTCAAAGACGACTATCGAGTTCGACTATAGCGCCGCCGATCCCAGCGCCAGCGGCACGCCGCCGGGCGCGCTCCGGCTATGGCTGAAAGACGCGAGTGTGGCCAAGTCGCTGAGCGACTACATCCCCGGGAACGCGGCCATCGCCGCGAGTACGCTGCCGTTCGGGATTGCGTCGGGAGGGTGGCTGACGCTCAACGGATTCATCGAGGCGGCGATGGCCGGCGCGCAGACGATCACGGCGACGGCAACCACGGGGACTTCGCCGGCAACACAGAGCGCGAGTGATTCGGCGAATGTTAACGCCGAGAACGCAACTCTCGATATCCAAACAACGGACGGCTCTGGACAGACGCTGAGCTTAAGCGCCAAGAATACGAGCGGTGGTTACGCTTTGCTCAACGACGACAACGACAATGGAACATTCACGGGAGGGATCAAAAGAGCCAGCGGCGTCGGCGCAACGGCGCTGCAGCCGATCACTTCGATCGCTCCATTATCTGATATTCTTTACAAGGGCGCCAAGAGCATTCCGGCCGAGCACGATCTGCTGCCCCTCACCATCCATGGCACTGGGCCCAGCGGCGTCTACCGTCTCACGTTCGATAGCACCGAAATTCGCGTCTGGCTGGCGGCAGACGAATCGCCGGTCAGGAACGGCCCGAATCTTATAAACTCCGTGGTCAGCGGCACGACGTTGCTGGTGGTGCGGGGCGATCTGAACATTTTCGTGGAGAACATTAATGCCAAGTGGGGCGGGCAAGGCAAGATCGATCTGCAGTGGGCGCTCACGGCGGGTCCGGCGCCGATTCCGATGGGGCAATTTTATACCGTCGATGAAGTGTCCGTCAGCGGTTTCTCGATCGAGGGGCCGCAATACGTGGTACAAAATGGCAGTTATACGTATACCGTTTCCGACCCGGCGCTCGGCTCATGGAGTTTCACAGACGGGAGCGGCGGAAAGCCGGTGGACAAGGGCACCAACGGGCAGATCACCGTGAATTTCCCGACGGCGGCCGCGATGGCCCAGGTGATCTATACCCCCGAAACAGGTTTCTCGGGCACGCGAAACGTATATGTGGTCGGAGTCTCGGCGGACGCCGGGGCGATTAAGGCCCCGACGGCGCCCCTTGAGGCGTTGAATCTCGTATCACCGGCAGGCGCGCTGCACATCAAGCCCCAGGCGCCTCAGAACGGGAGCACCAACGTTATCGATTCCACGAACACCCTTACCATGCAGGGGTATTTCGATCCAATTCTCAAGCAGCAGCGCGGGTTGGAATATATCCAGGCAGGGTACGTCCAGACCGTGCATGTTACGCAGATCAACGGAACCTACGCGAACAACCTGATTCGAACGTCGCCGTTGCAGAATAACGACTACGTCGATGTGATGACCGCGACTACCGGAGCGAAGCCACAGTTGTACAGCGTGTGGCCTTGGTACGACGCGGGGAACTATATGCCCCGAGACGCGAACGACAAAAAATTTCTTCAATTGGTCAGCTATGACACACTGAACGCGGCAAAGGGCGCTATTAAGACGGGCGCGCTGAAACAGCCGCAAGGGGTGGACTTTAACCTTCATACGGTCGATCAACCGATGGGAATGGTTTTCCAGACATTCGACGCAGGGCCGAAAGGGTTTCGATTGGTAAAGGCATCCATCGTTGAGGACTTTATGACATATGTCGCCGCGCGAACGCTTGACCCGGAGGCCAGTGCGAACAACCAGTATTATATGTTGGCGCAGGCGAAATGGCATATGGACGACAGCGGATCGGCGATTGCGATCGGCGGGAGGGGGTTCCCCGTTGTCCGCTATACGCCGAAATCCGCAGTGAGTCCGAACAAGAGCGGAATGTGGGTGGACGGGGCCGCCGCGCCTGGCGACGGGGTATTCAGCGTTGTTGGCGGAACCCTTCCGACGCCGCCAGCGTTTCCCCCGGTGAATCAAGTCTCCACTTCACAGAATGACATAAACAATTGGAAGGTGTCGAAGGCTACCTAACGAGGCTGCTGTCGAGTTGTGGAGGATGCGTCAACGTATATTTACATTGTTTTCCGTCCTGTCACTTTTGGTCGGCATCGCGGCGGTCGTGTTGTGTGTCCGGAATTGGCGGCCGCACGACTTTGAGCGACTGATGCTTAGTCCAATGGTGGTAAATTTTCGCGGCTCCGAAAGGATTCCTTCAATAGGCATTGAGTCATATCACAATGTACTTCGGGTTTTCGTCGTGCGCATTGTGCCGCCAATTGACCCGCGTTGGCTCGCCGACGAAAGAAAATTTGCGTGGACTGAGGGTTTTCGTCGGGAGCGTGAAACAGGTGTAGATTTCAGCCGTGGCGAAGATCCTGCTCTTCTTCCAACCCTCTATCGGTTTACTGGGGTTTATACGTTTCAAGAACAATGTCCGTCTGGGCCGGGCACGGAGGCCATATACATCGTGGGTGCGCCCTGCTGGCTGGTTGCGGTTGTATGTGCGATTCCGATGGCGCTCAGATTGCGCGAGCCCCTGCGCCGTCGGTCGCGTCGCCGGCGCGGATGCTGCCTAACCTGCGGCTACGACCTGCGCAGCAGTATTGATCGCTGTCCGGAATGCGGAATGGTGGCGGCAACTCCGCGGGGTAGTGGCGCAACTGCGGCACGGCCCGCCGTACACAGGGCTAATTCTTTGCCGGAACGGGAAAGGCGGTTGGGATGATTCACCGCTCTCCTCAGCTTCTCGATCGGGCGGTGGGCGTTGGTAAGCGGAGGAAAAGACTGCCATGTATGAATCGGTGAGTCACGATTAGCGCGTGGACTCTACGCGGCCGTCACGCGACGGCAAAAAAGAGATCGCGATCAGAGGTGAAGCTCGACAGGCTTGTGGAGCCACCTCTCTCGTTGG